>JARDZZ010000173.1 GCA_029240595.1 Nitrospira sp. | reverse complement strand
CGGCGCCGACCAGGAGAATTTTGGACTTGGCGATTTTCTTCTGGCCCTTTCCACCGACCTCGGGCAAGAGAATATGCCGACTATAGCGGCTTATTTGCTCTTCGGTAAATTCCATGTTTCAACTCGATGCCGAAATGGTGTCCAGCTTCCTAGATGCGGCTTTGCCCCTTGAAGCGCGTGGGATTTCCTTCTCGTTCAAATATTAAAGTATTTCTCGATGCTGATGTACCGCTCGCCGGTATCGCAAAGAATCGTCACGACGTTCTTCCCGGGGCCCAACTCTTGGGCGATTTGTTGAGCGGCAAACACGTTGGCGCCCGCCGAGATCCCGACGAGCAATCCTTCCATCTTCGACAACTGCTTAGCCGTTTGGTACGCTTCGTCGTCCGTCACCTTGATGACGCGATCGAGAATTTTCCGATTCAAGACCTGGGGAATGAATCCAGCCCCGATCCCTTGGATTTTGTGGGGCCCGGGCTCACCACCGGAAAGTACCGGAGATCCCGCCGGTTCAACTGCGATGACTTTGACATTCGGGTTTCGTTCCTTGAAGACCTCGCCACACCCCGTGATCGTCCCGCCGGTGCCGACGGCAGCAACGAAGGCGTCAATTTTTCCATCCAGCGCTTCCCAAATCTCCGGAGCAGTGGTCTTTTTGTGCATGGCGGGATTAGCCGGATTCGAAAACTGATCGGGCATGAAATAAGACGGATTCTGCATCAAGAGGCTTTCGGCTTCTCGGATGGACCCTTTCATCCCCTCCCAAGCCGGCGTCAACACGAGTTGGGCACCGTATGACGAAAGCAGACTCGCCCGTTCCATGCTCATGCTTTCCGGCATCACGAGGATCAGCTTGTAGCCCCTGACGGCAGCAATCAAGGCCAACCCGATGCCCGTGTTTCCACTTGTCGGCTCAACGATAGTGCCGCCGGGTTTCAACTTTCCTTGATGCTCCGCCTCGTTGATCATGTTCAGGCAGATGCGGTCCTTGACGCTGCCGCCAGGATTGAAGAACTCCACCTTCCCGTAAATCGTGGCGCTTCCCGGAGGGGAGAGGCGGTTGAGGCGGACGAGAGGAGTCCCGCCGATCAGCTCTGTAATCTCCTTGTGCATGACCATGGTCATGTGCCGCCACCCATATAGAACAGAAATTCAAGCCGGTCGCCTTCCTTGAGGGGAGTCGAGCCCAGGTGTTCGCGGTCGACCATTGTGTCATTGACTTCAACCGCCACCATCTGCGGCTCGATCTTTTTGGTCTTCAGCAAATCGAGGACACTGCCTCCGGGAAACTCCTCAGACTTGCCGTTGATTTTTACCTGCATGGATCTCCTAACTTGGCCCAGGAATTAGAGAATTTGGACAGAGTAACAAAGTGGCTTTCGGCTTGTCAAGGCGACGACCGCTCGCGAGCGTTGGCTTGACTTTGCGCTTGGACCGCCGCCACTATGCCGGTTCCCTGGAGGGATGTTGGCATGTGGAAACGCAACTTTATGTTTCGCGCCGCGGATGCGACGCCGCTGAACGAGTCCGAAAACGAGCTGTTTCACGACACTGATCCAGCCATGGACAGCGCCGGCCTACACTTAGAGAAGTTTTTGTCCGTTTGGATTCAAGGGGACGGCGAGGACGAGCAGCCAGTCGCCTTTACGAACATCTATGTGCGGACTGCCACCTTGGATTTCCAGAAGCGCGTCGGATTTCTTCAGCCTTTACAGGGGCGTACGCACCAAATCAAGCAATTGCTCACGCCGGCTCAAAAAACCTATCTGCGCACATGGCTATCGTCTGCTGCGCCTCGTGCCTGGGAAGCCGCGGACGAGCATTTTAAGATGCTGTTTGACTTGGAATGATCCCTCCCGGCGCGCATGTCTTCGTCCAGAATCGAGGCGTCCGCTACCTCCTCGTATCCGCGCTATGTCTGGCACTGGCACTTCCCGATTGCCCCATCATTGCTGCCGGCATCGAAGTGCTGTATGCGCCGGACGATGCCCCGCTGGACCGTGTGGTGACACTCTATCAGCAGGCCAAACGCTATATCTATGTGTCCGTGTATGGGTTGACGTATCCGCGTGCCGTGGAAGCCTTGGTTGCGGCGAAGAAGCGCGGCGTCGATGTCCGAATGTTAACCGACCAGGAGCGTACACAGGACTTCAAGCAATACCGTGCGCTACAGACGTTGCGACTGGCTGGCATTCCCATCCGTGTCAATCAGCACGAGGGCCTGATGCATCTGAAACAAGTGGTCATCGACGACGAAATCAATACGTCGGGCTCCATGAACCACACAACCAGCGGGAATCTGTACAATGATGAGAGGATGGATATCATTACCGATCGCGTCCTCTCACAAAAAGCCCGGGACCGCTTCTTGTCCATGTGGAACGACCACGCCAGATTTACCGAATGGAAATAAAGCCCGACATGCAGGATGCCGGTGGCAAGCGATGAATGACGTGACTGATGTGGCCATCGTCGGAGCCGGAGGCGGTGGAGCCGTATTGGCGCTCGCGTTGGCTCAAAAAAGTATCTCGACCATTGTCCTGGACCAAGCGTCCGGGCCCCCCAGCGGCTTGCGTGGAGAAATCCTCCAGCCGAATGGGCAGCAAGTCCTCGATCAGCTGGGGGTGCTACGATCACTGCCAGCGGATGCAATGCGGTCGGTCAGAACATTTCACTTCTGTCGCGCCGGCGGCGCAAGGTTGTGTTCGATCGATTATGGTATTCTCCCCCCTCCCTACAATCGGGCCATTGTGACCTTACCGAACGTCGCGCACCACGCGATCGTGGATGCGTTACACAAACAAGCCACGGTCAGTCTCCGCTATGACACGTCCTTCGTCGGCCTTCGGACAGAGCGTGACCGAGTGGTTGGGCTTACCGTACAAGGACCACAGGGAACCGACACAATCACGGCCAAGCTGGTCGTGGGGGCTGACGGGGCGTTGTCAAAGGTCCGCGAAGCGCTCAAGATTCCGGCCGAATTACATCTGTATCCGGATGGGTATTTGATCGCCATTCTCGAATCAGAGGAGCCGGTAACGGAAGCGTTTTACTACGTCGGCCATAAAGAAATCCTGGGCTTGTTTCCTGCGACCGGCAACATGGTCTACCTGTTCTATATGATTCCCAGCGGGTCGTATGAAGCGATCAAGGGTCGCGGCACGAGATCCTTGCACGCTCGCTGGACTGCAATCGCACCCCAGTTCCGGACGTTGTTTGAACGCCTGTCCGATTGGAAGCAAACAGCTTACATGCCGACGGGCAGGGTTCGCGCCGCCACGTGGGTTGCTGATGGAGCGGTGTTGATCGGCGATGCGGCACATGCCATGAATCCGCACGCCTCTCAGGGAAGAATGCAGGCCATGGTCGATGCGATGACGCTCGCGGAGCTCTTGCCCTCGTGCCTCGCCGATGGGGACTGTTCCGCCAGCCGCTTACGGCCCTATGAAACAGCGCGGAGACCACAGGTCACGATGCTACAGCGTCTCGCTGATCAGCAGGTCTTCTACTGGAACACCGGAAACCCGCTGATCGCCTATTTACGGGATCGAGTATTCCGCACGCTGGATCGCAATGCTCGGCTGCGGCACCAAGTACTTACAACAACGGCCGGGTTACGCACAACTGAGCCGTTTTCAATCATGGACCGGGTTATTGCGACGGGATTTCTGCCGGATCTGGTCAACATGATTCCGCGAACATCATAGCCGAGGACGCATGGGCACTACGGAGCGAATTATCGAAGGCTTGCCGGAAGAGACTCAAACGCTCTTACGGGCCTATGCAAAGGATGTCAAAGCGGCGCTGAACGACCAGCTCGAAGGGCTGTTGATCTATGGCAGTGCCGTGCGGGGAGAATTTCTCACCGGTCGTTCGAATCTCAATATGTTGTTGGTGGTCAATGGCTATGATGCTGCGGTCTTGAAACGCTATGCACCGGTCCACAAACGATGGAGCAAAGAGGGCGTCATCACGCCGATGTTTCTCACGGACCACGACGTCCGGTCGTTTTCTGCGCTCTTCCCGCTCGAGTTTCTCGAAATACAGGAACATCACAGAGTGTTAGGAGGCCGTGATCCCTTTGTGGGATTCCATGTGGATACGAGGCGGTTACAGGATGCCGTCATGCAGGGGCTTGCCGGCCATGTGTTTCGACTACGGCAACGGTATGCTGAAGCCGGCGGAGCGGACGACGCCGTGACGATCTTGTTGCCACTTGCCATTACCTCGACCATCCCGCTGTTACGGGGATTACAACGACTACAAGGATGGCCCGTGCTCACGCAATCCGACGCAGTGATCAAGGACATCGCGGACCGGTTGCAACTCGACTTGCAGGGATTCCATGAAGCGCTGTTGTTGAAACGGGGACAGATTACGCCCGGCCCGTCGGAGATACCTCGGGTGTTTGACCGCTATTTGCAGGCCGCGACCAGGCTTGTTGAGGTTATGCCTCGATGAACCAGCACCTACCGGTTTGGATCGTCGTCATGTTCTTGCTGGCGGAGGCATGGAGTTGGGCGAGTCCGTACGAGCGCCCGACCATGAAGCTGCCCGACCCCATGGGGTATGTCAGCGACCATGCCAAGATTCTCGAAGACGACTGGCGCGCAAGAATCCGTTCGGTGGCCCAAGACCTCGAAAGAAAAACCGGCGTGGAAATGGTGGTGGTGACGGTGCCCACGGTCAAACCGTTTCGTTCCGCAGAAGACTACGCGACCGCCATCTATGAGAAGTGGGGGATTGGATCCGCTCAGCAAGAACATGGGATTTTGGTCCTGCTCGCGGTGGAAGAGCGTCAGGCCGCACTGACACTCGGCAGACAAATGCTGCCTGTGATCACACCGGCAGTTATGAATCAGATTGGTACGGAGTATTTACATCCCGCGATTGATCGAGGCCACTTCGGCGATGGGCTGTATCGAACGGCCGTCGCTTTGGCATCGCACAGTCAGGACATCCGTGCCGGCACGCCCTTGAGGACCCACTATAAGGGCATGGGATTCTGGATCACCTTGTTCACCAGCATCGGCGCCATCGCATTTTTCTGGTGGATCAGCCGGCCCGATTTGCGTCACCCCTACCGTCGCATTCAACGTGGTGAGTATTGGGGCACGGGGCAGGGAGGTTTCGGCGGAAACTGGGGCGGATTCGGAGGTGGAACGAACGGGGAAGGATTCAGATAGTTTTCCGCCAAGTTACAAGCGCTCGCATAGACAAGACGTGTGCTTCTCACCTGTGCTCATATGACTCTGCAGGCCCCACGGAAGCGGTAATCGTAAGTACGCATTGAAAATACATGCCATGCTGGTATATCTGTTGCTTCTCCAAGAAGGGATCGCTGGGCAATGCCTTTTGAACTCGGATGGCATATGTGGCCACCACGCTACTCGCACACCTGGGTCGCTCTCGTCGTATGGATGTGCGGGTCAGCCTTCCTGTTCAACACGGGGCTTGGTGAGGCCGCCGAGACCATCACACTCACCGCTCCAAAGGAACCCGCCAGAGCGGATGATTCATTTGTGAGACTGTTTCCGGGCCTTCCGCCATTCGCCCCGCCAACTGACGAGATGCGGGAAAAGGCGCGCCAGCTCGGCGAGAAGGGTGGTATTCTTGACGCCCAGGATC
>JARDZZ010000172.1 GCA_029240595.1 Nitrospira sp. | reverse complement strand
AATCTTTATCGCGCCGTTCATGGCGAACCGCCCTTTATGAAACAAGGCGCGCGCCCCTAACCTCGACACATAATCAACAAGGAATGACTCCATGAGATCTCTCACGCTCGTGACAGGAGTGGCCGGATTCATCGGTTTTCATGTGGCCCGGCGTTTAATCGATCGCGGCGATCACATCATCGGGCTCGACAATGTGAACGACTACTATGATGTGCGTCTGAAAGAAGCTCGTCTCGCGCAACTCACGGCGTTGAATGGCTTTCAGTTCGTAAAATTGGACTTGGCAAACCGCCAGGGCATGAAGGAATTTTTCTCGGAATATCCGATTCGCCGCGTCGTGCACCTGGCCGCTCAGGCCGGCGTTCGGTATTCGCTCATTAATCCGCACGCGTACACCGACAGCAACATTGAAGGATTCATGAACATTCTCGAAGGGTGCCGTCAGGTGAAAACAGAGCACCTGGTCTATGCCTCGTCCAGTTCCGTCTATGGCGGCAACACCCATATGCCGTTTTCAATTCATGACAACGTTGACCACCCCATTTCGCTGTACGCAGCCAGTAAGAAAGCCAACGAGTTAATGGCGCATTGCTATGCCCACTTGTACGAGATTCCGTGCACTGGCCTGAGATTCTTCACCGTCTATGGACCGTGGGGACGGCCGGACATGGCGCTCTTCCTATTCACGCAAGCGATTCTGGAGGGTCGGCCGATCGAGGTGTTCAACCATGGAAAAATGCAACGCGACTTCACCTATATCGACGACATCGTGGAAGGGGTCATTCGAACGCTCGACCATCCGGCTCAACCAAATCCGTCTTGGTCCAGCGACAAGCCGGACGCTGGGACGAGCCTTGCGCCGGCGCGGATTTACAATATCGGCAACCACCAGCCCGTGGAGCTCCTGCACTTTATCGAGGTATTGGAAGGCGCGTTGGGCAAGAAGGCGGATATGACGCTGCTGCCGATGCAGCCAGGAGACGTGCCGGCGACGTACGCGGACATCGACGATCTCGCCCGTGATGTGGGGTTTTCGCCATCGACGTCGATCGAGGTCGGCATCCCTCGTTTTGTAGAGTGGTATCGATCGTTCTACAAGGTGTAGAGGGACCGACCGAGGCACCTCGAACGTGACGTGGCAGCGAGGCTAGAGGCAGCCGATTGGCACGAAGCCGGCACCGAACATCTTCGCCAGGGAGAGATAGCGAGCATTGTCATAGAACGAGAAGCTCGCACCACGCTGGTTCTGTCCCGACAGATCGCCGCCGTAGGAAGGGTCAGACCCAAAATAAAACCCGCCGCGGGATTTCTGGTTCAAGTTCAGCCACTCTCCATACAGGGCGCAGACCTCCGCTTGCACGACACCGGTTGATGCGACGGTCGCATGCCAGTCTCTGGCCCAATCGGGCACGTGCCGCTGATCACCTGTGACGGCTCTCCGGCCGCGGTCTCCATATGCCGCCATATCCTCATGAGTGGTGGGAGCGGGCCGATATGTCGGCATCTGGTCCAGTGACGGCACGACCGACAGCTCCTTCAGCGTCATCAACGTACAACCGGTCCGTTCCTTATTCGTGTAGATGGATGAGCCATCAGCCTGCGTGCATTCCCACATCCGTGCCGGATCGAAGGACGGCGAGTCGGGAGAAGCGGCCAATGTCTGAGACGCAAGCATGGCGAGCATGGTTCCAAGAACGAGTGAGAACCAGGTTGATAGCCGCATAATGTTACCTCCGCTGAAGCTGTGGAACAGGCGCGGTGTGCGCTTCTGCTCCACAAGCTATGCCACCGCAGAGGAATGCGTCTATTCATCTTTGGAGGGGGTCGAAAAGGCTGCCGGTTGGCATCTGGGGCTGGCGAGCGCCAACGCATCGATGGCTGTCTGGGGCGTCATGTCGTGGAGGCCTCGGAACACCAATTCCGCTTCATTTAGCATTTCAAGGGGATAGGTTGTGCTCACCGCCAACACGCGCATGCCGGCTGCTCTGGCCGATCGGATGCCCGCAAGCGAATCTTCGATGACCAGACACTGAGAAGGGGTGATCCTCTCGGCGGAACCGCGATTGGCGTTGAGCCGATCGCAGGCGAGGAGATAGATCGCCGGGTCTGGCTTTCCGATCGGACAATCCTCGGCCGTGACCATCACCTCAAATGCCTGTTCGATCGCACTACCGGCCAACGCGTCCTCGATCTGCGCCCGACGTCCGCCCGAGGCGATCGCCAATCGGTAGCAGCCTTTTGCCGCAAGGATAAAATCCGCTGCGCCCGCGAACAGCGGTGGTCTGTGATGGGCACTGTGCGCCCGAAAGAGGTCCGCTTTCCGGTCGGTGATACGGAGGATCCGGGCTTCATCGCAGACGCCGTCTCGCTCTTCGAGCAGGAGTCTTGTGCAGGTGCGCTCGTCCATTCCCAAATACGCTCCATAGTAGTCGTGTGCGGTCAATGTCAGGCCGGCCTCGGCCAGTGCCTGCTGAAAGCAAAGGAGGTGAGGCGTCTCGTCATCGACGATCACACCGTTGAAGTCGAACACCATGGCGCCAATCACGCCGGCACTGTACGCGAGCCTTCCAACCGGCACAAGTGGCAAGACCTTGTTCGTGTCGTTGCACTGGGGTATTCTCCCCCCGACAGGAAGCCCAACCACCTGACCGTCTCATTCATCAAGCGGCGTGACTAGGCACGCCATTCGCCAGACGGCTTCTCTATCCTGACGCCACTGCTGCTATGACTGATTACGGCGTGCTCGGCAATCTCTTGGTCATTTTTTCCGTCTCGATTGCCGTTGTCTTCATGTTCCATCAGTTCCGACTGCCGTCCATCGCCGGTTTTCTGGTCGCCGGCGCGCTCATCGGCCCTCACGGCTTGAACCTCATCGCTGACATCGGCACGGTTCAAGTGCTCGCCGAAATCGGCGTCGTCCTTCTCTTGTTCACGATCGGCATTGAATTTTCTCTCGTCCAGCTCGCGTCACTGCGCCGGCTGCTGTTCATTGCCGGACCCATTCAGGTGGGCACCGTGTTGGCGGTCGCGTGGGTGGCCGCCATGTCGGTGGGCATGACGTGGCAACAAGGAATTTTTTGGGGATTTCTTCTCTCGCTCAGCAGCACCGCGATCGTGCTGAAAACGTTGGCCGAGAGGGGGGACAGCGATTCGATTCACGGTCGCACGACCATCGGGATCCTGATTTTTCAGGATCTCGCAGTCGTGCCGATGATGCTGCTCCTGCCCATTCTTGCCACTCGAGCCGAGGGGTCGCTGACGACGATCCTGTTCACGCTGGCTGAGTCGGTTTTCGTGGTGGGATTGATCATTGCCGCAGCCTGGTACGCCGTTCCGAAGCTACTCGAGCATATCGTGCGCAGCAGAAGCCGCGAGCTGTTTTTGCTGACGGTCATCGTGCTCTGTCTGGGCATCGCCTGGTTGACCTCTCTCGGAGGGTTGTCTCTCGCGCTCGGCGCGTTTATTGCCGGACTCGTGATATCGGAATCGGAATATAGTCACCAGGCCATGGCCGATGTCCTGCCGTTTCGCGACAGCTTCAACAGCCTGTTTTTTGTGTCCATCGGCATTCTGATGGACTGGCGCGTGTTGATCGACCACCCGGTTCTAGTGTTTGGCCTGTTGGTGGCGATCCTCTTCGTGAAGTTTCTGGCCGGGGCAGCGGCGTCTTTCGTCCTGCAGATTCCCCCCCGGTCGGCGATCATGGTCGGCGTCGCGTTGGCACAAGTCGGAGAATTCAGTTTCCTGCTGGCCCAGCAGGCGCAGGAGAGCGGCTTGCTGCGCGGTGACCCGTACCAAGTGTTTCTTTCCGTGTCCGTTCTGTCGATGATCGTGACGCCGTTTTTAATGCAATGGTCGCCGGCAATGGCCCGCCGGGCGGAAGCCATTCAGCGGCTCCGGCGATGGCTACCGACAAGAACCGAAGCGCATGTCCTCCAAACGGAAGGAAGCCAGATCCGCCTCAAGGACCATGTGATCATTGTCGGCTACGGCTTGAACGGCCGGAATCTGGCGCGCGTTCTGAGCGAAACGGAAATCCCTCACCTGGCGCTCGACCTGGACGGTGACACTGTCCGTCGAGAGTCCCGCCACGGAGTGCCTATCTATTATGGTGATGCGACGAATCCCAACGTGTTACGGCATGTCAAGATCGAAGAAGCCAAGGTATTGGTGGTGGCCATCTCGGATCCGTTCATTACCAGGCGGACGGTCCAGGTAGCCAAGGTGCTCAATCCGAAGATCCGCGTGGTGGTCAGGACACGCTACCTGCGCGAGTTGGAAGAGCTGCACGATCTCGGCGCCGACGATGTGGTGCCCGAAGAGTTTGAAACCTCGATTGAAATCTTCGCCCTGGTGCTTCGAACCTACAATCTTCCCCAGGACTTCATCACCATGAAGGCTGAACAGGTTCGGCGTGAAGGATACGCGCTGCTGCGGCGCAGCGAGCTGCCGGAACTGGCGCACCACTTACGCGGCGGAACGTTGACCGACGCAGAGGTTGAGACTTGTCGAATCGACGATGAGTCTCCTGCCGTAGGAAAGACGTTTGCCGATCTCTCGATTCGACCCCGTACCGGAGCGTCCGTCATCGCCTGGACTCGCAATGGCATCACGGAATCGAACCCCTCCTTAAAGACGAAACTCAAAAGCGGGGACATTCTCGTGCTCCTCGGCTCCCGCCCGCAGATCCGGCGAGCCATGAGTCTTCTGCTGTCCGGAGAGTAATCCATGACTCAGGCCTCGAGGCCCTGGCAGATCGCACACGGTCGTTGTATTGACATGAAAAAGAAGTGGAGACTATAGTCAAAAACCGTGGAAACTCAATGAATTTGATTCTGGAGAGGGACGTCATGACAACTACCACCCCGCAAATGGATCCGGCAGTGGCACTTGCCGATCTCCAAGCCTCAAAACCGGAGAAGGTCACGATCGTGCTGCTGAGCGGTGACTTGGACCGTGCGATGGCCGCCTTTATAATCGCGACGGGCGCGGCCGCCATGGGCATGCAGGTGACGATGTTCTTCACCTTTTGGGGATTGAACACCATTCGGCGCAAAGGCGCCTCGAGCTCGGCCAAAGATTGGCTTCGCCGGATGTTCGGGGTGTTGAACAGGGGCGGAGCTGAGAGCTTACCGCTTTCCCGGTTCCATTTCGGCGGTATTGGGACCAGCATGATGCACAAAGTCATGAAGCAAAACAGAATGCCCGGTGTCCCCGAGTTGATGCAAACCGCGATAGATTTGGGCGTTCGCTTCATTGCCTGTACGACCACGATGGGCCTGATGGGTATCTCAAAGGATACTCTCATCGACGGCATCGATCAGTTTGCCGGGGTCACAACGTATCTGGCAGAGGCCAAGCAAGGGAATGTGAATTTGTTCATATAGCTCTTCCCGAGGACTATTGACCAACAACCGGGACAGTCCTGGTTCCCTGAGGAGTTCCAATGAAAGCAGACGTAAAACTCGATACACTCGGGTACTTTTGTCCGATGCCGATCATCATGACGTCCAAGAAAATCAAGGAACTCACCTTGGGGCAGGTGCTCGAAGTCGTCTCGGACGACGAGGGGATTAAGAAGGACATGCCGGCTTGGTGCGAGACGACTGGTCATCA
>JARDZZ010000171.1 GCA_029240595.1 Nitrospira sp. | reverse complement strand
AGCTTGGTACCGTCCGGAAACGTTCCCTCGACCATGATTTCATGGATCATTTCCGGCACGCCCGGCATGACATCGTCGTAGGACAACAGGGTGGTCCCATAGGTCATCAGTTCCGACACCGTCTTGCCGTCGCGAATGCCTTCGAGAACCGCTGCCGTCAGGTAGGCAACGGCTTCGGGATGGTTCAGCTTCAGACCCCGCTTCATGCGATCCGCCGCGAGTTGTCCCGCGGTGTAGATCAGCAGTTTTTCCTGTTCTCGCGGAGTCAAATGCATCGAGCCCCCCTTTTTTACCTAGGTACGCCGACAGAATTTTGTTGCGGGGAATCGGATGCTAGTCTACGATTCGCTGCCTGTCAAGCACGCTCGACCTTCGTACGAAAGGAGAGCGCCGTGGCGCGCGTGGCACTGCACGATCGGTTTCGTGAACATCCGGTATGGGGATTCGGCGACTGGGTGCTGCGTGGAATTGCCCAGGTGGTCTTTCAGAACAATCCGATCACCGGTGCGCTGATTCTCGCCGGCATCTTCTATAACTCCTGGATCTACGGCCTCGCCTGTCTCTTCGGCACCATCATCAGCACAGCCACCGCCGTTCTGTTCAAAGCGGACAAGGGTCTCATTAAGGACGGTCTTTTCGGCTTTAATGGCGCATTAGTCGCCGTCGCCCTCGTGGCCTACACGAGCCCCAATTTCACCACCGGGAACATGCCCAACCTGCATCTCTGGCTGTACATTGTGCTCTGCGCTGTCTTCACGTCGGTGATCCTTCCGGCGTTTGGCGCGTTGTTGGGACCGCACAAAGTCCCGGCTTTGACCATGCCGTTTGTCCTGGCGACATGGTTCTTCCTTGGCGCCTTGCTACAATTCACCACGATTGACGTCTCGAACGCGATCAAACCCACTTCACCAGCCGACTTTACAGGCCCCCGACCGGAGTACGGCTGGCTCACCTGGTTTCACGGAATGACCATGGGCATTTCAGAGATCTTCTTCCAGGACAATTGGATGACCGGAATCATCATCCTCCTCGCCATCGCCGTCAACACGCGCCTTGGCGCCCTCATGGCCTTGATGGGAACGACCCTCGCCGCAGGAAGCGCGATCTTTTATGGGGCTCATGAGGAAGCGATCCGCGATGGGCTGTTCGGCTATAACGCTGCGCTGACCGCCATGGCGCTTGGAGGAGTCTTCTACGTACTGAATCTGCCGTGCCTCGTTTATACGATCATCGGCATCCTCGTCACCACGCGTGTGTGGGCATCGCTGGGTATATTTCTTGAGCCCACCGGCATGCCTGTGCTGACTTCGGCCTTTGTGTTCGTCACCTGGTTGATGCTCTTGGCCAAACCGGGGTTCAGCAGATCTTTGATTCCGGTGGCGCCGGGCGATGCCACCACGCCGGAAGAGAATCTCGCCCGCCACAGAGCCAGTCAGAAGAGATAGATCACATCCAGAGACAGCGTCGGCTGGTAGCTGGTCGCCCGTCCTCCCACCTGAAAGACATTCTGATTCGATTTGTCGTAGCGATATTCAAGACGCGTGATGAACGAGGCAAACGGTTTGTATTGAACGGTGCCGGTGAACTCCCAGAGGGTCTGAGCCACTGCCGGAGCTGACGTGCCGGACGTCGCGCCGAAACACACGTTGGCTCTGGGCTGATAGTCTGTCGTTCCCTGGCAGGTGACGAAACCGCCTGCATCCTCGAAGATTTCACCGCGCAGACGAAGGCCCCACCGATCGGTGAAATCATGAATCAGGTAGGCCGCGGCTCCATCCCAGCGCGCATTCCTGCTTGTCGTGATCGTGCTGCTGTTGGATTGGTTGGCGTAATAGGATTCGATGACCGCCGATGTGTGTTCGGTGACTTGAACACTGAGATATCCTCCGGCTAGAAACACGGTACCGCCAGGAGTGCCGGAGGGACCGTCCCTCGGCCCGGCCAATCCATAGACGGTCACCCTCACCTTCTCGGTCGGCGTCACAGCCAATGCATATTCGACAAGCGGATCGAAATTCGTGTCTGCTCTCGCGGAGTTAATGTAGGCGATCGCTCCGACGGACAGTGACACCTGTTCGTTGAACTCATAGGTCGCACGGAGGCCGCGGGTCGTGAATGGCTGCCCTAACCCGAAGAGCCACGACCGGGAATAGTGTGCGTTATGTGGACTTTCGACCACTTCGTAGCCGACAACGCTGTTGAACTGGCCGGCCTGGAGAGTAAGTCCTCGGCCGACAGGTGCTCGATATTGACCGTAGAACTCCTGGAAGTCCGCCCAGGTACTCAAGTTGATCCCGCCGATGAAATCTGAATCGCGCCCCGCATTGAACTTCACACGAAAGCCGACTCGATCCCAACCCGTCGCCTCTGCCTTCGCTTCCCGTTCCAATACGAACTGAGCGAGGTTCGGCCGGAATTGGTTGGAGTTCACATCGAAGACGCGGAGCTGATTGATGCGATTGGACGGATTATTGAAGTTCTGGGTGTACGAACCTTCGAGATAGCCGTAGAAATGTAGCCGGAGGCTTTCCGACAATAGCCGTTTCTCGACAGCATTTTCGGCTTCTTTGAGCCTGAGCGCGATGTGTTCCCGTTCCAGCCGCCTTTGAGCGACCGGGCCTGGTGTGTCTTCGGCCCATGCGTCGGCAAGGAGCGCCCCGGGGGCGAGAATGCAAGTGACGAATAGCGTCGAGTAACAAATGGCGTGCAGAGAATCGAGCGGCCGTACGACACAGTTGCTTCCTGCCCTATGACTGCTGGAACGGGCAAGAAAATGGAGCACCGCTCGGACCATGCGTGAACACCCAAGCCCCACGCCCAACAACCCTGCACGCCTATTTCTTATGCTGTTTTGTGAATTTCGTCCCTTCCAGCGACAGGTTATACATGAGGCCCTTCTGCCCTAAGACGAAGGCGACAATCGGGTCTTTCAGATTGTTCGTATCGATAGTACCGCCTGCTCCCAACGTGATGAGGGAAACCGAGCCGTCGACCCCCGCCTTCCAGCCTTCGCTGTCCCGGAATCGTTTCAGAGCTCCTTCATCCAGAAACACGAGGTAGACAGTCTTAATTTCCCCTCCAAGCTGAAACCCGAATGACCCCTGCAACATACTGTAGTAATCTACCGTCTTGCCGCCGGTCCGGAGTGCCCCCTCTCCATACTCTCCTCCAAAGCCGGCCCCTCCTTTGAGCACTGTTGGGAACACCAGCATCCCTTTGCTGCTCTCCATGAAACTCTTGCCGCCTTTGACTTCTTGTTCGAACTTCACGATGGCGTCATCCACACCCGCATCAATTTGTCTGGCGGATGCTGCCGATGCAGAGCCGGAGAACCATCCAGTCAGCATCATGGTCACACCCGCGAGGGTGGCGATGAGCCGCAGCTTCCGAGAGGCCTGTCTTTTCATGTTCATCCGCTCCTTCCGCCAAAGGTCGGTGGCGATCCATCGACTCGATGATCTGTTCCAGCCAAGAGCTGTATGGTGGGGGAGACTCTACTTCTGATGCCTACGCTTGGATACTGTCAAAACTGACAGGAGGTGAGTGATTAAGTACGGGAACGCCAGTCACCCGCGTTGCATTCTGGCACATGATCCATGCTGAGAAATTCCCTCAAGCGGTTTTGGAATTCAGACACCACAGCTTAGCGGAATGCGTCATTGAGCATGTTTGCCAGGCGAGTCCCCGCGAGAGCCATGCGCTGACCAGCCACGTGTTGTGCCGCCGCCTTATAGCTGTCGGTCAACTCAAAGGGACCAACCCCTATCCCGATGGGTGAGACGTAGACGTGCATTTGTGCGGCCTCGAAGCTTTCCTGGATCCAGACACGTTCATCGCTGATGGCGGCAAGCTGCGGATCGGCGGCGGGCAATTGCTTAGCGGTCTCGATGGCGGTCGTCGTATCCATGCTCACCCCGAGGACAGTATCCCAGAAGGCGTGCAGTCGTTCTTTTGCTGTACAGGGAGGGCTACACACCATGACACCATTGCCTCCGTCGTCCCCGTTCATGTGTGCTTTGTCAAAGCGAGAGACCGCGTGTAAGGGTTGATGAACATCGGCCACGAGATGGATGAGCCAGACGAGGTCGTACGACTTGAGAGAGTCGGAACTGGCAGTGGATGTCAACGTGTGGCGGAACAGCGCAATTTGCGTTTGTGCGTTTGGACTTGAGGGCCCGACGAGAGCGGTGCGATCGGGGGAGAACGGGAGATCGATGAAGTGCCAGTACTTATGTTGGAGTCGATCCTCATACCCGACGTTCCGGGCGGATTCTCGCCCTGAAGGTCGGTTGCCATTTTGACTCCCGTCCTGCTCGTACGCCGGATCAAGCTTGATATCATCAGCCCATCGAGACGCCCGAAGAAAAGCGATTCGCGGCTTTTCATCTTCGGGGACATTGGCTACCCACGTCGCATGTTTTGGATTGAGCTTGAGTAATGTTGTGACTTTCTGCCGTGTCTCGGGTGTCAGCTGCTCGTAGGCAATCGCGCTCACCATCATATGCCCAAGATCGTTCCACGCTGCCGCATGTGAGCTCGAACCGATGACGGCCAGGATGATTAACAGAGGCGGAATCATATGTCTGTTTATCATCCCAGCGAGCCGCGCCGAAATACGCCGGTTTCCACAGGCGAGCACCGCCTGATGATGGTGCTTACAAGGGTGCTCACCATGCGGTTTCACTCATCGCCGAGTAGAGGCACACCATCCACCTCCATGCCTGATTCTTCCGCGCCGCGTTCCGCGAGCACAGAGTCCCGTGGCTCCGAGCCTTCATGCATTAAACTGTCAAATGCTGTCGCACCATTTCGGCGCTCAACTCATCGCTCTTGCCGGCCACCACCACCGCTCCTTTGGCCATGACGATATACTTCTCAGCCAATCTGGCGGCGAAATGGAGTCCCTGTTCAACCAATAAGATCGCGAACCGGCGGGACTTCTTGAAGCCGAGAATGACGTCTTCGATCTGATCGACAATAGAAGGCTGGATGCCTTCGGTCGGCTCGTCCAGCAAGAGCAGTTTCGGATTGGAGAGCAAGGCTCTGCCGATCGCCAATTGCTGCTGCTCTCCACCACTCAGTACTCCGCCGGGACGATGAAGAATCTGCGTGAGCTTCGGAAATAAGTGGTACACCTCATCGAACGCGGCCTTTTCCACGGCGGCGGACGGGGAATCGGACCGAGCCCAGAAACCGAGTTGCAAATTTTCGCGCACCGTGAGATGCGGAATGACCTCACGACCTTGTGGCACAATCGCCAGGCCGCGGCGTGCCCTCCGGTCCGTGGACACCTTCGTGACATTTTCTCCATCAAACACCAGGTCTCCCGATCGGGCTGGCAGCAGTCCGGTAATCACTTTGAGAGTCGTCGTTTTTCCCACGCCGTTTCGGCCCATCAAGCAGACGACTTCACCATCCGAAACCGTGAACGTGACATCGCGGAGAATGTGGCTTTCGCCGTAATAGGCGTTGATCTGCTTCAGTTCCAGCATGGCCCGTTCATTTCATGGCTCGCGGGATCCTCAAAGGAGCATGTCTCATCATGAACATGCAGCTGGCCTCTTGTCGGCATCGCGCTTACCCATGCGCCACCTTTTGCCTTCCTAAATAGATCTCCCTCACTCGGTCGTCGGACTGAACCTTCTCAACCGTCCCCTCACAAATGACCGTCCCTTCATGGAGGACGGT
>JARDZZ010000170.1 GCA_029240595.1 Nitrospira sp. | reverse complement strand
AAGAGACACAAGAAAGGAAGATCGACATGAGAATCGCACAAGTCTCGCCTCTGTGGGAAAGCGTGCCACCGAGGCTCTACGGCGGCACCGAGCGCGTGGTCTCATATCTGACGGAGGAACTCGTTCGCCAGGGCCACGAGGTGACGCTGTATGCCAGCGGGGATTCCCAGACGTCAGCCCGCCTTGAAGCGGCTTGTCCAAACGCCCTGCGTCTGAGCACCGGTCTTGTCAATCGTGACGCGCCGTTGATTCTGATGCAGGAGCATGCAATGGGCGCCGACGCCGATCAATTTGACATTATCCATTCGCATCTGGACTTTCTGAGTTTTCCCATGAGCCGTCGTTGTCCAACCCCCGTGCTCACCACCTTGCATGGACGCTTGGACCTGCCGGAACTGGGTCCGATCTTTCGAGAGTATGCAGACATGCAGTTGGTGTCCATTTCGGATGCCCAGCGTCTTCCGCTTCCTCATGCCAATTGGCAGGCGACCGTGTATCACGGGTTGCCCGATCTCTATACATTTCATCCCAACACCGGATCCTATCTGGCATATCTCGGGCGTATTTGTCCCGAAAAGCGCCCAGATCATGCGATTGAAATTGCCAAACGGGTGGGGATTCCGCTGCGAATCGCGGCGAAAGTGGATCCGGTCGATCGGGAATACTTTGTGACGAAGATTGCGCCGTTGATGGATCATCCCTTGATCGAATACCTCGGCGAGATCAGCGATGCGGAGAAAGGCCATTTCCTCGGTGATGCCGCTGCAGTGCTGTGCACATACGACTGGCCCGAGCCCTTCGGGATCGTCCTGATCGAAGCGCTGGCTTGTGGCACCCCGGTGTTCGCCTACCGCCGCGGCTCTATTCCAGAAATCATCGAAGACGGTGTGACCGGATTCATCTGCGACAGCTTGGACGAAATGGTGGCGAAGATTGACCGCCTACCGCTCATTAAACGGCAGCGGTGTCGTGAGTCGTTTCAAGCCCGATTCACCGCCGAGCGAATGGTCAAAGATTATCTGGCCGTGTATGAACGGATGGCGACGGTGCCGGCGAGAGCGCACGCGTTCGCCAACGGACGGTCCCTTCGCATGGTCGGTCCCAGGCCTGTGGCCGTCAGTGAGCTCACCACCGCGCACGGCACAGCCTAAGCACGAGAAAAGGCCGGGTCCAACATGGTTGGACCGGCCTTTTCATTACCCTTCCTCTCACTCATCTCTTGCTATCGTAGGCAGACTCCACCCTTCCGTAGGATAGCGGGCTTCCTGCCCGGCCTCCTACTATGGCGTTATGGGTGTCCGCAGAGACGACAAGCGATTACTTTCTGTCGTTCTAATCGCGATCGCTTGGCTGCCCACAGCCTGTCGGCCGGTTCCGGTCGCTGACCACTCCCACACGACGATGCTCTTGGACGATGTCGCAGTTCCTCAACATGTCCGGCGCCTTGCCGTCTGGTTTCCACGCACCTGGGAACAGGAACTTTCCTATGGGTATAGCAGGCTCGAGCAGGCCGCGTTTCAGCTCAAGAAGCGGCGGGCGGACATTAAAATTGTGGAGCGGCGCAACCTGGAACAGCTCACGGATGAACAGCGTTTTCAACTATCCGGGCGGGTCGGCGACGACAGCGTCGTGCGAGTGGGCAGATGGTTGGGCGCAGACAGCCTCGTCCTCTTCCGCATCGACGGGCCCACATGGCGGGAACGATTGTTGGCTCGCATGCATGGAAAGATGCCCCCCTTCGTCGTTTCGAGCAAGATTATCTCACTGGAAAGCGGAGAAGTGCTCTACCATGATGTGGTGACGGCCGCTCCGGTCCCGGACAGCGGCGAGTGGAGCGATTACGACAGCGATCATCAACTGCGTCCCGCAATGCATGCCGCACTCGACCAGGCCCTGTCGACAGCCATTCTGCATCTTCACCAGTCATTTCGTTAAGGCTCCGCCGCTCATCTCAGCTGCGAACGGCTCGCAGCACATCCCGTGCGGAAGACGATCCTGCGTTGGCAGCCGAGAAGTCTCCTCGCATCGCTTTCAACGCATAGCGTTCCTCGTCGATCTCCCGCTGGGTGCGAATCCCGAGACGACGGAACAAGGGCACGGGCGGACACCATCCCTGCACGGCGTGCTGGAGCAAAAAGGCGGCAACAGCAGCGGGAAGTAAGAACCACCGTCGGCTCACAAAGCGTGCAAGCGTCAATCCGATCAAAGAGACGGCCGCGGCGTTGGCTTCGAGAATCCGCTCGATGTCCCACTCTCCATCCAGTTCCTCCAGCCTCACATCAATCAGGCGTCGATCAGCGGAGTATGCTTCCACATTTGCCTCGGTTTGCTGCGTGATACGCTCGTTGATCGCGGGGTCGGTCTGTTGAGGAACCCGCTCCGTCGTGGAAGGGAGAAGTGGAGACGCGGCTGGGACGGACATGGAGGCCTCCATCAAGGTGCAGTTGAGGAGATAGAATTGCCCATTCTGAACGAGACTGCACCTCGGAGCTTCCCCAGCGTGAGGTGACAGACGCGCTAATCGGGCCGGCCGGGAACGGTACGAACAGACCGGGATAGGAACCACGCGTAGAGCAGCGCGAGCAAGAGATAGTTGGGTATGAGAATGGCTGGCGTCATCCATTGCCATCCGTCAAACTTCCAACCCACCAAGGGCCAGAGAACCGGGGTTGCGAAGAAGGCGTGTGAATGGGTCGGCACGTCGACCAGCACGTGCAGACCCCATGCGGCGATCTCCCAGCGCGGCCGCTTCGTCGCGAACCAGATGAGAAGAAAGACGAAGAGAAAGACGACGAAGCTATGCGTGACGTCGTACAGGTGATGCACATAGGGTGGGATCGTTGATTCCGGCGGCGTACCGTGGCTGAAATCGGGTGGATCTGCCAAACCGAGGATAACGGCTGTCCACAGGATTCCGAAAGACAACAAATCCGGAGCGAGCCCGATCGCGAAGGCGAGCCAAAAGCTACGGCGGCTCCTTCGGCCAAAGGCAATGCCGCCCCATAATCCGTGTGAAAGTATGTCCATAATGGCTTCGAGTAGACGAACCGCGCTACCATAACAAATTTTCCACTGACTTCCCGCAGAGTCGGACTAGGAAGGCTCCCAGCTAGTTAAGCGATCATTCATTGCCACAATTGCGGGATTGTGGAGCAGAGCCCACGCCTGACGAGCGAAGTTCGATGTCAACGTACAGCACAGTTCGGACTGAAGCCGGAGAAAATATGGCTCGATGGGGCAGTGGCCCACGTGACGTCGTGAAAGCTGTGTTCCTGATCATGCTGTTGATTGCATTGCCGTTGACGGGCGTGATCCTGGCCGGCAAACCGATCGATCAGTATCTCGAGTTTCCCCCGCACACCCGGTATGTTGAACATCCGCCGTTCTCCCGGCACACGTTCGTCATCCTGGGACTCGTCACCGCGCTGTCGCTCGTGCCGCCGATTGTCCGCGTCGTGACCTCGCGAGTGACTGCCCATGGCAACGTCGGGAGGGCAAAAGCCTATCCCTGGTGGGGAGTCGTCGGCGGCGCGCTCACGGCCGTCTCCTGGTGGCTAGCCTGGACTCGCTTCGACTGGTTCACATCCTATCAAGCCTCCACCTTCACGCCTTTGTGGCTGGGGTACATTCTGTTCGTGAATGCGTGGACCTACACCCGCACTGGAGCCTGCATGATGTTGGGGCAGCCGCGCATGTTTGTGTGGCTGTTTCCGGTGAGTGCGGTGTTCTGGTGGTCATTCGAATATCTGAACCGCTTCGTGCAGAATTGGTATTACGTCGGCGCACAGACGCTGACGTCATGGGATTATTTCATGCAGGCCACGGTGCCGTTTTCGACCGTCCTTCCGGCGGTGCTGAGCACCAGAGAATTATTGAGTACGTTTCCCCGACTGAGCGCAGGGATGGACCGGCTTCCGGCGTTTCACGTTCGGCACCTGCACATGGCCGGGTGGGGCGTGTTTATTCTGGCTTGTGCCGGACTGATGAGCTTAGGGATTTGGCCCAACTACGCTTTTCCCCTCGTGTGGCTCGCGCCACTCGCGCTGATAACGTCGCTTCAGATGGTGACCGGTGATGAAACGATCTTTTCAGCGACGCCGCGGGGTGATTGGAGATCATTGTGGTGGGCGGCGTTGGCGGCCGTTGTCTGTGGAATCTGCTGGGAACTGTGGAACTACAAGAGTCTGGCGCATTGGGAATACGCCATTCCCTTCGTGCATGAGTACAAAATTTTTGAAATGCCGATTCTTGGGTATGCTGGTTATCTTCCATTCGGCTTGGAATGTCTGGCTGTGACGAAGTTTCTGTTCCCCGATCATGATCGGGAAAGGATGACGCCGATGACCGATTCATCGTCCCACGTACACGATCAACGTGTCACAGATGGTGGGTCAGCGATGTCAGCCTCAGTTTCACGAGGAGGTGCGCTATTTCCACGTATGAGTCTTTCGGCCAGCTCGAGCGCGAGTTTCTTGCCTTTGGCTTGAAACGGTTCCTGCGTCAGGTGGAAGGGTGATGTGACCGGGTGGGTAGTTGCTCGTTACTTGGACTCAGCCTTATCCTGGCACTGAAGTTCATCGCAGAGCTTTTTCACGGTAGTGGTGAGCTCTTCTCCGAGTTTGCTGCCTAGCCGGGTAATTTCTGGCTCGATCTTCTGGCTCAACGATTGTATTTTCTGCAAGAGCTCAGGAATGGGTTTAGGCAGATCCTCGACCCGAACAGATCCTTTTCGAGGTGTTGTTTTGTCCTCATCGGCCCACCCCAATGGCGCTGAAAGCAAGAGCGCGGGGGCTGAAATTACAAGCACGCGCAGTGCGAGTTGGATGCGTTTCATCGTCTGCTCCCCTCAGGCCATGAGTAGCGTATAGGCGCCAACGGTACGTGACTAAAGCGGCCCGCCTTCCAACGTGCCTCCGGGTAACGTCCCTCCTGGTAATGTTCCCCCGGGAACCGTGCCGCCTGGGACTGTTCCCCCGGGCAATGTGCCGCCCGGAAGCGTGCCTCCAGGAAGCGTGCCACCAGGAAGAGTGCCGCTCGGCAATGTGCCGCCTGGCAAGGTGCCACCAGGAAGAGTTCCGCCTCGAGGAGTGTTATCAAGACCTGTGAGCGGTTTGAACTCTTCCAATGCTCGAGGCTGGATGGTGGTATCCGCAGATGGCGGCGAGCTCTCAGCCGCCAGACTGTGTTCCCCTGACAGGAGAATGAGCCCGCAAGAAACGATCAACACAAACATCCCGTCATTCTGAGATGGCATTCGAATCATGGGACCCTCTCAGATTTCACGTAGATGTTTAGCATACCTCTCACAAAGTGGAACAGCCATAGGGGAAGTCCCGAGTGGCTCTGTCGAAGATCATTTCGTCAACGGGCACGTTCTGCAGTTCTTCATTCGGGCGGCACACACTGATACGTAGGTCGTCAAGTCAGCCTCTCAACGCTCCAGTCGGAGGGGATTGGGCATCGTTGCTCCATGCTCCAACCGGCCGATGCTTCCTCGAAGGATCTCACACAAGAAGTCGAAAGAGCACCCAGCCATATAGCGCCGCAGGCGTCCTTTTCAGCTAGAGTTTCATTTCTCAAGCAAGTCCGCGCACTTAGGTTTTACACCGAATCTCCTCTGCTACACTTCTTTAGAGTCAGGCAAGTCTTTGTTCAG
>JARDZZ010000169.1 GCA_029240595.1 Nitrospira sp. | reverse complement strand
CAATGGTCTGCTACCGGCGGAACACGAACTCAGTGCCACCCTCTTGATTGAGATTACCGACGAGGCCACGATGAAGGAGTGGCTCGATCGATTCATGGGGCTGGACCGCGGCCATACGGTCGGCATCAACGCTGCAGGAGAGACTGTGTACGGCCAATTTGAACAGGGTCACAGTCACGAGACGAAAATCAGTGCCGTGCATTTCGTGCGATTCCGGCCCGGCCGGGAGATGACCAGAGCTTTTGCCGATCTTCATCAGCCTGTGCGCCTGATGGTGGACCACAATGGATACCGGGAAACGGTGGCCGTTCCCGGCAGTCTTCGTGAGGAGTGGCTGGCAGACCTGGCCGGCTAAGCTATCCCGTTCTTCTCCATAGGAGTGTATGCCGCCCGTTCTGCTCACCAAGCGCATTGAATTTGCCGCAGCCCACCGGTACTACAAGCCGGAATGGGATGAGGCCAAAAACCGTGCCGTGTTTGGACGATGTTTCAATCCGCCGGCCCACGGGCATAACTACATGCTCGAGGTCACGGTTTCAGGCGAGGTGGATCCCAACACGGGAATGGTCATCAATTTATTTGATCTGAAGCGCGTCTTACTCGCAGTGCTCGAAGAATTTGACCACAAGAATTTGAACCTCGACATGCCGTATTTTGCGTCGCAGATTCCCACGTCGGAAAACCTCGCCCGTGTGCTGTGGACGAAGCTCGTCACGCAACAGGATATCGGAGTGCTCCACGCCATTAAATTGCATGAGGACGAGGATCTGTACGCGGAGGTCACGGCGGCCGCAGGTGTTGATGTCGCCAGCGTGACGCGACGCTATTCGTTCGTCGCGGGCAACGGAACCCAGGAGGGTCGGGAGTGGGATTGCTTTGTCACCCTGAACGGACCCGTGGATCCTGTGACAGGGATGGTCACCGATCTCGGTCTGCTCGACCGCTTGGTGCAGGATACGATCGTGAAAAAATTCGACCATCAGGATCTACGAACGTTCTTTGGTGGCAGGCTCGTTTCCGGCGAGACACTCGTCAAAGAGATTTGGCATGCGCTGGAGACGAGCACAAAATCCGGTGTTTTGTCCCGCGTTCGTCTTGTCGAGTCCCGCGACCTCTTTTATGAGTGCTCGGGGTAGACACTGTTGAGGAGGATTTCATGATGCGCCGCTGTTGGGGCGTCATTGGGGGTGTGATATGGGCGTCGACCGCATGGGCGGGCCCTGATGAGGATGCTGTCGAGCGCGTGCTGCTTGCCGAGGCAAAATCATCTGCGACGTTCGCCGAAACGAGAGATACGCAGGCTGTGCTCAAGCTCTATACAAGCGACTACAACGGTGTGCAAGACGGCGAGGCTGAAACCCGGGAGTCCATCGAAAAGTGGTTGTCGGAGTACGGATCCGCCCTAGATCAAGGCAGCAGGGTGCACTTTCTTGGCACGGTCTCCAACGTGAAGACCCATATGGCCGGCTCTATGGCCTGGGCGACCTATGACTACGTGTTTCAAGCCATCCGCAATGGCGAGCTGGATGCGCAGGATCGGGGCAGATGTACCAGCATCCTGCACAAAGAGCCATCGGGCTGGCTCATCCAACATGAACATTGCTCCAAAACGAAGCCGCAGGGCATGGAACGGTAATGGATGTCGCGAGCTGAGTCGGCTCACTCACCGGGGTGAAAGTGCATGAAATACCGCGGGGCGTCCGACCGTGTGATGCTACTTGAGGAGATAATCAGAAATCAGCGCGGCCAGTTCTGCCTGATCAACAACGCCTTCCCGGGTGAGAAGCAGCTTGCCGTTGGCAAAAAAATGCGTCGTCGGATAGGTCTCAAACGTGTGGGTCTTTTTGATTTCCCGACAGCGGCCGGGCACATGCATCTTCGCCTTTCCCACCTTGATTGCCGGAAACCTGGCGGCCGTGTCCTCGAGAATGGGATCGTAGGTCTTGCATGGCTCGCAGGTCGCCAATCCATAGGCCACTACCGCGCCTAGGCTGTCCGTAAACTCTTTGTAATTCCCGTCGTTGACGTCTTCGACGATGCCTGACATATCAGTGGTACCGCTCGATGCTGAGGACTGCGATCGCTGTCAATCGGCAGCCCTCAGTCGTTACCGGTGCTCCTAGTTCAGTTTCGAGAGTGCAGAAAGAATGTCTTTGTCTTCCCGTGCCACCTTGATCTCCTGCACCTTCACATAGGCGACCTTGCCGTTCTTGTCCACGATAACCGTGGCGCGCTTTGAGCAGTTGAGCGGCTCGAAATACAGCCCGTAGGCCTTGGCAGTCGTCCGGTGGACGTCTGACAGTAGGCGGTGCTTGAGGTCCAAGGAATCCGCCCATGCCTTGTGGGAGAAAAAGCTGTCACAGCTAATGCCGAACAATTCCGCGTTCGCGTTTTGAAACTTCGGGAAATCATCGGTCAGGCACTTGTTCTCTCCCTGACAGACCGGACTCCAATCCAGCGGATAAAAACACAACACGACGTTCTTCTTGCCCTTATAGTCGCTGAGCTTGACGTCCTGTTGATCCTGGTCCTTCAGGTTGAAGTCGGGAGCGGTATCGCCCACCTTAATTTCTGCGGCTACGTCACTCATCAGATGTCCTCCTTCGCATGGTTGTTCTCATGACATGAAAGCCGTAGTTTTGTACCGTGGTCCTGAAAAGCTTGTCAACGGGGCGAAAGACCTACGATTTTCCGTCATATCCTGCCGTAAGCTCTAGTTTGGAGCCCTGCATCACCCTTGTTTAAAGGACAGGATGTCCCCAAGTCGATGCTCACGGGACAGATTGTCCTGAGAGTGTAATCTTACCTGCTTCAAGGGCTTGTAATCGTTCCTTCTTTTGTCGTTCCGGCATAGGTCCAATTCTTGAGTAAGCCCTCGTCCGCCGACTACGACGGGAGTGCATCCGAAGTGAATCGTATGTTGACACGATACCTTGACGTCATTCGGAATCTCGGATGCTGCCTGTTTCTTGCGTTGATGGGAACACTCATCCTGCTCGGGGCTGCGGACGCGGCTGAAGATCAGCGTGAGTACGATTTCGATCTCTCCAAAGGCATCTACTTTTACAATCAAGCCCGGTATGGAGAGGCCGAGCGGCATCTCCGCGATGCCTATAATGCCAAGCCAACAGATCCAACGGCAGGGTACTACCTCGGACTGAATTCCATAAAACTCCAGCGGTATACAGAGGCAGAAGAGCGGTTCAGGGAAGTGCTGCGGCGGAAGCCGGACGATGCTCGCGCCCGCATGGGGTTGGGCATGGCACTCTATCACCAAAACCGCTACCCCGAAGCTTCGGCCGAACTGAGTGTCGCCGAGCGCACGATCAAAAATGATCCGCTTCTCTATTATTACGCAGGGTTTGCCGCAGCGCGTCAGCAAGACGACGAACTCGCCTCAGACAAATTCTTGAAGGCAGGAAAGCTCGATCCGGAGTTGGCCAATAATGCGCATTACCTCCGCGGAGCGGGACTCTATTCACAAGGTGACTATCAGCAGGCGACGGCGGAGTTCCGGTCAGCGATCGAGGGTGCCCCTGCCGCGGCGGCACTGCCGTCAAAGCCCGCGGTTGCCCCATCAACCCAGCAGCCATCGAAGCGATGGAGCGCCAATTACGGGCTCAGCCTCCAATATGATTCGAATGTTGTCCTGCTTCCAGGTGGTTCCACGCTGCCAGGAGGAATCTCCCACAAGGACGACTTTGTGACGGCCCTTAACCTTGGTGGTGAGTACCGATTCCTGCAAACCGATACATGGACGATCGGAGCCGGTGCGGGATTATTTACAAATTTTCATGCCCGCCTTAGCGATTTCAACGTGCTCGACTTGGCTCCGACCCTCTACGTCCAGCGTCAACTGGGCTCGGCCCAGCTCCGGTTTCAGTACACGTTGGATTATGTGACGGTGGGCGGCGACGCCTATCTCCTCTCGAACGCGCTTCAGTCCACGCTGACTATTCCGGAGAGCCAGCGCACCTATACGCAGGCGTTTTTCCGTTACCAAAACAAGGACTTTAAAACGTTCCGAGATGATGAATTGGGCGTGCCCGTGAATCAGACGCGTGATGCGAACAACTTCATGCTCGGTGCGTTGCAATATTGGCGCTTTGCCGAGGACCGTGGTTATCTTCGAGGCGGCTACACATTTGATACCGACGTCACGGGCGGCGGTGATACGCCGACGACTCTAGGCCTGCCGAGCAAAGCCGATTGGTCCTATACCGGTCACCGGCTGTCGTTGGGAGCCGCATACCAGCCTTTGACGGCCACAACGCTGCTACTGGGCATGGATTACTACCGTCAGAATTACAACAATCCGAACTCCTTCTCTTCAGATGGGGCCATTCGTAAAGACAACGTCTATCAATTGACCGGAACGGTCGTTCGCGACCTGCGATCCTGGCTGTGGCTGGCTTTTCAATACTCGCTGACACGGGATCAATCGAACGTTGAAGTCTTCGATTACACCAGACATGTCATTTCACTCACGCTCGGAGGCGCATTTTAGGAGGCATCATGAACATTCGTGCCTTGGTCCTGTCCGTGTCTGTTGCCGTGTTGCTGGGCTGTGGGATAGCGGCAGCTGCCGACGTACCCGATACCGCAGGCATTGTGCTGGCCGTCCAGGGGACCGTGACCATGCAGCCGGCGACGATGACGGCGCCAGTGAAGCTTCGTCCATTCGACGAAATCGGACCGCTTGCCATTCTAGATAGCCAGGCCGGCTCACGCTGCAAGGTGCTCTATGCCGATGACAGCCTGGTCACGGTCGGTGACAACAGTCGTTTGGAAGTAACGGAACAGACCTACCAGTCGGGCAGCGATCAACGGGCGTTTGTCGCCCACCTGATTCGAGGATCGGTCCGCGCGCTCGTCGCACGCTCGTTCGAAGGAGACAACTCGACCTTTGAGATTGATGCGGGCACATCGGCCGTCACCGCGAGAGGGACCTATTTCGTGACCTGGTTAAACGGGCCGTCTCCACGGAAGGGGAAGGGTGAGGAAGAAGAAGGGTTGGAAATGGAAGGGGCCACCGGAGTGGCGAACATCGGGCGAAACGGCAATGTAGCCTTCACCTCCGGCGGGGCCACCGTCTTGGTTCTTCCCGGCCAATTCGCGATTGCCATGCCGGGGGCGCCCCCGAGTATGCCAGCCTCGATCCAGACGCATATCGTGCCGGTCGCGACAGCGATCTCAGGGACCATGCTGCCGGATGTGCCGAAGCAGGAGTCGCCGCGCGAGGCCTTGGCGGAGGCAGGGATCATAGGTGGTCGCACCAAAGGGCAGGCACTGGCGGGTCCCGTCATGGCGAAGGGTGGGTCGCTTGGAGGCCAGGCGCCATCGGGAAGTTATATGCTGCCGGATTGGCCCTTTCCTGTGACGCCGGTGACTCCTCCCGCCGTCGCCTCCGGCGCAGCGTTCAGTAACACGACGGTGAATTTAACGATAAGACTTCCCTAAGTTTACAACCGGGCCACTTTTGGCAATTTTGAGGTGGGCGCGATGCATACCAGACACAGAACCATTTTTCACCCGGCGCTGGGTCTCGTACTCGTTGCGCTTTTGGCTGGCTGCGGATCTGAGAACAATGGTCAGACCGTCGCCGTCAATTTGTCATTGATCGTCAATTCACGCCAGGCGCAGCAGGGACCTGCCTCCCGAGTGTTCGCCTGGCTAGAACGCTGGTTCCCTGGTGCGACGCCCGC
>JARDZZ010000168.1 GCA_029240595.1 Nitrospira sp. | reverse complement strand
GTCGCTTCGTGAGTAATCGCCTTCCGGCCCCTGTTCCCAAACCAAAACAATCGTATTGAAACATCGGATCTCCAGGCTTGCCATTGGGAGCGTCTTCTTCATTGTAAGCGCTGGGGTACTTGTTTCCACATTGATACTCATCGTCACCTTGCAAATCGATCGCGGCCCCGACTCCTTGAGGACCGCCGAAACCCAGGGCGAATCCATGGCTGGCATAGCGATCGTTGCCCGCCGCGTCAAACAGTAAACCCAACCCCCCGATAGCTGCACCTTGTGTCAGGCGGGTCCCCATGTACAGGTCATTGCCCTTGGCGTCGAAGAGGATCCCTAAACCTCCGAATCCGGCCCCGCCTGAACCGATCTCAAGCTGGTACACGTCGTCGCCTGCCTGGTCGATGAGCAGGCCCACGCCCAGGCGTCCAGTGGCAAGCCCCAGCGCCGCGCTGTCATAGGTGTCGTTGCCGCTCATGTCGATTATTACGGCATTGCCGTGTTCGATGTCGGCCGACGCCGCGATCAAGCCGCGGTACAAATCGTCCCCTCCGAGATCAACGATCAATGCGAAGCGATGATCCAATTCGTAGGTATTTGGTCCGGGTCCGCCAATGACGATCATGCCATAGGAAGTCGTCTGGGCGAGCAGGATATCTCCGGTGATGCCTCCAGGAACCTCCGACCTGGGCAACGCCTGACCGAACGCACCGGCAAGCTGGCGGAGCCAGGACTCGTTGGCCAAGCGAGCCAAGCCCTGGGCTGCCGCCATGAGATTGGCATAGTCCACTTGTTCTTCCAGCAGCTCAGCAAAACGCTGATCCATCTTCGCTTGTGCAATGGTCGTGGCGGACACGCTCGAGATCTGCGGCGTAAACTGCTCGACGATGGTCTGCGCATGGCTGAAGAGAAACCGGCGTTCGTCCTCGGGTAGACTTGCGAGCGCCTTCTCACGATGGATCGACGCTTCTTCGAGGCTTTCGATCATGAACGTAATGAGCTCTTGGGCCGTAGCTTTCGCCGGGATTGAAATTGGTCTATTGAACGCAGAGGTCCGGTCCATGCCTGCTTCCAAGACATCAAGGAGAGCAGGCAAATTGACGGCACGTCCCTCGGCCAACTCCGCCAGCAGCAATCCCTGTCGCTCGACATTGATGAACCCCTCCCAAGGTCCTTTCAGCGCAGTCAATGTAAGATGCCGTTTATAGCGTGCACTCATTGTTTCCACCGTGGAATGCGCCTCAATCAGTTCCGCTTGAGGGACTTGCAGCAGCCGATCCAACATCGGACGCACGATTGGCTCTAGGCGCATGACCGACGAATCTCGCATCGGAGTATTGGTGACAGCCCCTTCAGGCACCCCGAGCGAGGCAAAAAAAGCTTGAACAAGGCTGCATCCGGGGAGAGCAAGCAGAACGAGGACGCTCACGGACAGGAGCAGTCGAATCACCGTTTTAGGCGGCAGGAGATCCGAAGAGTGGTACTTTATCATAGCCATTAGGACAAGAATTTGCTTAAGTGATTGAAGGAGATTTGGGTGAGCGTTTGGGCCTTCCCCTGACAATTTTGAACTCGTAAAGACGACATTCGATGGGGCCATTATAAAGTGGAATCTTCCGAGAAGGAGAAAGTCCGATCTCCTTCGCAAAAAGGAAATCAGCGGTCAAAACATAGGCACGCCAACCAACGAAGCGCTGTTTCAGCCAATCTCCCAACTGGGGATAAAAAGCCCGGAGGTCAGTCCGATCGCCGAGTCGCACTCCATAAGGTGGATTAATAACGAGCAATCCTTGGGCCGCCGGAGGATCAATCGACAGGACATCCGACTGTCGCAGTTGAATGTCCGATGCCACGCCCGCCACTTGAAACGTCCGCGCGGCCAGTTCTATCGCAGCGGCGTTATGATCCGAGGCATAAATGCCTGACGATCCTTCCGTCCGACGCTCGGTTTTGGCGGCCTCACGGGCATCAGCCCATTGTAGGGCGTCGTAGCTGCGCAGATATTCAAAGGCGAACGAGCGCCCGAACCCTGGCGCTCTGCGCCGGGCCATGAGCGCCGCTTCAAGCGGAATAGTGCCGCTGCCGCACATCGGGTCCATGAGCACTTCATCAGGCGTCCATCCGGCCAGCCGAAGCACTCCAGCTGCAAGATTTTCTCTCAAAGGCGCTTCAGCCGTCGCCTGACGGTATCCACGTTTGAAGAGCGGTTCCCCGGACGTATCGAGATAAAATGTCACGCCGTCGGATGCGAGGAAGACGTCGATCCTGATATCCGGCTGTCGCCGGTCCACACTCGGCCGCTTTCCGCACAGGGCAACGAATTTATCGCAGACGGCGTCCTTGATACGAAGGGTCAGAAAATCCAAGCTGCGAAAAGAACAGCGTTGCGCAGTGACTTTCACCTTGATGGTGCGGGAAGATGCGAACCACTCAGGCCAGTTCAACCTATAGGCGGCCCGATAGACGTCCTCTTCCGTGCTATAGGTCTCATGACCAATTTCCCACAAGACTCTACTGGCAATATGGCTTCTGAGGTTGATCCGATACACGGTCGACCAGGCAGCATGAAAGCCGACGCCTCCGTGCGTCGCGATTGTGGCGGACACTCCAAGCTCGTCGAGTTCGCTTTCAAGAACGCCCTCCAGGCCACGTGGGCAGGGTGCAAAGAATCTGTATTTTGTGCTATCCATTCGGAGAATGTTCCGAGCAACGTGGACGACCCATGAATTACTGCGGTGAATGTGGCAAATCAGTCACGAAAAAGATCCCTCAGGGGGACAACTTGCCACGATTCGTTTGTGACTCGTGCCAGGTCGTTCACTACCATAACCCAAAGATCGTGGCTGGATGCATCGCAGAGTGGAATGGTCGCATTTTGCTCTGCCGACGTGCCATCGAACCCAAATCTGGACTGTGGACCTATCCGGCCGGATTCATGGAGATCGGTGAAGGGACCGAAGAGGCGGCTAGACGCGAGACGTTTGAAGAAGCCAGGGCAAAAGTGCGAATCACGAGATTGCATTCGGTGCTGAGCCTCCCCCATATCGGCCAGGTGTACCTGACGTTCATTGGAGAGCTGTTGGCCGAAGAGTTCGCAGCCGGAGAAGAAAGTCTTGATGCACGGTTGTTCGAGAAGGCCGACATTCCCTGGCAGGACCTTGCATTCCCTGTGATCAAGGATGCCTTGCGTCGCTATATCGAGGATATCAGGCGAGGGGAGTTCGGCGTGCATGTCGCAGACCTGCCGGGCCGTCTTTCCTGATGGCAGGCGGAGTCATCGCTGCAAGGTACTCTTGTGGACAATAGCATGAATGTTCACGAGCGACTCCCCCCGTAGGATCTCATAAAAGATTCGCCAGTCAGCAACAGCGTATTTATGCAATCCCGGCAGATCGCCGATCGGCTCATGGCGAAGATTCTCTATGTTGGATGCAATCCACTTTGTCTTGTCTAGAAGCCGCTGCGCCATCGGGCTCCCCGCGACGGTAAGGTCTTGAGCGACGCCGGCCTGGAAGGTCAGCTGAAACCAGGGCATCGATTTACCAGCGTAGTCCTAGCTTCTCAGCCAGCTCATCACCGGATAGCCTGTCGCCTTTTTCGAGAGAAGTTTTGAGTCTGGAGCGTAGCGCTTCTCCGAGTTCGAGTCCTAAATCCGGATCTCCAATCAACTCCCGTAAACGGTCGTCGACAAGACCGCGCACCAATTCCTTGAGCTGGCTGGCCGAGAGGGAGGAAAGCTCCATGGAGGGAAAGAATAGAGAGCAGAGCCAAGAAATGCAATCGGAGACTAGTTGCCTGGCGCCGTCTTTTCCAATTGCTGAATGAAATGGCCCAGGCGAGCCTGCTCGGGCTCCGCCACGACCAAAAATTCGATGCCGATGCCCTGCGAGCCGCACCATCGGACGGCGGCATTCTCGATCCTGACAGGCTGGGATTCACCTGGAAGCTGAAGGAGCAGCGAAACCTGCATGCCCGTGAAAGGACTAATCAAGCTTTCCACACGACAGCCCTTAGCCGAAAGGTCACGGACCGAGCCTTTGTGTCGAAACTGGTCCCGTTGAACCAATGTACTCGGCAAGGTGACAACGAACCGGCGATGTTTGCGAGTGACCACGCGTTGGATCCTTTCACTTAAGCGGCACGGCAGCCAACTGAAGTAATTGAGCAAGCCGCTTGCGGTCCAATGGCTCCATGCCAAGAATTCTAGCTCTAAGTCGTCGTGGAGGCACCAATGGACCTAGCACGTCTTGCATCCCACCGACGATCAAGGCTTGATTCGTCACGCTCTTGCAACCGCCCATTCCCGAGTTGTATACGATGGCCGTAGGTACAGACTTCGGCAAATCACGCTGAACTTCCGACGTTGTGTTCGTCCCGCGCTGGTCCGTAACGAGCGCTTTCCGGAAGGGATGCAACCAGTACAGAACGCACCATATTCCCAGACGATAGATGCAAGAATGAGGCTACGGGTCTCTAAGTATTTTGTCAAAGAAAACCGTATGTTTGACATAGTTTCTAAATCGTCATGCGTCGTTTAACAGGAAAAGTGGCTATTGTCACGGGCAGCAGTAGCGGCATCGGCAAAGCCATCGCTCTGCGTTTCGGGGAGGAAGGGGCTTCGGTGGTCGTTGCCGCGAGAAATGCCGAAGGTTGTGAGAAGACGGCAAGGGCCATCCGCCAGAAAGGTGGCGATGCCCGTGTCATTCAGACCGATATCAGGCATGAAGGACAGGTGGATGCCCTCTTTGAGAGGACGGTGCAGGATTGTGGTCGAGTGGACGTTGCCGTCCACAATGCAGGAATTTTTGGTGGCAACAGGATTGCCGATACGTCGACGGAGGCATTTGATGAAGTGATCCGCGTGAATCTCCGGGGAACCTTTCTCTGTTGCAGAGCCGCCTTTAAGCAGATGAAGAAGCAGGGTGGCGGAATGATCATCAATGTGTCGAGTGTCGCAGGAGTCCAAGCCTGGGCCGGCACTGGCAGTTACAGCGCTTCAAAGCACGGGGTGATGGCGCTGACGAGAGCACTGGCTGACGAAGGCCGTCCATTCCATATCAAAGTGTCTGCGATCTGTCCGGGAGGAGTGGCGGAAGACCTGGTCGATGCAAGCGAGTCTGACATCCTGCAAAGCGAGAAAATCAGTCCCTTCGATATTGCCGAAACCGCCGTCTATCTATGCAGCCTCGGCAGATTTGCTGTAGTCCACGAAGTGGTCGTCAACCGGTTGGGCGCAGATTGGTGATGTGCATCCGAAACCAGTCTACCGCCGTCGTCCGTGATGGCCATAGTAGTAGAAGCGCGGACCCCACGGCCGGCCATAGTACCCATAATAACCGGGCCCAATCCATGGACGCCCGAGATAGAGACCGATGCCGACGGGTGGATACGCGAAGGCATAGGGATACATGTAGGGTGGGGGGACGATGGTTGTCGTGACCGGCGGTTGGGCGAGTTGCTGCTGTAGCTGTGCTGTCGCCGCACTTTGACGTTCGACCTGCCCTTTCAACTGTCCGACCATATCCTGTTGATTCTGTAGCTGGCTTTCGAGTTTGCCGATCTGTTCCTGTTGACGCTCGATGAAGGCGTTGAGGCAGCGGGTCTGTGCTTCGTCCGTGTAATTTGAGCATTCCCAAGGAACTTGTTGAGGACTCGCGGTGGCCCGATT
>JARDZZ010000167.1 GCA_029240595.1 Nitrospira sp. | reverse complement strand
CCGATGCTGAGCAGGGAAAACGCCGAGGCCAGCGTCACGACCGGCAGAATGACCGACCACGAAATCCGGAAGAACTCGGCATCGCTCTTGATCAGCATCACCGATCCAATCAGCATCGACAACACGCCGCCGATTGCCAGCAAGCCGTAACTGGTCACGCTCGCTTCCAACACAAAAAAGACGATGCCGAGCAGGAAGAGCAGAACTCCGGCGTAATTGACCGGGAGTGATTGGAAGGAATAGAACGCGAGGATGAGGCTGATCGCGCCGACGATGCCGGGAAGGATCGCCCCCGGGCTGTAGAGTTCTGCGATGATGCCGATTGTACCGACCGTCATGAGCAGGTAAGCGATGTTGGGATCGCTGATCGCTTTAAGCCATTCGAGACGGACGCCCATGGGAAATTCCTGGACCCTGGCTCCGGCTGTTTTCAGCACCGTCGGGCCCGATGCCAGAGTGACGCGGCGGCCGTCCAATTGCTGGAGCAACGCCGGCAGTCCTTCTGCGATGAGATCCACGACTTTGAGCTTCAAGGCCTCGCGCTCTGTGACGGACACGCTTTTGCGCACCGCATCCTCCGCCCAGGCTGCATTGCGCTCCCGCTGTTGAGCAATCGACTTAATGTAGGCGACCGAATCGTTCTCCACCTTTTCCTTCATCGTCTTGTCCATCTCACCGCCGCCCATGTTCACAGGATGGGCGGCCCCGATGCTCGTGCCGGGAGCCATTGCGGCTACATGGGCGGCCATGGTGATGAACACGCCGGCAGAGGCGGCACGTGCGCTGGATGGAGACACGTAGACGATGACCGGTATGGTCGCCCCGGAAATATCTTTGATGATCAGGCGCATCGAACTGTCCAATCCACCCGGCGTATTGAGCGAAAAAATCAGTGCCTGGGCGCCGCTCGCTTCGGCCGTGGCCAACGCATCGTGCAGGTACTCTGCTGAAACCGGATTGATCACGCCGTCGTAGGTGGCGAGGGTCACAAAGGGCTCCGCGGCGCTGGTGGCCGGGAGAGAAAAGAGGGCAATCACGAGGCTGAATGAAAGGTGAAGGGACTGCAGCGGACGGCGACCCTGTACCGGCATGAACACGTCCCTCCCACCAAGCAAGGGTCTTGGAGACGGAACAAATCGACAGGAGCATACGAGCCGAATTTTTCACTGTCAAGGAAGGGGAGTCCAGCGGGTTGGTCTGAGGGCGAGCAGCAGGCCGCTTCTATCGTGTCATCTGTGGTCGACTGTTCGCCATGGCAGGCGCGGGGGAGGTGCGGCGGGCTGCTCGCGACTGGCTACGGAATCTGGCCGGCGGCAGCCCAAACTCCCGTTTGAAGGCACGATTAAAGGACGGTTCCGACTCGTACCCCACCTCACCAGCGATCTCTGCAACACTGCGGCTCGTGGCATGGAGCATTTGTGCGCCGAGCTGAAGGCGCCAGCGGGCGAGGTAGGCCATCGGCGTTTCCGATAGATATTGCCGAAAGCGCTCGGCCAGTACCGAACGGGACATCCCAACCTCGGCCGCGAGTGAGGCGATTGTCCATGGACGGGCAGGTTGACGATGCAGGAACGCCAAGGCTTTCCCGATTTCCGGATCCCGAACACCCGCCAGCCAGCCGGCCTGTTTCTGTGGAAGCTGCTCGATGTAGCGTCGCAGGGTTTCGATAAACAACACCTCCGACAACTTCGCCAGCACGGTCTCACCACCGGGTCTGGACGCATCGGAATTGTCAACCGAATAGCGAAGAGAGTTTTCCAACCACTCGCCGGAGGCGTCATTCCGTATACTGACCTTCAGGATGGGCGGCAGTCCGCTGAGAAGAATCTTGCTCAGCTGCGGCTCGCAGGCCAAATATCCGCAAATGATTCTCGTTAATTCTCCGCCTCCGCCGTGCCGGTAAATCTTAAGGTCCTCAGACAGAATGCGCTGCAGTTCTTTGGCGCTGTCGACAGGCACGATGGGCGCACCGTTGCCGAGGATGTGCGGATGACCGTGTGGAAAGACCACGATTTCTCCTGCCTCGAGAGGAACCGGCTTTGTGTCGTCTTCGATGTGTGCATAGCCGCGCCCCTCGGTCACCAAATGATAGACGATTACGTGTTTAGGTTCCGGAGACAGATAAGAAGCCATGACGCGTGAGGGAGGCGAGCGAAAGCCCCACGGTGCAGAACATTCAGCGGTGTAGAAGACAGCCCCGTCGAGTTTGACGGCCTTGAGGACTTCGGACAATACATCCACGGAATGTGCCTCTTCATCGCGTCCGGCAAACGAAACCGGACGGTCGGTCAAGTGATGCGCAGCCTAGCACGCCCGCGTCAAGAGAACCAGACTCTCGGATAAGCCTACCCGCAAATGGATCGCATATAGTGGCGACACATCCAAGGAGCAGCGGCAACGACGGTGCTTCGATTGGATCACTCAAACCAGGAGGTCAACATGGCGACCAGTTCCCTCACACCGGAGGTGGAGACATTAAAGACGCGTCTGAGAACGATGTGGATGGCGGGCGACTACGATCGATTCTCTCGCTACATGGAAGGCAGCGCGAGGGAATTCTACGACCGCATTCCTCATTTCCCGGGCTGTACGTTTCTGGATGTCGGCTGTGGCTCGGGTCAGCTGGCGTTAATAGCGGCACGGGATGGATTGCACGTGACCGGCGTCGACATCGCGGCCAATCTCATTGAACGGGCCAGGAGCCGGGCCCAAGCTGAAAATCTGCAGGCTCGATTCGAAGAAGCGGATGCGGAGGCCCTGCCCTTCGAGGACGAAAGTTTCGACGTCGTGGGAAGCCTCATCGGGGCGATGTTCGCACCGCAGCCCGAGGCGGTCGCCCGGGAACTGGTGCGTGTCTGCAAGCCAGGTGGAACGATTGCAATGGCGAATTGGACTCCGCAGGGGTTCGTGGGACACATGTTCAAAGCCGTGTCGAAATTCATTGCCCCATCCGGCATGCCCTCCCCGGTCTTGTGGGGCGACGAAGCCACGGTGCGAGAACGGTTTGGACAGGGGCTCACGGAACTCCGCTTGACCAGGCGTCACTATACCTTCATGTATGATTTTTCGCCTGCGGCCGTGGTGGAGCTGTTTAAACTGTACTATGGACCAATCAATCAAGCATTCGGTGCGCTTGACGCTGCGGGGCGCGACAGCCTTCGCAGAGAACTCGAAGAGCTGTGGGCTGAGCACAACCGTTCAGGGTTAGATCGCACGACCGTCTATGCGGAGTATCTGGAAGTCATCGGCATTCGGGCATAGCTGCGGTGGAGGCAACACCACGGGATCCAGACAGGGCATCAATCAGCGGCCGACTTAGGAGAATCCCTAGTAGGGGGTGACGAAATCAGACCGTATCATTTTTAAAGAGGCTGATGTTCGCTAACCCAAGGAGGGACGAGTTATGAAGACCTGGACATTCATCGCGTTCTTGATCGCCGGCGTATGCCTGGTTGCTGCAGATCATGCGCTGGCTCAAGCAGGATCCGGAGGTTCGGGTTCTAGTGGGTCAAGCGGAAGCGGCATGACCTCTCAGGGTCTTGCGTCTGAACCGGCCGGTATAGGTGAGCGAGGAACTGGGCAAACCCAAAGCACGCTCGAGCGATCCGGAGCTCCTGCCCAGAAAGGAATGTCCTCTGAACCCGCGGGGATTGGCGAGAAGGGGACGGGACAGACACAAAGTACGACGGAGCGGTCTGGGCTAGGACAAAGCCATGCTCAAAGTCAATCTCCACTTCCTTCCGGTGTCGGTGAACAGGGTACGGGGCAGACCCAGAGCACACTGGAGCGGTCCGGTGGTGGACAAGGCGCGACTCAAGGCCAAACCTCTCAAAGTGCAATGGACCGTCCCGAACGTTGACGGTCGGATTCCCTTCCCTCTCATGGAGGCGCCGGACTTTTCCGGCGCCTCCATGCGCAACTTCTCCATCTCTCTTGAGCCAGCGTTCCTCATATCCGAGTGATCTCTCGGCATGACCGCGTTCCCCACCACTCAGCAAGCGGGCGATAACACATTCCGAAGACCAGGGGATTTCCTTGCTTGACACGTTTGCTGAGTCGGCGTACAGGTGAGATTGCTGACTCCCGACATTCCTTCCGAACGATGGAGGAGGTCATCATGCCCGACCTGAATCCACCGGACCATCACCGCCCTCCCAGTCATGGCTGGGCTGCTCGTCAGTCATGCTAGCGGTCTTCATCAGCCGCCGTCGTCCCGCGAAGGGACTATAAATAGACTTTTTAGGGCGCAGTGACGAAGACGGGACTAGCAACGTCCGGGATGTCAGTTGACTGTCCGCTGACGAGCTGCACTGTTCTTCATGGCGAGGAGGGTCTTGTGTTGCAGAAATAACGAATCGATCTCGGCGTCATAAGCGCCACAAACGGGCGACTTTCGCATGTCTGCGTGGTCGCCCGTGTTGTATGGTCAGATGTAAGGCAGGACGCGAGGTGTCAGTCTAGTACTTCCAGCTCGTCCATTGTCCGAGCGTCGACAAGATCATGTCATGGATGGCAAGCACCTGGTTCTTACACACGAATGCGGCGGCGCCGGCGGTTCTCATGGCGCTGTATCGCGGCGGTGAAAAGTGGCCGGTGAGGCAGATCACGACGGTCTCCGGACATGATTTTCTGATGCACTGGGTGGCTTCAACTCCGTCGAGATAGGGGAGCCCGATGTCCATCAAGATCACATCGGGTTGGTGTTCGACAGCCATTGCCACAGCCTGCTTGCCGTCTCCGGCCTGGCCTACGATCCTAATGTCTTTGTATTTTTCAAGGATGTCTTGAAGGAGCTGGCGCGTCCCTGGATCATCGTCGACAAGGAGCACACGGTATTGGACTGGCATGGCATCAATCGAAGATGCCGACACTGACGGACTTCGGGAAGCCAAGCCATTGTGGAAGCCATGATTGCCGTCTATTGCGAACATAATGACCTCTCTCTACGAATCACGATCACATCGGTATGACAAGCACACGGCGCTGTCACGTTTCTGTATCTTTCTCTCTCTTATAAAGCGGTCGATCATGAACGCGGCCTAGTAAGAACCCAAGTCTCGACCGGTTTCTTCCTTCATGCAGGACCCGTCCACTATTCGGGTGGATCACATCGTGAATTCGGGACCCATCACATCTTGGGAAAATCTCGGACTACCGTAACCAATAGGTCTTTAAAGAACGGAAGCACTAAGTGATCCGGCCTAGGAAACGTTAGAGAACGAACGCAGGTTCAGAACTCAGGTTGGTGTTCACATCGGCGGTAGGGGACTTCAAGAGTATCGAGTCAAATGGCCCCGGCTACTCTATGACAGATCTCAAGTCTGTTACCGCTCGGATCCTCAAAAAACACGGCATAATAGCCGGCTCCCTCCAAATAACCGGGCCCTTCAATCTGACGACCTCCTTTCTCAGCAACAATGTGAGCTAAACGGTCGACCTCGGCTACACTCTGTGCCCAAAATGCAATTCGACACTCATTCGCGATGTGTTCACGGGCCTCCGTGACGCCAAAAAATTCCGTCGATCCACGCCCTGCTCCAACGGCTTCAAATTGCAACCAGCCGTCGACCTCCATCCGGCGGGTGAATCCCAACGCGGGCAACACAGCCTCATAAAACGCGCGGGCCTCCTGCAGGCTGCGCACTCGAAGATCAATGTGATCGTAAAGCCTTCGCATCAACTCCCATTCATAGTGGAAGCGCTATTCTACTGGT
>JARDZZ010000033.1 GCA_029240595.1 Nitrospira sp. | reverse complement strand
AGTCCTGACTGTCGTAGGGGACCCGGAAGAGATGGTGGAAGCGATGTTTCGATCGATTCGCGTGGCGACCGATCTGATCGATCTCCGCAGGCATTCGGGTGTGCACCCAAGAGTAGGCGCTACCGATGTTGTTCCGTTCATCCCCATCAAAGGCCTCTCAATGCGAGATTGCGTGCAGGCGGCCAAACGTCTTGGCCACCGCGTCGGAGCGGAACTTGAGATTCCGGTCTTTCTGTATGAGCGTGCGGCGTCGCACCGTGACCATGCTCCCCTTGAATCGGTTCGTCGCGGGGGCTTGGATGGCCTCGCGTTCCGCATGGCCACCGATCCGGACTGGTCGCCGGACTTCGGTCCCAGTCAACTTCATGAGACAGCGGGTGCCATCGTCATCGGAGCCAGACCGCCCCTGGTTGCGTTCAACGTCAACCTGTTGTCGACCGATGTGAACGTGGCCCAGTCCATCGCTGGGAAGATTCGGCAGTCGAACGGAGGGATCCCGCATCTCAAGGCCATCGGTGTAGAGCTGGCAAGCCGTGGCATGGTGCAGGTGGCGATGAACCTCACAGACTACGAAGCGACACCGCTTCATGCCGCGTTCGCCGCAGTTCAGTCAGAGGCGGCCGAGCGAGGCGTATCCATTGCCGGCACGGAAATCGTCGGGCTGGTTCCACTTGCAGCTCTCGTTGAGACGGCCAAGGAGGCCCTCAGGCTCGATCACTTCGAACCGTCGCAGCTTCTTGAAGCACAAATCGAGGCCGCGTGGTCTCGTGGAGAAAAGGCTAAAGGCAGCCGGACCACCGTGGCACAACCCTTCCGCTTGCCCGTCCCGCGATTCATCGAAGCGGTTGCTGCACCCACGGCCGTTCCGGGCGGAGGTGCCGTTGCAGCGCTGGTCGGTGCCCTGGCGTCGGCGCTGGGGATGATGGGGGCCGGGCTGAGTCGGCAGCCAGCCACAGAACGTCGTCTGAAGGACATCGTCGAGCGGTTGAGCCATCTGCTGCAGGCCGACGGCGAGGCCTACCGCACCTTTGTCGAAGCGACCAGACGGTCGAAAACGGATGAGCAGCGCTCCATGGCGGTGTCATCCGCTCTTCACGTTGCAACGGAAATACCCCTTGAAATTGCGGAACAGTCAGCCAAAGCCGGTACGCTGCTCCATGCCTGTTCATGTGGGGTGAAACCCCGCCTCCAATCGGACATGCAGGTGGGTCTGATTCTGGCGATTGCCGCGGCCGAGGCCGGTCTTCATACGGCCGGTGAGAATCTAAAAATTCAGCCGAATCATAAGCTTAGGGGATCTCTCGCTGCCAGAGTGCAGCGGCTTTCGCAAAATCTTGAGGAACTGAAGGTGCTATGCTACACTCCGCCCCCTGGTCAATCGGGCATACATTCAGCGCAGGCCTTGCCTGGGAAAGTGCGGACGCGAGACGAATGGAAATTAAAGTCTTCAATAACAACGTCGAGAAAGCGCTCAAAGTTGCGAAGAAAAAGCTTGCCGGAGAAGGACTCTTTCGAGAACTGAAACGTCGGCGGTATTACGAAAAGCCGAGTGTCCGCAAGAAAGCTAAACAGCGGGAAGCACAGCGCCGCCGTCAAAAGTGGCTGTCCAAGCGCCGCCCCGAATAGTCTTCCGTCTCATCAGTCGCCATCCGCCACCACCAGTCTTGTTTCGCTTCTCTCATGCGTCAGGACCAGATCCATGAGGCGATCCGGATCCTCAAACGGGAAGTCCGGCAGTGGCAGGAACCGGTGGTTGGTGTTATTGCCAGAACCTCTGCTCGGGATCCCTTCCGCATTCTCATTTCCTGTTTGTTGAGCCTGAGAACAAAAGACAAGACGACGAGTGAAGCCAGCGCCCGGCTCTTCGCTCTGGCATACACTCCCGAGGGACTCCTCAACCTACCTCGGAGAACCATTGAGCGCGTCATTTATCCGGTGGGGTTTTATCGAACGAAGGCAAAAGCCATTCATGCAATTTGCCGCCGGCTCTTGGAGGTGTACGGGGGCACGGTACCTGATTCGATCGATGAGCTCATCACTCTTCCAGGGGTCGGCCGTAAGACGGCCAATCTGGTGGTCACGGTGGGCTACAACAAGCCGGGTATCTGCGTGGACATCCACGTTCACCGCATCAGCAACCGGTGGGGATATGTGAAGACCGGAAAGCCCGAAGAGACTGAGCAGGCGTTACGCCATAAGCTGCCCAAGCGGCATTGGATTATCTTCAACGACTTGCTGGTGCCCTATGGGCAAAACATCTGCCAGCCGGTGTCTCCCTTCTGTAGCCGATGCAAACTGGCCGGACTCTGCGATCGCGTTGGAGTGGTCAGGTCGAGGTAGGATTCGAGCAATCGGCTCGCTCCGGGCGATCAAATAAACAGCTTCGTTTCTGCGTCTGCCGTCAGGGAGAGAATCGCAGGCAAGCCCATCACTTCGTCCACCTGCTTCGAGACGGCCTCGCCGTCCACTCCCATGTACTCCAGACCGGCACTGCAGGCGATGATGCGAACCTTCCCCACCAGCTTGGCCTCTTCGAACATTTGCGAAATCGTCGGCACGTGCTTCTCTTTGAGCAAACGCCCCACGATTTCCGCCGAACCGGAATATTCCGGAGGAAAGTCGATCTGATCTAACTTGCCTTCCGCCAGCTTTTTGATAGTCCAGAACAGCAGGATGACGATCACGTCCTTCCCCATGGCGGCTGCAGTCAACCCGAGCGTCGCCACCTGATGAAGCTTATCGTAGGTGGCGTTATGGGCAAAGAGAACGAATTTGGGTGAAGGCGGGCTCATGCTCACGGTTTGGGAACCCTGGCTTTGACGCTGTTGATATAATCATTGATTGCCGCGTCAACCTCTGTAGGCGCCAGCGGCCGGTCATGTGTTTCACTCTCATCAAGCAGATAGGTGTCCCGCTCTTTTTCCTGGCGGACGATCACCGTATTCTCAGGTGTGACCTCCACCAACATGAACCATTCGCGAAGGCCCTGGGTGATGACCACTTCCTTACCCAAACCCTTCTTGTTGATGGCAATGACGAGATCATCGGACGCCGCAGACAGGAGTGGGGAGGTGCATACGGCTAACCAAAGGAGTACCCAACATAGTCGCGTGGTGAACATGGTCGCGCGCATGGCGCGATTATAGCTGCGGCCATAACCTCAGTAAACCGCCCAGGCGTCGGGCTGATGATCTACGTCCCATAGGTCGCATGTTCGCCAGGTCGCGTGTTACGATGCCGCCCCGATGGATTGGCTTCTTTCGTCAGTTCAGCACTATGTGTCTACTGAGACCTTGATTTGGCTCACTGTCCTGTCAATCATCTTTTTCGTCGGGACATTGATTGCGATCCCCTTCATTCTGGTGCGCTTGCCCGCCGACTATTTCGACGTGCGGGTCCCGCGTCCCTGGATGCAGGATCACCATCCGCTGCTTCGGGTTGTCGGCCACATAGTCAAGAATGCGCTGGGAGCGGTCTTCGTATTCGCCGGCTTTTTGATGTTGTTTTTGCCCGGCCAGGGCATCCTGACCATGCTCATCGGAATCTCGATGCTCGACTTTCCTGGGAAGCGTAGGATTGAAGCCAAGCTGATCGGCCAACCGACCGTATTAGGTGTCATCAACGGCATGCGGAAGAGGCGTGGGAAACCGCCGCTCATTCTCGCGCCGGACTCGTAATCCGAAACGGGTTGAATTCTATTCCGCCCTCAAGAACCTTATGACAGAAGCTGCTGTCTCCAGCCGGCCGACCCTCTACTTGATTGACGGGAGCGCGTACATCTATCGGGCCTTTTTTGCCTTGCCTCCGTTGAACAATTCCAAAGGCCTGCAAACCAATGCGGTCTACGGCTTTACCACGACGTTGATGAAGATCATCCGCGAACACCAGCCGCAAGGTCTGGCGGTTGCCTTCGACGAGCCCGGACCTACCCTGCGACATGAGACCTACAAGGCCTACAAGGCGCAACGACCGCCCATGCCGGAAGGGATGAGTGGTCAAATCCCGTATATTCATCGCATCGTCGACGCGATGAATATTCCTGTCGTTAAGCTGGCCGGCTATGAAGCGGATGACCTGATAGGCACCTTGGCCTGTCAGGCAGAGCGCGCGGGGTACGACGTGGTCATTGTGACGGGAGACAAGGACATGTTTCAACTTTTGGCGCCGCACATTCGGATCTACGATCCGGTGAAGAGCAAATGGTTCGGAGAAGCCGAATGCCGTGCTCGCTTCGGCGTCGAACCGGCTCGCGTCGTGGAAGTGATGGGCCTGATGGGAGACAGCACCGACAACATTCCCGGTGTCAGAGGGATCGGCGAGAAAACCGCCATCAAATTAATCACGGAGTTCGGCACGATCGACGAGCTGTTGCGCCGCCTGGATGACGTCACCCCGCCTCGCATCAAAACCCTTTTGGTGGAACAGGCCGACAATGCCCGACTCAGCCGGACACTGGCCACCATCGACACGCAAAGTCCGGTCGAGTTTCAGGCCGACACGTATCGGGTCAAATCTTTGCATCATGACCTATTTGCCGACCTCCTGCGCGAGTTGGAATTTACGACCCTGCTCAAGAATCTCCAGCCGGCGGAACGTCGTGTCGAACCGAAAGCGGTAAGCGTCGCGTCACTTGAAGACCACGCTTCGATCCATCGTTTCACCCACGAGCTGCCTCCAGGCGTTCCGCTAGGCCTTCAGTGTCTGCTCGCAGGCGGATCCGGCATGCAAGCGGAACTCCTGGGACTCGCGCTGGCCGTGGGGGACTGCACAGGGTTCGTGCCGCTCAAATCAGGACCACTGGAGAACTCCTTGGCGGCGCTGCTGCGCGACAGTGGTCGGCAGAAGGTCGTTCATGATCTCAAGGCCGCACTCCTGGCCTGCAGCCGGGCGGGACTTGTCCTGAACGGTCCGTACGTCGACACCATGGTTGCCGATTACCTCCTCAATCCCAACCGCCGCGATCATCAGCTTGAGACGATCGCTCTGGAGGTGTTGGGTGAACGACTGGAGAAGAACTCACAGGAGAAGTCCGAGCAATCCCTGTTCGAGGTTGAAATGGCCTCGCGGGAGGATGTGGCCCAATCCGCTGCAGCCTTGGCGCGTCTTGGCCCCGTCATGACTCAACGGATAGCAGAACAGGGAAGCGCGAAGCTCTTTGCCGAGGTCGAAATGCCGCTCGTTCCGGTCTTGGTCGAGATCGAGCGAAACGGGTTTTTGTTGGACGTCGAAAAGCTGCATGCGCTCGGGAAGGAATTGGATCGAGAACTCGAACGCATGATGGACACCATTGCCGGCCTGGCCGGAGGAGAATTCAACATTAATTCGCCGAAGCAACTCGCCATCGTGCTCTTCGAAAAGCTCGGCCTCAAGCCCGTGCGAAAAACAAAAACGGGGTATTCGACGGATGAAGATACCCTGACACAACTGGCCACTCAGCACGAACTGCCTTCCCAGATCCTGAATTGCCGCAGTCTGAGCAAGCTGAAATCCACGTACGTGGATGCGCTGCCGCAATTGGTCAACCCGCACACGCGGAGACTCCATACCTCCCTCAATCAAACCGTTGCTGCCACCGGAAGGTTGTCGTCGACCGAGCCGAATCTCCAGAACATTCCGGTCAAAGGTGACTTCGGGTTGCGGATCCGGGAGGCGTTCGTGGCGGCTGACGGACACGCATTGCTCTGCGCCGATTACAGCCAGATCGAACCACGCATTCTGGCGCATTTGTCGCAGGATCCACGGCTGCTGGCCATTTTTGCGCAGAGCGAGGATATCCACTTGGCCACGGCGATGGAGATCTTCAGCCTGCCGGCCGATCAGATTACGAAAGAGATGCGGCGGGCGGCGAAGACCGTCGTCTTTGGCATTGTCTACGGAATCAGTCCTTTCGGCTTGTCGCAAAATATCGGCGTCCCACAAGCAGAGGCTAAGAAATATATCGAAACATTTTTTGAACGCTTTCCGGCGGTGCGTGCGCTCATGGATCGGAACATTGCCGAAGGCAAGGCCAAAGGGTACACGACGACGATCCTTGGCCGTCGCCGGCCGATTCCGGAATTGCAAAGTGGCGATCCGGTCCAGCGCAGCTTCGGCGAGCGCATGGCGGTGAACAGTCCGATCCAGGGCTCTGCGGCGGACCTCATCAAAGTGGCCATGATCCGGGTCCACCAGGCATTGCAGGAACAGCTCCCACAGACGAAGATCATCCTGCAAGTCCATGATGAACTGATCTTTGAGGTGCCCGAAGCGAACCTGGAAGCTGCGAAGCGGCTCGTCAAAACGGAGATGGAAGCAGTGGGGCAGACGCTCGGCCTTTCCGTCCCGCTCAAGGTGGATCTCGGCGTCGGCAAAAATTGGCGCCTCGCGCATCCTTAATGCGGTCCTGCTCGATCTCGCTGCTGACACGGACGTTCAAACCTGTGCCCTCTGTCGGGACTCTCCTTCAGGTCACCCTGTGCTTCCGCTTCTTTGCGCGGAGTTAGGGGTGGCACTCCTCTTGCCATGGCTCTCTCGTTTCCTCGTAGACCGACATCCAGAAAGAAAGGGACTCACATGATCCATGCTGTGGAATTGGACAGCCAGACTTCTTCGTTTGTGCGGCAACTGGAAGAGCAGCGGCGAATTGAAAAAAATCTGATGGTTGAACGCGTACGGGGCTCAAAAGAAGGCCTTGAATCCGTCTTCCACGACATCAAAGAACGGGTTGATGCGCTTGAGCGGATGACCAACTCGGTGAGCACCAGCTATATCGCGCCCATCGGCTGGAGTCAGTTGATCTTCGCAGGGACGGACGGTTTGTCAGCAGGTCCGACCATGGGGCTCGGTGATCGCGATGACAGCATCTGCAAACACGATCGAATTCGGTATCTCGAAGACGCAAATTATCTGCGGCTGAGTGCCAATCCTCATTACGTCGAGCGCGTGCTCCCCAATAAGTCAGCGCACGCGCGCGCCGCCGCTAATCCATCGACATGGGACAACCTTGGCTACGTGCACGTCGGCTATTCGACCGCGCTCATTCTTCCGGCCTCTCTGGAACCGACGACCGTCTCCATCCTGTCGCGGGTGAACACGCTGTTCAATTGGGTCGAAGTCAATGCCGTGGCGGACGATTGGTATGCTCATGTGGCGGCGACCGCCCGGCTGTGGGTTGCCTATGATGGGGAATTTCGTCAGACGCCGCCGGCCCAATTTGTCAACCTTCTGGCGACGCCGAAGCAGGTCAAGACTCACCAACATATCGATTCGCTGGCGCCGAGCGCAGCGCTGGCCATGCAGCTGGAGGTGTCACCTGGGAGCGGGACGACCCTCATGATGTATGAGACCATTGAGTTGGTCGCGACCACTCCCAACGCACATGCCTATATTGACGGAGTGTTTGCCTGGGAACCGGTGGCGGTTCAGTTGCGGTGACCAGGGTCTGATGGAACACTATGACTGATAGAACGTGTCGACGATCTGTCCGGTGTTGAACAGCATGGCATCACGCCTTGTGTAGGCGGCGTGGCCGTAATAATGATCGCGCGGATTCGTGGAGCCGGTCGAGTCTTTGTAGTCCACAAGCAAACAGCGGCCTTCGCTGGGACAACGGATCGCGCGCCTCGCGCATTCCAGCCAGCGCTCGAAGCCATCGAATGGCTCCACCAATTCCCAGGCCGCCTTATTGGCGGCCTTGGCCTGCTCAGTTGCCGGCAGCGCGTCGCTGCCAGCCACGGCAAGTTCCTGCACATAGTCACCCCCCCATGCGATCGGCATCTCCATCGTGATCTGAGGCAACTCCATCTTTGCAAGCCAGGTCTTGGCATCTGTACGGAGATTGCGATGGTTCACAATATGAAGGAGCTTCCCGATTCCCGAAGGGTCCCATCCGTAGCGCACCGGCTGCCCAAAGGTCACGATGTCCAATGAAGCGCCGTTCAGCAGCGAACCCGCCGACAGCAGCGGTGCGAGCCTGTTGACCACTGCTGCCAAGTCCGGTTGGTTGGTCTGTTCGGCATAGGATGTGAGGATGGCAAGCAGCCTTGGTCTCCCGGTGATAGCGCTCGGGCAAAGGAGGTTCGATGCGAGTGCGAGGACGAGGCCGGCCTGGCCATGCGCTTGAATGAGGATGCGATCACCGGACGCCAGCTGATGCAACTCGCAGTGCATGCGAAGCTCATCGAGCATACGCACCGCGGCCACAGCCCTCCCAAGGTGATGATGCTCCGATGACCACAAGAGGCGCACGCATCTCAACGGTGTAGAGGTTTTGTTCAGCGCTCGTTGCAGCATGCCAATTGCGGTTTCTGTAAAGTTCCCGGCGTCGCCGGCATGATGGTCGATGAGCTGCTTCGTTGCGTCGTCGTTGGTGAGCGGCGGTCGAAGCCCGCCGGGTAAAAGCGGGATCCCATTCGTTTCCTGGCGCATGGCGGCGAGGAGCGCATCGAGTCCCGATACCCCTCGTGAGTAGCCTCGTTTGAGCCCCCCTGCCTCGTCGAGGCGCTGGGTCCCGAAGACATCGGTACCGTGGATCGCACCGTGTACGAACATGACGGTGCGCACCCCGGCACGACCCATCGCCGACCCGAGTTTGACCATTTCCGCCGTCCACTCCGGAGAGTCCGGCTGGGGGCCCGCCGTAAACTCCCTGGCGGCTAACCGCTCTCCTGGATGTTTTCTGGACAGCTCGTCATGCTGAAAATTGTTCTCAATCGGCATCGTATGATTTCATACTCGATCTCGGTCGCGCACTGCAATGGAAGGATAGTTAGCGGGTAATGACAGGCGTCGATTCCTGACGTTCGATGAGAGGCCCTGGCTGTAAGATCTGACGTTTGGGCATTACCGCGGTCGCAGAGCAGATGTTCCTTTCTACATCAATTTGACGGTCGACGATCTTCACGCCTTGAAGGTATTCCTGCACGATCTCTTCACGAGTCAATTCGATGTCCTGATCGACGCCTCTTCCTGACCGTTCCCGGACGCGATCAATCATGTGCTCTTTGACTAAGACCCTGATCTGCTTGGCCAGATCAGTACGCGCAGACAATTCGGACACCCGTTGACATACCAGGGCACCTTTCGCCATATCGCCTTGGCCTTTGCCTATCACAAATTCATCGGGTGAAAAGCCGGCTTCATTGCTGTGGCCGGGTGATTCATTGTAGGAGACAGTGAAGCCAGTTGGCTGTTGCCGAAGTTTTTGGAATGAGTGCTCGGCGTGAAGCCTAACGCGCCCTGACTCAGAGACAAGAGGAGGCATCCACGCTGTTGAAGGGGTTCCAAGCGCCAGAGCTGCCAACAGAAGCGGTAAGACGTTCGTCACCGATTATCTTCCCTTTCCACCCGCCCGCCCGCCGCCTGCTGGTCCGAATCCGTTTCCACCATGTCCTCCTCGTCCGTAACGGCCCGGACCTTCTGAAACCCGAGGAACACCATAGTGGGGCAGATGCGGGACCAATAGGGGCGATTGAATGTGATGAGGCGAGGTCGGCACTGCCCGCGTAACGGGCGGCTGTCCTGTCGGAGGGACGGTGGCCGGTGGTTGGAGGAATTGTCTCAGCGACTGAATGGATCGGGAGCCCTGCCGAACGTCACGTGATCCTCTTGAAGGCGCAATGGCCGTCGGGGCTTGTAAGAATTGCTGGAGTGATTGAACGGATGGCAAGGCGGGCGGACGAGGCTGCCCGCCTGCCGGTGTGTTGCCAGAAGGGGGCGAGGAGAGGGGAGCTAACTGTCGCATGTCTGTGAAGGTCCGAGTGCCGACTCGAGTCGGCATTTGAGTAATGCCGCCCGGCTGATTGCCGAGCTGCACGGGCATCGTGGGTGTTCTATGGGAAATTTCGTTGAGTGGTAAAGGAGTCGTTCGAGCGCCCGGCTGAACCGGTATCACGTGAGTGATCGGGACAATGGTCTGCGTGGCTGTGGCCGGCGTGCTCGCCACCATGACACGCTGGGCGCTCGGGACATGGGGACTGCCGGGATAGAGTTCCCACGCCTTTGTCAACAGCGTGTGCGAAGGTGTGATGCCGACCCACTGAGACGGATAGGTCACAGGTCCGATCATGACCCAGTCCGTCCATGCTTGAGAAACCATTGCATGTGATTGCATTCGATCCAACAGTTCTTGCCGCTGGACGCTGGCTTGCTGAGCCTGCTCGGCCGAGAGGGCGACGGCGAGCGATTGAGTGGCCACTTCCAGTTCCTGATGCAGGTCATCGATGTCTCGTTTTAATGCCGCGAGTTGGTGTCGCGCGTCCTCATTTTCACGAAGGGCAAGGATCGCCTGAGCCACCTCTTCAGTGTCAATTTGGGATGTCAAATCAACGGTAATGATCACGGTGTCACCGTCGAGCGACAGGTTCGTCTGTTGATCGTGAACCACAACCAGTCCGGCGGTGTAGGTGGTGATCTCGTCCCTGGTGATGTCGACACCTTCCACGACCGTAATGCTTTCCAGATAGGTGGCCACCTGTTCCAACGCATTTCGTTTGGCGGCTTCCGTTGCCAGGCGCATGGCATCTTCCTTCGTATCGCGGGCACCCATTCGATATGCACCCTGGGACAAGACGGTTCGCGTCTCGGCGTATGCGATCTCACCGAAGCACCATAGAAGGATTGTGAGAAGGATTGGAACGCAGAGAAGAGAGAAAACGAGCAGCAAAGAGCAGCGCTGTACGCACGAGAGATTCAGGCAGCCAGGCGGGTCGGACATGGTCGTCACCCTTAATCAAGAAGACTGACGCTTCACCCGTGCCGGCGCTCAGCATAACACCCGGGAAAGCCGTTTCGCCAGCGCTTCCCCGCCTGCGGCACCTGGCTTGCCTTCAAGAAAATTCGCGTGCTAAGGTAACCATTCCCTTTTTAACTTGAAGCGGAGACGCACGCAGATGAGATGGAAAAAGAGCTGGGTTGGCGCACTCACGATGAGCCTGTGCTTGGTCTCTATTATGGTCTCCTCAGCGGCTGCTCCACTGCGCCCTTCTTCCCCCGAGGGGAATGCGATTCCAACAAGTCCTCCGACTGAACATGTCATCCTCTTTGTGCTCGAAGGATTCAGCCAAGACTCCCTCAAAGGCGGCACGATGCCCACACTGAGCAAGTTAGTCAAAGAGGGGTCGGTGACCTGGTCAGCGAGCGCAGTCAAACCCGCCCTGCGATTGCCGACAATGGCGTCGATCATCACCGGCGTCCCCGTCGAGAAACATGGCATTCACTGGAACACCTTCGAGTTTAGCCGGGGTTATCCTCGAGCGCCCAGTGTCTTTGACTACCTGGATTTGAGCGGCGGAAGAGACAGCGCCATCTTTTTTATGGACGAGTCGCTGTATCAATTGGCACGACCGGAGCCCTATACGGATTATCAGATGTGCGGACCCCTAAAGCCCGAGTGCAGTCCCGATCGCGTGGTCTCGTACATTCAGCAGTACTTCAAGAAGGCGACGAGCGGACATGGGTACGGACACGCGATTCTCTCACTGCCACATTTGCTTGTCGTGCACCTTCCGGAGGCCGGACGGGTCGGCGCAGCGCGCGGATGGACTTCCAAAGAGTACCGTGAGGCGCTCCGCGCGGTCGATAAGGCCATCGCTTCCGTCTTGGACATCTACAAGAGCGAGGATCTCACGAAGCGGACCACGGTGTTTGTGACCTCCTTGAGCGCGGAAGGGATAGATGCGGGTCATGAGCAGGCCACGAATGGAACGGCTCCAGTCGTGCCCTGGATCGCTTCCGGCGTCGGGATTAAACACGGGCACGCGATTCATCAGCCCGTGTCGATCCTCGACACCGGGGCGACAGTCATGCGCACCTTAGGCTTGCAGACGCATACGGAGTGGGAGAGCCGGCCAGTCGAAGAAATTTTTCAGTTCGCCTTCATCGCGGCGGCGCCCAATTCGAATGTGCCGTAGGGATGAAGTCATGGACAGTTCCAGCGGGCTCGACGCATGGTGGACGGCCCTCGTCAGCGTGTCGTTGTTTCTGTGTGCAGGCCTCGTGTCGCTGCCGGTCAGCGAGGCCGCACCGCCGCCGAGTTACACGAAAGAGCACGCCATTATGATTGATCCGACAGTACTCGATCCTCCATCTTGGTGGTACGTGCCGGGGATCACGCCATCTATCTACAACTCGGACCCTGATTCGTTGGATGCCTATAAGACAACCGATAAGCGGACGCTCGCATTGAAGCCGGGGAAGTACAAATTTATCAGCTTTACGTTTGATTTCCCTTTCTCCGTGAATCTCGAGGGCAAATTGGATTTTGCGCCATCGCTCGATCAATGCGTGGAAGGACGCGGGACACAAACCTTGGTTGTCCGCTGCAAGCGGACATACCCCTATGGTGGACAGCCTGACTATACCTATCAGTGAGTCTGGCCATCCGGCGCCTGCAGGTGACGAAAAGCTGATGAGTCCGGCGGTGTGTTGGCGACCAGACCAGCTCCGATCAAGATGAAAAGGACATGAAGATGACGCAGGCGCTAGACGATTTACTGGAAGCACTCGAGGACGTCGACGATGCCACTCGTGAGGAAGCTGCCAAGGCGCTCGGGACAATGGCCGATCCCAAGAGCTTGGATGCTCTGATCGGTGCCTGTGAGGACGAATATTGGGCCGTCCGTGCACATGCGGGGTCGGCTCTGGCGAAAATCGGAGGCCAGCGGGCCGCTGATGCGCTCGTCGGCTTGTTCAATGACCCGATCATGGAAGTACGGAACCAGGCGGTCGAAGCGGCGGCGACCTTGGGTGTCGGGGTGCTGGACCGGATGATCACTGCATTGAAGGACGAGCGCTGGCGGGTGCGGGAGCATGCGGCCAAGACGTGCGGTGACATCGGTGATCGGAAAGCAGTTGACGCTTTGATCGTGGCCTGTCGTGATCGTGACGGTGCCGTCAAAAGTGCCGCCGCAGAAGCGCTGGGCAAAATCGGTGATCCGAGAGCGGTGCCAGTCATGATTAAATTGTTTCGCGATACGTCCAAGATCGTGCGCGAGACTGCCGGCACTGCGCTGGTCTATATCGGACAGCCTTCAGTGGATCCGCTGATCGAATGTTTCAAGGACAAAGATTTTGTCGTGCGCTGCCATGCCGCACGGGCCCTCGGCGGGATGACGACCGACTACCAAATAGGCAGGACATGGGTGCGTGAGCCGAAAGTTGTTGATGCGCTCATTGCCGCGCTGAAAGACCCGGATCGCGCCGTCCGCGAAGATGCGACGATCGCGCTGGGCATGATCGGAGATCCTCGTGCCATCGATGCTTTGATCGAAGCCATGAAGGACGGTGCGGTCAAGCGCCATGCCATCGCGTCTCTCGGCATGATCGGTGACCCACGGGCGCTGGGACCCGTGCTGGATGCCTTGAAAGGGAAAGGGATCCGGCAGGATGGCACGCCGACGCCGGGCTGCATCGTCAGCGAGGATGCGTTCATCAAAGAAGCAGCGGCCACGGCTCTTGGTCAATTCCGCGATCCACGCGTCATTCCGGATCTGATCATGTTGCTGAAGGACGGAGTTCTGCGTGAAAAGGCGAGTGCTGCGCTGGCCGCGATTGGCGATACGGCGATCGAACCGCTCATTGCATTTCTCTACGATCCCAAGGCGTCGGAAGTTTCGGCCGAGGGCGAACGGGTGCTTTCCTATGCTTCCGTTCGACTCAGCGCGAAGGACGCCTTGCGGCAACTCGTCATGGAAACCCTTGAAAAGCTGGGCTGGACATTGCCGCAGGAAGATGTCGCAGTGAATTCAAGCTCAGTGGACAATGCGCGCGTCGATAAGCCCCTCGGTGAGGCGGGACGCTTCGGCCCAGCCGGAGACCTCGCCAAATAGTGTCATGAGGGCCTGACCTCTGCCCTGACCGATCTTGCCCGTCCGGTCAATGGAGGAGGGACCTGAAATCCACAAACATAATAGGCATCGGGTGAACCTTCGTGAGATCCGGTGCTGAACCAAATCTACCGACTGCACTCAGGTTGCACGAGCGAGCCTATCTCCATGTTATTCCCGGCCGAATCGATGCTCGAGCGGTACCCTCCGCGTGGACGCGTCAGCATGCGTCAGCTTTGTCGTTGACGCATCGGAGAAGCGGATCACCAGTAATGAACACCCCACACTACGAAGATCAAGGCCCGCGAGGAACGGCGTCGTTCCGGCAGATGAGGACTGGTCGCGTTGACCCTGTGAAAATGGCTATGTTAGGCTCACCAATTCCGAGGAAATTCGCCTATGGCCGATTCCGTAGCCGAGCAGATCGCCGCACTGCAGGACGACGATTGGGCAATCCGCGAGGAAGCCGCAGTGGCATTGGGAGCCTTTCGCGACCCTCGAGCAGTGGGGCCGTTGGTTGGTCTTCTGCGTGACAGCGATCGGGCGGTGCGGGAAGCAGCTATTAGTGCCTTGACCGCGATTGGCGGGCCCTCTGTCCCGGTTCTCGGTCTCTGTCTTTCCGATCCGCAATTGGGCGTTCAGGAAGCCGCTTCGTCCGTCCTGGCATCGATCGCCGACGAACGGGTGATCGATCCGCTGATCGGCGCCTTGGCGAATAGCGATTGGATTGTACGTATGCACGCCACGAAGGCGTTGGGACGCATCAAGGCCGCGGGCGCAATCGACCCGTTGATTCCGCTCTTGCAAGACAAGGTGAAAGCCGTCCGGGAAGAAGCCACGGTCGCATTGGCGAAAATCGGCGATGCAGCGCTTTCCTCACTGCTGGACGCCTTAAAGCATCCTGAATGGTTGGTGCGGCTGCACGCAGTGGAGGCCTTGGCGAGGATGCGGTCGCCACGCGCAGTCGAACCGCTGCTTTGGGTATTGTTCAATGATACCGACCAGGCGATCCGAGAAGATGTCATCCGAGCCCTGGGCCAGATCGGCGACAGCCGGGCGACGGAATTTCTCGTGACCGCCATGAAAGAGCCTCGCCTGCGCACGCTTGCAGTGGAATCCTTGGGTCAAATCGGCGACCGCTCGGCCGTTCCGCTCTTGGTGGCCGTTCTCGAAGGCGCCGATCGACTTGAGGGCCTGCGTCCGGTTGCCGGATGTGGCGACAGGTGGGACGAGGAAATGGTCACGAAAGGCGCCGCGGTGCGCGCCTTGGGCAGCATCGGGGACGATACCGCCATTCCCGCCTTATTGAAGGCGCTAGATCAGACCGAGACCCGAGCCGATGCGGCCGCGGCATTGGTCAAATTCGGATCGAAAGTGATTGCGCCGTTATTGACGATCATGACGCAATCCTCCGATGAGAACGTACGCTTCCATGTCAAAGACACTCTGGCACAAGTGGGGTGGCGGGCCGGTCGGATTTAACTCAATGATGATGAGGCTGGTTGCGTCTGACCGAAAAGCCTGATTTGCTGATCGCGAGACGCGATGTGAGCCCGATCTATGTCGAAAGAAACCATCGAGACGCTCGTAGCAGAGTTGGTCCATGAAGAGGACTGGCGGCGCATGCGCGCGACGGCTGCCTGCTTGGCCGGCGGTCCGAGAGCCGTACAGGCGCTGATCGAGGTCCTATGTTCAGGAACGTCTGATCTTAAACGCGAAGCCGCCGCCATGTTGGCACGAATCAAGGATCCCCATGCGGGCGTGGCGTTGGTCGGGTTGCTTGAAGACCACGATGAAGGCGTCCGCCGGGCGGGCGCCACGGCATTAGAGCAGATGGCCGGGGTGCTCGACCCAGACACGGCTGCTGCCTTGGTCGCGTTGCTGCCAAAGACGGCCGAGGGAGACACTCGCAGACTCTTGTCGCATCTGGTCGGAGCGATCCCGACGGCAGTCGCTCCTCTATGCGAGATGATGAAGCAGGGGGATCCCGAAGCGCAAGTCACGGCTGCGACCATGCTTGATCATTTACTGGATCCCCGATCCGTCGACGCATTCATTGATGCGATGGCGCACCCTGCAGTCCGGGACATCGCCGTCGGGACCCTGAAGAAGCTAGGGGCGATTCGAGAGCGCATCGATGACTCGTTCAACGCCTTGCGCGATGTGGAAGGCGCCAGTGAACGTGAAGAGGCCCGTATGGCCACGGTCATTAACTTGCTTGGAATCGGCCGCCCGAGTGTTGAAATTCTGATCGAATACCTGGAAGACGACGATTGGTTGGTGCGGGAAGCGGCGGCGGACCTCCTCGGGAAAATCGCGGATGTACGCGCGGTGGAACCCTTGATGAAGCGTCTGGAGCAAGACAAGGACACAGGAGTGAAGGAGCTCGCGATCAAAGCGCTCGGATTGATCGGCGATGCCCGTCCCACACGACTGTACCTAGAGGCGATTCCGATTCGCCCGTTACGTGTGTATGCGATGGAGGCCCTGGCCAAGATCAAGGATGTCGAGGTTCTGCGTCCTGATAAAGAACTCTTCGACCGGCTACGCACGGATCGTGACGGGTTGGTGGCGTACAATGCTGGATTGATCGCCGATAAGCTGGAAGCGATCGACAGCGCCCATGCAATCAGCCGGGAAGGACATGGCGATGAGTGACGAAGGCCGGTCGGAACGGGTCGAGCAATTAATCGGCGCATTGCGTGATGACAACGAAGCCCTCCGTGACCATGCCATTGCAAGCTTGAGCCAGGTAGGCGAGGAAGCGATTGGCCCATTAATCGGCTTGATGGCCGACGAGGATGTCCTGATCCGGGAAGCAGCCACAGTCGCAATCGTCAGGATGGGCCCTTCCGTCGTGGACCGCTTGATCGAAGCGATCGAAGATGACGAATGGGCCATTCGCGAGCAAGCGGCGTCCGGTTTGGGAAAGCTCAAAGATCCTCGGGCGGTGGAACCGTTGGTGAAAGCCCTCAAGGATAAGGACGGGGCGGTACGCACCGCCGCCGTCTGGGCGCTCGAGCGGATCGGTGATGCTCGAGCAGTCCCCGGCTTGGTTGAGGCGTTGACGGACGGCACGGTTCGCGAGGATGTCGCACGCGTCCTCAAGAAAATCGGCGATGCGAGGGCAGTGGATGCCTTGATCGACGGCTTACTGGGAAACAATTGGATGGTCAGACGCCATGCAGCGGAAGCCTTGGGAAAGATCGGTGATGCTCGCGGCATTGAGCCGTTGATTGAATCTCTCAGAGACGAAGATTGGCTGGTTCGGCGCAACGCGGCCGAATCCCTTGCCAGGCTGGGAGCGAAGCAGGCAATTGATCCCTTGCTCCCATTACTGGAAGACGAAAATACGATGGTGCAGGAAACGGTCGAAGGGGTTCTAGCAAGTCTGGGTTGGAAACAAGGGGATCAGTAACATCATTCCGGATGTCAATGTAAAGGAACGAGCACATGGCAGATGAAGCTCCCGTGAAACTGATTCAAATCGGCCCGAAAGGCGGGGCGAAGAAAGACGGCTTCAACCTGGTCACTGAACGGGTGGTAGCCGTCAATCCTGAGGCCAAACAGGTCGAGGTCGAACTCTTGGCCTACGACGGCAAAACCGTCGTGCTTGATGTCGACGAGGCGGCGCTCGAAGAACTTCAGCAGCTGAAGGCCGGCGACGGCGCGACGATCCGCGTTGTCGAAGAGGGCGGCAAGCGAATTGCCAAAAGTTTCAGGATCAGAGCCAAGGATCCTGATGCCGCCAAGGCTGACGCGATGCTGCTGGATCTGAAGGACAGCCATTGGCTCAATAGAAAATATGCGGCGGAAGTCTTAGGCGAACTTCGAGAACCCCGGGCCGTCGGTCCACTGGTCGACGCGCTCACCGACGAGGTCGGCGACGTCAGGCAGCGGGCCTACGATTCATTGATTAAGATCGGCGGGGTGGCGGTTCCAACACTCGTCCCGTTGCTGGTGTCCGAGGAGGATGAGTTGCGACAGTCGGCGACGGAGATTATCAGAAAGATCGGCAAGCCGGCGGTCGAACCGCTTGCGACTGCGCTTGCGGAAGCCGATGATCGGCTGAAGGCTCGCGTCCTGAAAGTCCTGGACCGGATGGGCTATAAGCCGAAGACCAAAGACGCGGTGAAAGCCGAAACGCCTCGACTCACTCAGTCGCCGGGCTAGCCGGGATTCTTAGTCGGACGCCCGACAGACACGTGCCTGAAGCCGAATTGAGTCACGCGACTGGATTCATAGACATTGCGGAGGTCGATTAAAATCGCGCGGCGCATAACCGACTTCAGTTGATCGAAGTCGAGATTTCGGAATTCATTCCATTCCGTCATCAGGACTAATGCATCGGCCGCGCGTGCGGTCTCATAGGCAGTTTGACAGGGAGTGATCCGAGGCAACAGCTTGGAGCCTTCCTCAAGGGCAGCGGGATCATAGGCACGAACGGTGACTCCCTGGTCCATAAGCATCTGAGCAATGGAGAGCGCGGGGGCTTCACGCAGGTCGTTCGTATTGGGTTTAAAGGACAACCCCAAGAATCCCACCGTCGTTCCCTCTAATCCGCCGAGCGCGTCTCTGATCTTGTCCACCATGCGAACGCGTTGCTCCGCATTGACGGCTGCCGCAGCGCCGGCGATTTGCATAGGGTAACCGGCCTTCTCGCCCATTTGAACGAGGGCGGCAAGGTCCTTTGGAAAA
>JARDZZ010000166.1 GCA_029240595.1 Nitrospira sp. | reverse complement strand
GCCCCTTCGACCCGGGAATCAACAGCATCCGATCCGCTCCTAGGAGTGCTCAGCATCCTCGTGGCTTGCTGAACTCCGCCTGACCGCACGAAAGAGGTCCCGTTGCTCTTCCGTGGTGAGGGGCTTCCACCTCCCCGACGATAGGCCGGCCAACGTCACGTGCATGATCCTGACTCGATGCAGAGCCACCACCCGGTACCCCAGCGCCTGACACATTCGCCGTATTTGCCTATTTCGTCCTTCAGTTAATATGATCGTGAACCGTTTCGGGCTCAGGCGCTGGACGCGACAAGGCTGGGTCTTCTTTCCAAGAATGACGACACCCTTCGCCAGGCGATCGAGAAAGGACTGATCGTAGGGTCGGTCGAGCCCCACCTCGTACTCGCGCTCGTGACCGAACTCGGTGCGCAAAATCTCGTTGACGATGTCGCCGTCGTTGGTCAGCAGAATCAAGCCAGAGGAATCCTTGTCCAGCCGGCCGATGGGGAAAATCCGTTCCGGATGGCCGATCTCACTGATGATATTTCTGGGTATGTGACTTTCACTGGTCGTGGTGACACCCACCGGCTTGTGATACTTGATATAGACTCGCGCCTGCCCCCACGGGATCACGCGCCCATCGCAGGCGATCACATCTGCGGTGCTGACCTGGTCGCCCAGCTTCGCGACAGTGGCATTGACCGTCACCCGTCCCGCCTCGATCAATCGATCGGCTTCGCGTCGCGAGCAGATGCCGTGCTCGGTGAAAAATTTGTTGATACGGATCTTATCCACACCCAACGGAGGACTATTGCGCAGGATGCTCAAAATGACCGCTCAGTAAGGCCGCAACGAGCGGCTGATTCGAAGTGGACGTTGTTCGGTCCGTTAAGGCTTGGCGCGATGTGAGAATGAAGGTGGCGGGCATTTGCAACATCATTTCAGTGGACCCGGCGGCCCGCTTTGATGCGGCCGAGGATGCGATAAATGAGCCTCGCGACGCAGAATTGCGGGGCGACGAACCCTTCAATCGGAGCTATTTCGCTGATGTCCATGCCCAGAATCCCCGGCCCATTGGCGAGTGCCGTAATGAGATTCAACGTGTCATACCAGCCCAACCCACCAGGCTCCGGCGTGCCGAGCGCCGGCACCAACGACGCATCAAGGCCGTCGCAATCAAACGTCAGATACACCGGCCCCTGGCAGGCCTTCACGACCTGAGGAATCCAGCGACTCGCTTTCCCTTCGTACGGACCGGACGGATCCAACAATTCGGCCGCAAAAAAAGTGGCAATCCGATCCGTGCGTCTGATGCGCTCGATTTCTTCGGGACAGATCGATCGGATGCCAACCTGCACGAGCGGCAATCCATCATCCACGACGCGCGCCATGACGCTGGCATGGCTGTACAAATTGTCCTGATAGGCGTGCCGTAGATCGCCGTGCGCGTCGATTTGCACGACGCTCATGTTCGGATACTGCTTGGCATGCGCACGAATCGCCCCCAGCGCTCCCGTGTGCTCGCCGGTGAGCGTCACCAGAAAACGACCGTTGCCGATGTGGGACTGCACAAACTGCTCGATCGCGTCCACCGCCTCGCGGTCGATTTTACCTTTCAGTTCGAGCGGGGCCACCGTGGCGATTCCGCCCCATTCTCGAAAAGGCTCGCAGCGAAGTGTTTCATCGTAACACTCCACCTGGTGAGAAGCTTCAATGATGGCCGAAGGGCCTTCATCAGAGCCCAAAATGTAGCTGGATGTATGCTCGTAAGGTGCAGGAAGGACGTACACACCGGCCTGGTCCGGATGACACCAGGGCTCTTCAAGACCAAGGAAATTATGTTGGGAGCCTTCCCATCCTGCGGGAAGCGTCATGGATATGTACTCGCAGGCCGCGAGAGAAACCACTGCGCCGGCGGACCTTGGCAGTCCCGATTAACGACGGGCCCGCTTCGGCAGATTCTCCAGAGGAATGAATACAGCCAACGCCACGACAGTTGTCCATCGGCCGGGTTTTCCAATGGCCGACTGCGTAATGTTCAGAGTCCGCACGATCTTTCCACCCATCTTAAACACTTGTTCTCGTTCTTTCCAAGCGATGTTGGGATCGAATTCCACCCCCAACGTCGTGGCCAACATCTGCGCAGCGAGGTCTTCTGTATATTCTCCCGTTTCCTCGTCGGTTTCTCCGTGTGCGTGATGCTCGGACAAATAGCCGTACGTGCGGCGGTCCGTCGGGATCGCCAATCCGATCGACGCGGAAATGAGACGGTTACGCTCGTTGGTTTCTGAACGCGCCATGACGCAGTGCGTGATTTCGCCAGGGTTCAGGAGTTTTTCGCCACGCTTCCGAGGGATGATCTTGCAATTGGGCGGCAGAATCGACGAGACACTGACGAGGTTGCAGTAGGCGACGCCGGCGCTGCGAAGCGCTTGCTCAAAGGACGCCAGCTTTTCCCGGTGGACGCCGACTCCTCTAGTCAGAAACATGTGCGTAGGTACCATCGTCTCCTTCTCCCTTGCTTCGTCCGGTCGGCATTGCAGTCGGCCACAAACGTCAAGGCTGGCGCGAGTTTTCTAGGCACAGGGTCGCTGTTGTATCAAGAATGTCCACGGATCGCAATATGTTGATGCTTCTTTCGCCTAGGCACTCGACGGCGGCCGGACGTTTAAGACGAGGAATCGGGGTTCGGTCATCTCTTCGATCGAGATCCGCAACCCCTCCCGGCCAAGGCCGGAGTCCTTCACGCCCCCGTAAGGCATATGCTCGGCCCGGAACGTCGGAATCTCGTTGACAAGCACGGCGCCCACTTCCAAATGGCGGAACGCATGAAATACCTTGTTGACGTCTTGCGTAAAAACTCCGGCCTGCAGCCCATACTCGGAACGGTTCATGGCCTGAAGAGCCTCGTCGAACTGCCGATACGGCGTGACGGTGACTACTGGACCAAACACTTCCTGGCAGGAGACCTTCATCGTCGGCGTGACATTGGTGAGCACGGTGGCTTCCACGACGGAACCCATGCGTTTGCCGCCTAAGAGCACCCGTGCACCTTGGGCGACTGCCTCTCCGATCCATTCTTCGACGCGATGCGCCGCGTGTTGATCGATCAACGGGCCCACGACCGTCGACTCGTCGTTGGGATCGCCGCCCTTCAAACGGGCCACCTGGAGCAGCAACTTCGTCGTGAAGAGATCAACCACAGAATGGTGCACAAAAATGCGCTGGACGGAAATGCAGGTTTGCCCCGCATAGCCGAATCCTCCGCTCGCACAGCGTTGAGCCGCAAAGTCCAGGTCGGCATCCTGTTCCACGATGACGCCGGCATTGCCTCCCAGTTCCAGTACGACTTTCTTTTTCCCGCACTTCGCCTTCAACATCCATCCGACCGCCGCACTGCCGGTGAAACTTAAGAGCTTGAAGCGAGGATCCACGACCAGGCGCTCTGCAACACGGTTGTCACAAGGCAGCACGTTGAGGCCGCCGGGCGGAACTCCAGCCTCGAGTCCCACTTCAGCCAACAGCAGGGCAGTCAGCGGAGTTTGGGGCGCCGGCTTGATCAATATCGGATTGCCGGCAGCCAAGGCAGGCGCAACCTTATGGGCGACAAGATTCAATGGAAAGTTGAAGGGCGTGATTCCGAGCACGGGCCCGATCGGAACCCGACGAAGAATGCCAAGATGAGAATCCATGCCGGGCGTCCAGTCGAGTGGGATAACCTCGCCTGGTATTCGCTTGGCCTCTTCCGCTGCGATGGTGAAGGTTTGGACGGCACGTGCGACTTCCCGACGTGCATCCGTAATGGGCTTTCCCGCTTCGCCAGTCATGATCCTGGCAAATTCTTCCCGTCGATCGTAGAGCGCTCCAGCAATGCGTTGTAAAAGGTGAAATCTGGCGTGCGAAGGCAGCGCGCCCATCGGTTGAGTCGCAGCAGCCGTTGATTGGATGGCATCCTCAGCGTCGGCCTCGCTGCCTTGCGAAACCTCAGCCAGGACCTTGCCGGTGAAGGGATCGTGCACCGGAGCGCGTGTGTCACTTTGGCGCCAGTGGCCGCCAACAAGGAATGGACGTGGTCCTTGCAAAAAGACACTCCGCTTGGACGATCGGCTTACGTCGAGGATTCCACTGAGGATGCGGACGCAGGTTCGACGTTCGCCGCTTGTTCAGAAGCCTTGGCCTTGGCGACCAAATCCTCGGTCCCCCAATCGGCGATGGCTTCGATCGCAAATGCTTCGTAGGTGGACACCCCGTGACAATTAGGGCAATCCGGCATCGGGACTTTGCGATAGAACGCTTCTGAAAGACAGGACATGCACACCCAGAAGGGAGGTTCACCATCGCGCTGAGGGACGGACCAGAAAGACTGTGTATCAGACATACGGTAATCCTTCGTCTAAGGATAACGTGATGGGTAATTCTCGCTCGATCTCGGCTGCGCTCTGACGACTACGATCCCTGTACCTTGGACAACATACGATCGATTTCCTCGGCAAAGGCCTCAAAGGGAAACGCCCCGGGTATGGCGACAGCAGGGACCTTTTCTGTCGGGCCAGCGACCGTCTGCATCAAAATAAATCCGGGTGTCCCGTGAAATCCCCAACGATTCGCCTCTTGACGGTCTTGAAAAATTGATTCCAGGTACCGCCGCTCATCAAAACACTTTCCAAACTGCATCTCGTCCAATCCCACGGATTTGGCCACTTTCTTAAAGGAGCCGGAATCCAACCGTCTGCCTTCACCGAACAACCGATCATGCATGGCCCAATAGCGCCCCTGCGCTCCGGCGCAACGGGCTGCCACCGCGGCCTCGACGCCGACACCGCGATCGGATCGCGGATAGTCGCGGTACACGAACTTGACTTTCCCCGTATCAAGATACGCCGCCTGCAACCGCGGTAAAGTTTCCTGAAAAAACTTCAAACAATAGCCGCAGGTAAAGTCCGAATATTCGATCAAGGTCAAGGGGGCATCGGGCTTTCCTTGGACCCGTCCGTCATCGGTCACCGGCCCGGCGCCTGATGCTCCCAGAAGCAGTCCGCAGACTAGCAACAGCAAGGCCGAGCGCAGAACCGTCGTCCCCTTCATGTCCGCGCCGGTTGCTTTGCCTTGGTCCGCTCGAGCAAGCCGGCCATCAGCAATGGCCAGACGACCGTGGCATCGCTCAGGACCTCGGCAAAACGCCCGCCTTCTTCGGGCGGCACGAACTTTCCCCAAGACACTCCTTCCTGGTAGGTGCAGCCGCTCAATCCCCCCCAGTAGTCAGGCTCGGGGCAGATACGCACGCCGTACTGAAAGCGCGGTGGTTTGACGCTCAATCCTAAGCGCATGTTGCTGATTTCGATATAGGGTCCCACCTGTTGGGACCAATTACGCGGCACTCCGCCGCCGATGGTAAAAATGCCGAGCCGCTTGGCCGAGGTGATGAGCGTCGTATAGCTGTTGAGATCTTGATAGGGATTGAAGGACGGATAAGACTTATTGATGATGCGCAGGATGTCGAGGTCACTTCCGCCTTTGGCTTGTGCGCGAGCCTGATCGACCACGCGTCCCATTGCCCAGGTACCGACATCTAAGCCCATCTCCGAGTCGGTGAAGGCCGGAATGTACACGGGAACCTTTTTCAAGTACGCGCTCTTGAGGATGCCGTCCCCGTCAAACTCCTCCGCCAGCGTTTTCCCCAGCTCCCGCGTGAGCATCTCGGAGGATAACGTCTGCTCAGGAGTAATGCGCTTCATGGTTTGGCCGACGACATGTTCAACGTAATTGAGATTCGCTTC
>JARDZZ010000165.1 GCA_029240595.1 Nitrospira sp. | reverse complement strand
ATTCGAAGCGGCGTCTTCTCCGCGGATTTGTATCTCTCGGATTACAACCAGAGGATGATCGGCGCCACAGAACAACGAGGAAAGCAGATGCACGAGGGCTTTGCCTCGACCTGGCAATCCATACTCGGCAAAGGCATTGTGGACGCCAGTCAAGAACATCTTCAACGCGTCGAGGTAGTTCAAGAGCAGTTGGGGTCGGCCATTCTCCATGTGGCCCAAGCGAGAATGCTTTTGGATGAAGCCTGGTCGTCCAATCAATATCAACTCGGCAGTCTCATGGCCGCACTCGATCGCACCGGCGGGATGAGCGAGGCTGTCACGCGACCAGTTTCTGCCGTGGCCGGGCAGGTGGAAGTGGCGAGGAGTTCAGCCGGCATGCCTGGCATTCCCGACATTCCAATGGGCTACCTGATGGCAGCCGCCCTTGCGCTGTTCAGCATCTTCTTCGGAGGGCTCATGCTTTCTGCCGCCACCCGTGAAGCCAAAGCCTTGAATGAGGCAAGACGAAATACCGGCAGGTGGGTGTATCGCATGGCGTCGTGACCACTGTAGGAACCCGGGACCACAGGTCCGATAGAGGCCTGTGGTCCAGTGTCTCGAGCGAGACTGGTTTCTGCCCTGTCGCTGCAGGGTCATTCTCACCCAGCACTGGCCGGTCCTTCCACCCATCGCCGGAGCAGGATGGCCGTCCGCCCTTCTAGGCCCACTGTACTTTCTTCGAAATCATTTTTCGATCCATCCATCCCTGTTGTAGAGTAGCCGTATGCAAGGACACCCCGTAGGGCTGGATGGGCGTCGACCGTCTGCCTTGAATCGCTTTCGACGCCATCCAAGAGTCCGAATCAACACACCGTTTGCTTGTGCCCTCTCTCCGGTCCGGTCGCGAAGCTGGCTGAGAAAGCCGGTCATCAATGTGGGATTGGTCTATGATCTTTCTGTTCGGGGCGCGCGGGTCAGCACGGAAGCTCCCTTCAAGCCCGGGGATCAGGTGGCCTTGAGCCTTCGTCTCCCGAAGCAAATCCGTTCCGCGGAGATTGCCGTGGCAACCGTGCGGTGGACGAAGGATCAGTTCTATGGGCTGGCATTTCGCCGCCTCTCGCTCGATGCGTATGATCGATTGAAGAGATTCGTGGCGATCGCCTCGCGAGCGGTCGCATAACCTTCCATGGCTGAACTGGAACGACAGCCTCAGCCGAGCGTGGAGCTGCGACGCTATCCTCGTCATCGAGTCTCCGCTCCCTTCCCGTGTGCATTCTCCCTCCTCGGGCTAAAACGCTGGGCCGCCGTTGACCGCAACGGGCTTGGCGTTGTACTGGACGTCTCGTTGGGTGGCGCGAAAGTCATGAGTGCCGCGGCAATGAGACCGGGCGACCATCTGGCGGTCAGCTTTCGAATGCCTGACCAAGCCTCCGCCCTGCAGCTCGACGCGACCGTCAAATGGGTCAATGATCAGCTATTCGGACTGGAATTCCTATCTGTCCCTCTGTCGGTAGAGTCTCGCCTCAAGAAATTCCTTTCTCGCTCGGCATACACCTGCTCCTGACGTTCGCCTACACCGGGTCAGCGATAGTCCCGTCCTGTGAGGACGAGACCGGTTCGTGTCATGTGTGTGGTTCGCTCGGAGGGGGACTGAAGAGGATCTCAACCGTGGAGTTGAGATCCTCTCCTTACTTGATGGCGACGGCTTTCACTTCTTTGAACGTCGTGAGTCCCTGCAAGCACTTCTGAATGCCGTCCTGCATAAGCGTGGTCATGCCGTCTTCGATGGCGGCCCTGACCATCTCTTCAGTTTTGGCCCTGGTCTGTATGAGCCGCTTCAGCTTGTCGGTGCCCAAAAGCAATTCGTGCAATGCAACCCGACCTTTGAAGCCGGTCCGGTTACAGGTTTCGCAGCCTTTTCCGCGTGAGAGGCGGAACGTATTGTCCATCGGGATGGCGAGTTTGTCCCAAAATTCAGGTCCGTAGCCTAGCCGCATTTCCTCATACTCTTCCTTCGTGCCCGCATATTGCTCCTTGCAGTCTTTACAGACCCTTCTCGCCAATCGTTGCGCCAGCACACCGAGCATGGCATCGGCGAAGCTGAAGGAATCGCAGCCCATGTCGAGCAGACGGGTGACCGTTTCCACGGCACTGTTGGTGTGCAGTGTGCTCAAGACCAGGTGTCCGGTGAGCGACGCTTCAATGCCGATCTCGGCCGTTTCTTTATCCCGCATTTCTCCGACCATAATCACGTCCGGATCGGCTCGAAGGAACGCGCGCATCGCTTTCGCGAAGGTGAAATCGATTTTGGGCTGTACTTGAACCTGCCGGAGTCCGTATTGCGTGATTTCGACGGGGTCCTCAGCCGTCCAAATCTTGATGTCGGGGGTGTTGATGAACCCGAGAACCGAGTGGAGCGTGGTTGTCTTACCGGACCCGGTCGGTCCTACGCAGAGAATGATACCGTACGGCTTCTCGGCGATGTCCTTGATGTGCTTCAGATTCCGATCAGAAAATCCCATCTTATCGAGGGGCAGCGGCTCGCTGGCAGCAAGGATACGCATCACCACGTCTTCGTTGTACCCGGCCGTTGGGATGGTCGCTACGCGAAGCTCGATTTCCCGCGTCTCGCTGAGCTTGAATTTAATCTTGCCGTCCTGAGGCTTTCGCCGCTCTGCGATGTCAAGGCTGGCCATGATCTTGAGGCGTGACACGATGGCGCGCCGATAGCTCTGGGGGATCTTCATATATTCGAAACAATCACCGTCGACCCGGAACCGCACGAGGGTTTCTCGTTTTTCTCCGTACGGCTCGATATGAATGTCTGAGGCAGTCTGCCGATACGCGTCCGCGATGATCTGATTCGCCAAACGGACGATCGCGCTATCGTTCTCGTCGAGCCCTCCGCCGGCACCCGACTCTTCCATGGCCTCGGCCTGAGCTTCCGTCACGAGCTCGCCGAGAATGTCGGACACGTTTTCATCGAGTTTTCGTCCCGGTTGCCCGTCGCTGCCGCCGGTTGCAGAGTTCAGGAATTGTGAGATGTCCCGTCTGAGGCTGACGGCGAAACGGATGTTGAGGCCGGGGAATGTCCGTTTGATGTCGGCGACTCGATCGAGATCGCCGGGGTCGTCGGTGAGGATTTCGATCGCTGTGCGGTCGCGTTTCAACGGCATCCAGTGGTTCTTTTTGAGGTAATCAACGTTGAGATTTCTGAGCAGCTCGATGTCGACCAGTGTGCGTTCGCTGTATTCGATGTAGGGACACTTGTGAAACTGGGCGATGGATCGGCCGATCTCGAGCTTCGGCACCTTGTACTTTTCCATGAGGATCGATTCAAGGTCGGAGGAAATGCTTTTTCTCGCTTCGGCGATGGCGTTATCGAGTTCGTTCTGTGTGATCTTGCCGTTGGTCACCAAAAGATCGAACTTGGTCGAGGCTTTCTTTGTGGAGACCTTTTTGAGGTTGAAGAATGCAATGCCGAGCGCCTTGGCGATTTCGGCTACGGATTCCTCGTCCTTGCGGGTAAAGCGCAGCCCGCTCTTCTTGTTGAGGAGTTGGAGCACACCCATCAGGTACTTGTTGTCGGCGACGATCGGATAGGTCAGCACCTGTCTGGTCTTAAATCCCGTGCGCTTGTCGTACGAGGCATCGTGATTCAACGAAGGGTGGATCCCTTGCAGTTCAGCCATGTTATAGGCGTCGGCGATATTCACGGGGCGCAAATACTTCGCACAGAATCCGGCCAGGCTCTGCTCGGTGATCGGAATGCGAACTTCTTCAATGGTATCGATGTGCGGAACCTTGTAGAAGATCTCCTTCTTGTCGGCATCAAAGGCGAAGAGGGTCAGATCCTCCGCATCGAACAGGCTCAGAATATCTTTGTGAAGGTCGAGCAGAATCTGGTCGAGATTGCTGGCGGCGTGAATCTGATTCGTGATGCGTTTGACGTGTTCCGCGAATTCAACTTTTTGTTGCAGCTCCTGCAGGTTCTGTGTCGGCGGTTGGGTCGGCATTACTCAGCTCCTGTAACGAACGCGGACCACATGGAAGGCGGTCAGGCCGGCGGCCGTTGGCAGCCGTGGCTCAATTGCGTCACAATGATAAGTCGAGACTCAGTCTAGCCCAACAGGATGGGAAGGCAAGGAAAAGGCGCTTTCACGATGCGCGACGGCGAACGACTTGAGGGAACGGGGAGAACGCGTATCGAAGCGATGCTCGTTCAAGAGGGTTGAGAGGCCATCTGCAGAATTCTCGCAGGGATTTCCGCGGGGGCAAGTTTGGTCTTGTGACCGGTTTTTCTGGTTTTTACCTCTAAGAGGCCTTCAGTCAGACCCTTATCGCCGACGATGACTTGAAAAGGGGCTCCGATCAAGTCGGCGTCGTTGAACTTGACCCCGGCGCGTTCGTCGCGATCGTCCCACAAGACTTCCAGGCCCGCCGTCTCCAGCGCATGGTACAGAGAGGTGGTAGCCTCGGCAACGCCAGCTGATTGGCCCAATGGAATCAGGTGCACATGAAAGGGGGCTATTGGGTAGGGCCAGATAATGCCCTTGTCGTCGTGATGTTGTTCCACGGCAGCGGCCGCCGTCCTCCCGATTCCGATTCCATAACATCCCATCACCGCCAGGCATTCTTTGCCGTTGGGGTCGAGAAAGGAGGCATTCATGGTCTGGCTGTACTTGGTCCCCAACATGAAGACATGGCCCACCTCGATGCCTTTCGTGGCTTTGAGCACGCCGTCTTTCCGCGGAGATGGATCACCGGCCCGGGCATTTCTCAAATCTGCGAATTGTTCCACCTGAAAATCGCGGTCAACGTTGGCATTCAGTAGATGCGTATCGGTGCGATTCCCTCCGACCACGACGTTTGTGGCCGATTTGACCGCGTGATCCGCCACAATGCGCAATTTGAGCCCGACCGGACCTGCGAATCCCGCCGGTGCACCGGTGACCTTTTCCACGGTCGCGGGACCGGCCAGCTCCAACTGGGCGACGCCCAGCAGACGTTTGATCTTGATCTCATTCGCATCGTGGTCGCCTCGAATCAACACGGCCACGGTTTCGGTTCCGGTGGAATAGAGCAACGTCTTGACGAGCTTGGAGGCATCGACCTTCAAGAATGCCGTCACCTCCTCAACGGTACGGCGGCCAGGGGTGCTGACAGTCTCCAGTGGGCGAAGCTCTTCCCTGCTTGTCTCGATCGGGGGAAGAGCTTCGGCGCGCTCGACGTTGGCGGCATAGGTTCCCGATTCGCTGTAGACGACGGTTTCCTCTCCGGTATCGGCCAGTACCATGAATTCGTGGGATGAGGTCCCGCCGATCAACCCTGTATCGGCTTCCACGGCTCTGAAATTGAGACCGCAGCGGGAAAAGATGCGGTGATAGGCGTCGTACATCTTCTGATAGCTGGTTCTGGCGCCGGCGTCATCTTTATCGAAGCTGTAAGCGTCCTTCATGATGAATTCGCGGCCGCGCATAAGTCCGAAGCGCGGCCTGATTTCATCGCGAAATTTCGTTTGAATTTGATAAAAGTTCAGCGGTAATTGACGGTAAGACCGGACCTCACGCCTGAAGAGATCGGTGATCACCTCCTCGTGAGTGGGGCCGAGACAAAAATCCCGCTCGTGACGGTCTTTGAACCGCAGCAGCTCCTTGCCGTAAAAATCCCAGCGGCCGGTTTCTCTCCAGAGCTCGGCGGGAGAGGCGATGGGCATCAACAGTTCCTGCGCCCCCGCCCTGTTCATTTCCTCGCGGACGATGTGCTCGACTTTCCGAATGATGCGTAGACCGAGCGGCAGGTACGTA
>JARDZZ010000164.1 GCA_029240595.1 Nitrospira sp. | reverse complement strand
GGTCAACTATCTAGTCCGACTCGGATGGTCGTACGGCGATCAGGAAATCTTCACCAGGCAGGAGCTGATCGAGAGATTCAGCTGGAAGCATGTTCAGACGTCTGCGGCCGTCTTCAATCCCGACAAGTTATTGTGGATGAATGCCGAGTACATCAAAACGAGTCCGCCGAGCGAGGTGGCCCAAGCACTGGTGCCATACTTGGAGCAGACAGACCTGAAGGATCAACTGCAGGCTGTCCCCAAGGAGTGGCTTGCGCAACTGGTGCTCTTGGTCAGGGAGCGCACAAAAACGCTCGTGGAAATGGTCGACTGGGTGAAGCCGTATTTTGGAGAAGCCGTGCCGTTGGAAGACGAAGCGGCAAAGAAATATTTGACCCAGGCGGTCGCCCCTGTTTTGAAAAAGCTAACCGAGCGTATCGGGTCTCTTCCAGAATTTTCAAAACCGGCATTGGAAGCGTGTTTCAAAGCCCTCGTGGAAGAAGAGGGGCTGAAAATGGGGCAGCTCGCTCAGCCCGTCCGAGTTGCGCTGACCGGTCGTACTGCGAGTCCGGGACTCTTCGAGGTGATGGAAATTCTCGGCCCCGAAAGAACGCGGCTGAGACTTCGACAAGGGATCGAGCGGGCTGAGGCCCGCCAGGCTTGACGGACTACGCGGACGTGTATTACGTTGAACGCCGGTTGGGGGATCGTCTAGCGGTAGGACGTCAGTCTCTGGATCTGACTACCTAGGTTCGATTCCTAGTCCCCCAGCCACCGTCTCCTCACATTCACCGCCTTCACTCTCGGCCGCGCTGGGGGATCGTCTAGCGGTAGGACGCCAGCCTTTGGAGCTGGCTACCTAGGTTCGATTCCTAGTCCCCCAGCCACAATTTCTTTAAAGATTAGGCAGCCAACGGACGGCCGGTTATGTCTTGTTGGGTTGCCACTTCAATGGAAGAGACCCGTTCGTCCCGCCAAAGCGCAATGCCGCCTATCAGGCCATTGAGATTTGAAATAATCGTGACATTGGCGGGCAGCATGCCGACATCTACGGCTCGGGAATTGCCGCCACCGATATACATTTTCGTAAAATGAAAGATTTCATCGAGGCGTTTAATAAATTTCACGAGGCGCTTGTTCCACTTTTTCTTACCCACTTTTTGTAAGGCGGCGTCCCTCAGTTTATCCCGGCCGATTTCGAGATTGGGCACGAGGCGTCCATCCACAAAGAGGGAAGTTCCCACGCCAGTTCCGAGCGTCACGACCAGTTCCACGCCGGTGCCGGAGATGGCGCCAAAGCCTTGCACATCGGCATCATTGGCTACCCGCACCGGTTTTTTCAGTCGCGCTTCCAGTACTTCAGCGATATTGTAGTCCTGCCATTCCTTGGCGAAATTCGGCGCTTGTTTCACGATGCCGTTAATGACGACTCCGGGAAATCCGATTGCCACCCGGTCGAACGATTCGAATTGCTTGGACAGTGACACGATAATGTCCATCACTTCGCCCGGCATTCCTGAAGAAGGCGAGTCTCGGCGCAGCCGGTCGCCGACTGCCTTGCCGAGATCATTGAGCAATGTCGCTTTGATTCCACTGCCTCCCACGTCCACCACAAGAGTGCGGCGTTGCCCCACGCCATTTCCATCGGAGTCTTTGTGGTCGGTCTTGGCCTTGTTGGGCCGGAGCCGTCTTTGCTTCTTTGCCATACCCGTCCTTGCTCCCGAGACGACTTGTCTCAGCTGGGATGATCTGTCTTGGCTATTCGACTCGTTGGGGCCTAAACCTTTGGCCCCGGTGCGTTTCTAGTAACGTTCCGTCGCCGGTCTAGGCCGCATGCAGGACTTACGCCAGCCTGTAGCATGAGCCACGTGCAATCAGAGGAAATGTTAACGCAGGGGGAACGGCCTATTGAAGATTAATTAATGGTGAGTACCGCGGAGGGGGTCCTCTGGCTCTTCTCCCTCGTCCGTAGGCAGTTCCATCATGAGGTTAGGGCCTGGAAGGCGGTATTGCTCGGCAGCCCAAGAGCCCAAGTCAGTCAGTTGGCAGCGTTCGGAACAGAAAGGTCGCCAGGGATTACCCTCCCAGGCGGCTGGTTGGCGGCAGAGTGGGCAAGTCATGCCGACATCCTATCATAGCGATGAGGTGGGGGCGCCCAGGTGAAACCTAGTCAGCTTGGGCGGAGAGGATAGCTGGTTTTGGCGTGCAGCAAACGGTGAAGACGATTTTGATCGAGTTCTGACAGGCCGAGAAATTCCACGCCGAACTCCCCATGCTTGCTCCATCTGACAGCGGCCGACTCAATCGTGATGGGCGATCCTAAATCCGTTGCACGAATCAGGATTCTAACTGCTGACCCGGGGCGCACGGCGCTCATGCTGGTGACGGCACATCCGCCGGCCGAAAGATCAAACATCGTTCCTTCGCTGATCGATGTATTGCCACTTGTTGAAAAATAGACTTGCAGCTCGACCGGAACACGAGGGTACTGCCGACATTCAATCATTCGGGGACTCCTTGGTTATCCTAGGTTCCAACCGATTCGATGCCTACCGGTCTCTCAGAAGGAAGTGACTGATCGGTCTCCCACCTAAGCCTAGCAGGGATGCTTAATCTGTAAAGTAAATGCAAGCTGGCGGAACTAGAGATGTTTCCGTGCAGAGAGAGAAGACTATCGGGAGGCTCCGCTTTTTTCGAGTTTCGCCCAGGCATCCTTGAGCGATACCGTGCGGTTGAATACAAGCCTGTCGGACTGGGAATCAGGGTCCATGCAAAAATAGCCAAGGCGCTCGAATTGAAACCGGCTGCCTGGCTGGGCTTCCTTGAGACTCGGTTCTGCTCGGCAGCCGAGGAGCCGCTCCAAGGACTGGGGATTGAGGTGGGCTGTCCAGTCTTGCTGGTCGACAACACCGGAGAGGTCGCCCTTTAAGAGGGGGTTGTAGAGGCGGACCTCTGCTTCGACAGCATGAGCAGCCGAAACCCAATGGATGGTCGCCTTGACCTTTCTTTGAGCACTCGGAGCGCCGCTCTTCGTCTCAACATCATAGGTGCAGTGTAATTCTGTGATCTCCCCCGTGACGGCATCTTTCATGACGCCCACACACTTGATGATATACGCATAACGCAAGCGGACTTCCCTGCCCGGAGAAAGCCGAAAAAACTGTTTCGGCGGATCTTCCAGGAAATCGTCCCTTTCGATATACAGGGTTCGAGAGAAAGGGATTGGTCGTGTGCCGGCGGAGGGATCCTCGGGATTGTTGATGGCCTCCAGCTGCTCCGTGACGCCGTCAGGATAGTTGTCGATAATGACCTTCAACGGCTTCAGCACCGTCATGACGCGAGGCGCGCGCTTATTTAGATCCTCTCGAATGAAGTGCTCCAGCAGCTGCATTTCCACGATCGAATCGCGTTTCGACACGCCAATATGGTCACAGAAGGCGCGGATCGCTTCCGGCGTGTAGCCGCGCCGCCGGAGTCCCTTAATGGTGGGCAGGCGCGGATCGTCCCAGCCCGCCACGAGCTTTTTCTCGACCAGTTCAAGCAACTTCCGTTTACTCATGACGGCCTGACTGATGTTCAACCGGGCGAACTCAATCTGTTGGGGGCAGGCGGCAGTGCCCGCTTGTTCGACGACCCAATCGTAGAGCGGCCGGTGATCTTCAAACTCCAACGTGCAAATCGAATGGGTCACACCTTCGAAGGCATCAGAGAGAGGATGAGCGTAGTCATACGCCGGATAGATGCACCATGTTTTTCCTGTGCGATAGTGGGCAGCATGGCGAATACGATAGAGGATGGGATCCCGGAGATTCATATTGGGTGAGGCCATGTTGATTTTCGCCCGCAGGACATGTGTCCCGTCTGGGAATTCTTCTGCGCGCATCCGACGGAAGAGGTCGAGACTTTCTTCGGCGGGACGGTCACGATACGGGCTGTTTGTTCCCGGCTCGGTAAGACTACCTCGGTATCGTCTAATGTCCTCAGGTGACAGGCTATCGACGTAGGCCAAACCTTTCTGGATCAGGTCCTCGGCGAGCCTGTACAGCCGCTCGAAATAGTCAGAGGCAAAAAACAGGTTTTCTCCCCAGTCGAATCCCAGCCAGCGAATATCCTCCTGTATGGCCTGGACGTATTCGGGATCTTCAGTAGTGGGATTGGTATCGTCGAATCGCAAGTGGCACTTCCCACCGGGAGGGTCTTGTGCCAACCCAAAATTCAAGCAGATTGATTTGGCATGGCCGATGTGCAGATAGCCGTTTGGCTCGGGTGGAAAGCGTGTCACGACCCGGCCGCCGTGCTTGCCTGCTGCACGGTCGGCAGACACGATCTCGCGGATGAAATTGGATGCTGTGGTTCCGGCCGTCACGGGTTCTCCGCGATCTTCTCAGCAATGCAGCGACGCGAATCAGGAAGTGTGTGCGGCAGTTCTACCATAAGAACCGTGCAGGGGAGAAGAGTGCGGGGGTCCGTCGAGAAACCCGAAGAAAATGCTCAGGCGGTTTGGTGGGTAGACAGCAGCATGACGTTGAAATCTTTTTGGGCGATCAAGTGGCCTTCCATCCTGAGGCGGAATTCATACCGGCCCGGAGCGGGAAAGATCAGCGAGGGAATGTTGATCCCAAAGTCTGAAATCTGCAGACGGTCGCCGATGACAATTCGCGGTAACGTAGCCCTGCATACGAGTTGCTCGGTGTTAAGGTAGATCAACTCGATGTCGAACTGATACGCGCCTTCCGCATCAGTGAGACAAAAATACAAACCCATCTGTTGATGCTGGAACGGAAAGCTCACGGCTTGTAAATGCGTGAAGAGACCGATCAAACTCTTTTTCCTCGTCACGCTGTCTTCGATCACCTGATCGGAGACGAGGAAGGCTTGGATGCTGGGCTTGACGATGTCCGTCATGACCCTATTCTACGGGAGTCCGCCCGGCTGTCAAAGGGATAAGTCTTTCAGGGTGTTCGCTGCAGCAGGAAGAAGGGCGCCAACAACTAGCCTAGCATTGCGCTTCCGCCACGACCTTCGACTACGTCGCCGAACATCGTTAATCCGGAGCCGATGCGGCAATAATGTGGAGTAATAGAGACCACTTCGCCCTTATGAGTATGAAAATACGCGCTCATAAACCGTATCTTCCGCCGGTGGAACAACGACACCTCGATGACCGTACGGTCGGTTGCTCGGTCAGACACGGTGACTGTCAGTGGATCGTCGAGCGTGGCATCTGAAGCGGTTGTGACGCATAGTGCGAAGCGGGCCGATCCGACCACCGACAATTGATTGCGTCTGATATGGCCGATGCGCTGTCCGCGCTCGTCGTAAAAGTCCATGGTCAATAGCAGCGCCGGCGGGTCAGGCTGGACTTCTATGACGATCTGTTCTTTTCCTTGTAGCTTCACGACGCCATTGGTCGTGCGAAAGATGTTCGAGCCGACATGCAATTCCAAGCCCTGTTCCGGCTTCTCTTCCTCCACGATCAGTTCTGAGGTCTCGCCGAGATCCATCATGTCCGCGTCGGTCCCAAACGGATTGTTCATCATCTCAATATTCCTAGCCGCCAGTATGGCGAACTCGTCGCTCCTGACGTGCGAAATTAGGCCAAGCCACCAGCGCTGTCAAGATACTATTTGCCAAAAATTACCCAGCTGCCGCGGTGCCTTTAAATTGAAAAATGGAAGTGCCTCATGGTACCGTCAGCATTCCACCATGCCTAACGCCTCGGGTCCCATCGTCTAGCCTGGCCTAGGACGGAGCCCTCTCAAGGCTCAGACACGGGTTCAAATCCCGTTGGGACCACCACCGGAATCTGTTGCGCACATTCGTTCCGGTGGCATTCCTGAAAATCTTTGCGGTAATCGAAAGGTGATTGCGG
>JARDZZ010000163.1 GCA_029240595.1 Nitrospira sp. | reverse complement strand
TGTACCTCGTGCTACGGACAAAGAAATCAATGCCGTCGGTACCCATATGGTGTCCTAGGGGAAAGCCGTATTGGCGCATGCCGTTCGTAAAGGTGCCGTTGTTGTACCAAGTCCCGGCCAGCTCAGGGCTATACCGACGAGGATAATCGGTGTCGGCGAATTCAATTCGCAGATCTGTCGTGTCATTGCTGAAGAGTTGGGGAATGTACAGACCTGCCAGATAGGCGGCGCGGGTTGAGATGAGCTTGCTCCATTTATCTTCAGAACCTAATTCCCCATAGAGTTGCAGTCCAGCTGGAAACGGAACGAGATAAGGAATGTGAGGAATTTTCACACGAGCATCCACCATGGCCTGTTCGTTGCAATTGGCCACTCCTCCTTCCTGATTCGGTGGATTCGTATAGCAGTCAACCAACGTGCGTGGAAATGAACCTCCGCTTCCTTGTCCGTCGAACTGCGTCAGCCGCGTGAACCCCAGCTCCAACCAGGACGTTGGAAGATAGTTAATCCTCAGCCCGAATATCTTCTCGTGTGGAAAGGTTTGGGTACCTTCCAGGCGGGCGAGAAAACCATTGATTTTCCAATCGCCAAGCTTGCTTAGCGCCCATGGCAGCCGAAATGTTTCATCACTTCCAAGTTTGATCATATCCAGTGGGAAGGCATGATCCGTCAGCAATAATGACCCGTGATAGCCCGGTCCCCACCACTGTGTGCCTCTGCCGAATTCCAGCGCCACATTCCAGAAGGTGAGCTTAAGACTGGCTTCACGGAGGTAGACATGTTGGTCGTTCAGTGACGTGAGGGGGCCAACCGTCGGGCCCTGACTGAGCGCGTTCGCGTTACTGATGAATTTCGGCTGGACCACAAAGGCGGCCCAGTCTCCCACTTCAAGCCAGCCGCGAACGTCCGTTTGGTTCTGAACGCCATTGGCATAATATTCACCGCCGCGGTTTTCTCGAAGCCGGAAGGTTTGCCCCTCACCGATCGAGAACGCATCGACTTCAGTTTGCAGACGGGCGCCGTAGCGCACTGTTCTCGCGGTTTCAGATCGCTTTCGAGCGATCGTTCCGAGATCCATGAGTTCTGGGCGAAATTCCGCCATGAGCCGTTCGAGGAGGGGCTCTGCCAACGCCTCGCGGCCATCGGCCCGAATCTCATCAGCGCGGATTCGCTCGATAGCACGCGCCACATACTTGGCGGCTTGCTTACGACTATAAGGTTTGGCAACGACCATTGCCTGATCGATGATACCCAGTGCGGTCAGTCGTTCAATCGCTTCATACGCCCAGTGATGCAGGGGAATGTTCACGGAAGCCCACGCACCTTGAAAAGACAACAGAACAAAGCTGGTGACCATGACGAGAGCGGCCGTGAAGAGACCTAACCGGTCTGCTCTCACATCGGTAACCGGCGACGAAAGGGGCCTATAGGTTGCCTCTTCAGAATTCTGGCCGTTTAAGTACACACAACGATCTCAAGCTGACGGAAATGAATGCGTATCAAAGAAAAGCAGGAGGGTTCAGGTGAAGTCCGATTACTCTCACTGCTCGACGGGTGGAGATAAAAGAGTTGGTGCAATCAAGGGTTCGTCGTCATGCATCAAAGGGTGTAATTCAAATCCTGTCACCAGGATGACGACACCACGCTCCTTGCAAGCCTGGACCACCGCCTTCAGGCGATTTTCCTCGATGGCTTTCGAGGAGATCAACATGCTCGTGATTAAATGGTCATCCAGGATAGCCGGTACATCCTGGCCTTTCCCCAGAACAGGCACGCCGCTGATGGTTCGGTTCCGCAATGTCGGATTATCATCGATAAAGCCGATGGGATTCAGTCCCAACTTGGCGTTTTGCCTCAATTCACGAAGAACCAGTTGGCCTCCACGTCCGGCGCCGTAGATCAATGCGGCCTTTCCATGGTCAGCCCCTCGCTCGTGCGAATAGTCGAGCACACGATAGGCGCTCCGAATCCCACCTGCAAACAGACCGAGGAGCAGAACATCGACCATAAAGAAACTCATCGTTCCCTCAGGCGGATGGCGGATCACCACGAGGGAATACGAAAAGGCAGCCGCTGCACTTACGGCCAACGTGATTTTCACCAGATCGCCAACCCCCATGGCTCTCCACACGCCCCGATACATTCCAAACAGATAGAAGCAGAGAAACTGTGTGATCAATACAGTCGGAAACGAATTCACATACCAGAGTGTGACGGCGTCATGCGATAGATCGTAGAACTTCAGCAAAAACGCACCTGAGTAGGCAGATGTGATCAACAGGAGGTCGAGAAAGCCGAGGAAGAAACGTCGGTCGAACGCAATCCGCTCATGCCACTGAAGCAGCCGCTTCACCGGCAGGAGATCCATGTCACGGTAGTCGAGCTTTCCAATCCCGATGACCATGGCCAGTATCACGGCAAGGATCACGATCCCGGCATTGCGATACTCGGCTACCACCGATAAGAGTGCACAAAAGGAAAGTCCAAGAGACACGGTATAAAGGGTCAATACCGCGTTACGATGCGACAGTCCCAACGCCATCAGCCGATGGTGGAAATGCCCTTGATCAGCCTGGAACATGCGCTTCAGAGCTTGCAGCCAAGTGCTCTCATACTGTCTTTTGTATCCCTTGAATCGTCGGATCATGGAAAAAATCGTGTCGATGATGGGAAGTCCAAGCACGAGGAGCGGAACAAACACTGCGACGGCGGTCGCCGTTTTCTGCGTGCCGACAATCCCTGTCACCGCAAGCATATAGCCGATCAACATACTGCCCGAGTCACCCAGGTAGATGCGGGCCGGATTAAAATTATGCGGCAAAAATCCGAGCAAGGCACCCAGGACAACGACCAAGATCAGCGCGTCTGAAGTCTCACCACGAAGGAAGAAGAGGGTCGCGCAGGTACCAGCGGCTATGCTGCCGAGGCCGACAGCAAGCCCGTCCAGGCCATCGACCAGATTAAAGGCATTGGTGATGCCAACAATCCACAAGAAGGTGAGCGGCAGAGCAAGCGGTCCGAGACTAACGGGATCACTCCCGAAGAACGATACGTGATCAATGCGCACGCCCAGGGCAATAGCCGTGGCGGCCGCAGCGGCTTGAATGACGAACTTTGCCCATACGGGCAGAGAGCGGACGTCATCACACGCTCCGCCCAAGAACACGATCGCCGCCCCGGCAAGGATTGGCCACCAAGCATTCAGGTGGGGAATCATCCACGACGCATTCAGCTCTCGTATGTTCCAGGCCGCAGCAAGAGTGACGGCGAAGGATAGCGCAATCACCACTCCGCCGATTCGTGGGATAGGAACCGAGTGGATCTTGCGCTCTCCGGGCAAATCGACGGCGCCTATCACGAATGCGAGCCGGCGAACCAGCGGACTCAGTGCCAATGAGATAGCGAAGGCGATGAGGAAGAGCAGTGGATAAATCAACGTTATCCGCTCCGTGGCGGAGGTGAAAGCACAGGCGCATCCAAGGATCGGACCGCAGGCGACATGGATAAGCTCTTGAACACTTGATGGAAGCTCCTCGTGGCAATGGTTCGATCAAAACGCCTGCTGAAGAACAGGCGAGCTGCCTGGCCTTGCTCTTCGAGCAAGGCACGATCTTCATAACCGGCGAGCACGGCTTGGACGGCTCCTTGAGTATCGCCGGGCTGCACGCTGTACCCGCACTGTGCTTCCCTGATCAGCGTGGCGGTCTCACTTCCTCGAGGACCAATGAAAATCACGGGGCGACCAGCGGCAAGCGCACCATAGACCTTGCTGGGAATGCTCAGCCCCTCCATGTCGGTCCGCAAAGACACCAGATGCATGTCAGCGGCGGACAAACTGGATTGCAGAAGCGATTTTGGTTGGTACGGGAGAAAGCGAACGTGCGGCCATCCTGCGGCTCGTGCTGTCTCGATGAGCCTCTTCTTCCAGGCCCCTTCTCCGATGAAGCAAAAGCATAATCCCGGCACCGAGCGAGTCTCGCGCAGGAGCGCGACAAGGGTTTCATACTCGTGAACGACGCCATGATTGCCCGAGTACATGATCACGAATTGATTGACGAGGTCATGTCGACGAAGAAACTCATTTTGGCTTCTAGGGAGGGATTTGATGTGAGTCCCATCCGCCCAATTCGAAATTCTGGTGACTGATGGCGGCAGCACTCCCTCCGAAAGAACGTGACGCTCCATACAACGCCCGATGACTACGACCTGGTCCATCTGCCGCAATGACCATCGCGCCAAACGCCTGAGACATCCTGCAACAAATCCTTCACGCAGGATGCCAGCACGAACAGCAATTTCCGGAAACACATCCTGAAGCCAGCAGACGGTTTTCACGGGTTTGATTGTCTGCACTACGGCAGCCAGCACAGAAAGGAGAGGAGGATCCGAGAGCACAACCAAACAATCTTGATTTTTCGTCCGGACCGCATTCACGAACGCGCTGATCCAGAAGGAGAGACAATCGGCCAGCCTGCCCAGGATATGGGTGCGTCCGACCCGTGTAAACCCCACTCGCATGATACGAATGCCTTTGTAGATCTCCTGTTCAGGCAGCACAGAGTGGCTATCGGTATAGGCGGTCTTTCCCGTGATGATCGTGATCGTCTCGCCTTGCGCGGCAAGATCTTCAGTCAATTCGGTCAGCAGCTGGGCCGTCGCAGATATGTCCGGGTAAAAATAACGATTGATGAACAGAATACGCATATCTTCACTGTCCTCGAACGATGGCTTGTGTCACATCAAGGATTACGTGAGATCATCACGTGTTGACGAAAAGATCAATGAAATTGGCGGAATCTTCAACCGGGGCGAGAGGGTCTCGACGTTAGGCTTGAGCGACTCTTGAAACAACGACATTTCCCAATACTAAGACATCCATCTTGGTGCGGAGGAAGCAGGCCAGCGCTTCTTCCGGCTTACACACCACTGGCTCGTTTTCATTGAACGACGTATTGAGAACCATGGGCACGCCAGTCTCTTTTCTGAACGCATCGATCAGCCGGTAATATCGCGGATTGGCCTGCTGATGGACGGTTTGGAGGCGACCAGATCCGTCGACATGAGTGACCGCTGGTATATGCCCTCGCCGTTCCGGCCGTACCTGGTACACCTGCATCATGAACGGCACGTCGTCATCCGTTTCAAACCAGTCGGCCACATGTTCTCTCAAGATTGAGGGCGCAAACGGCCGGAACGATTCCCGGCGTTTGATTTTCAGATTGAGAATTTCCTTGATGTCCACCCTGCGGGGATCGGCGAGGATCGATCGGTTCCCGAGCGCACGCGGTCCCCATTCCATACGTCCTTGGAACCACCCAACGATGAGGCCTTGAGCGATTGCGTGAGCGATCTCTTTGACAAGCTGGGATTCCTCATTGATCTGCCGAACCACGCAACGCTCATTGGCCAACGCAGTGTGCTCCTTCTCACAGAGTGTCACGACATAACTGTTACTGAATTCGGGTCCCCAGTAGGCATGATTCATCACGAATGGCTGCCTGGTTTCTCCACGCTCTGCAGCCACGGCAAATGCGGCCCCGATCGCCCCTCCTGCGTCGCCGGCCGCAGACTGGATATAGACTGTCCGAAATGGTGTATTGCGATAGATCTTCCCGTTCGCCACCGAATTCATGGCGCAGCCACCAGCCAGGGCGAGAGCATTCATGCCATGCCGTTTATGGAGATGATTGAGAAGATGAAAGAATGCTTCTTCGTACATGGCTTGAACAGACTGAGCAATGTCGCGATGACGTGGTGTGAGTTCCTCATCCTTCATCCGAGGCGGACCAAGCAAATCAACCAGGACATCCGAAAAGATATTGCCGACTTTCGGCTCACCATTGTCCCATTCGTAAGCGATCTTTTCTTTGTGGTGGCGAAAAAAAGAC
>JARDZZ010000162.1 GCA_029240595.1 Nitrospira sp. | reverse complement strand
TAGAAAATGCTCTGCCGCCGGCGGGTCAAAATTCCCGATACTGCTTCCGAGGAACAAGACCAGGAGCGTCTGATCCCCCTGGCGGCGGGCCGCGGCTTCCTGAATCCCTTCGAGATACGATCGTTCCAATCCCACCATGCTGACCGAGCCGAGATGTCCCAGCTCTTGATGGCACTTGAGGAGTGCCGCCGCCGACACGTCGATGGGAAAATAGGCGATGGGCTCACGGTCCGCAAGTGCTTCCAATATCCAGCGGGTCTTTCGACCGCTGCCGCTTCCCAGCTCGATCACTGAGACAGGCGGGGGGAGATGCTCGACGATGGCTCCGGCATGGCGACTCAGGAGCCGCAGCTCGGCACGCGTCAGCCCATATTCGGGCAGCAGGGTGATCGCTTCAAATAATGCTGTGCCCAGCTCATCGTACAAGTACATGGACGGCAGTTCACGTTGGCCGACCTTCCCAAGGCTGTCGCTCACTGCGACGGCGAACTCGCGGAGCTTGTCGGTGTGCACAGTCTGTGAGGGCATCATATTAAGCCTCCACGCACCGAAATCCGGCGTAGACATAAGGAAAGTTGGGCCGGAACCAGTTGCGAAATGATCGCCGCAGCAATCGAGCGTCTGTCCGTGGGGATGCCCCCTTGAGTACATAATGGTCACCACCAAAGAACCGGGCCGAGTAGCCGGGATAGCATGAAAAGGTTTGGAATCCTGGAAATGGCTCGAAGGCCGTGGACGTCCACTCCCATCCGTTGCCGACCAGTTGAGAAACTCCGAAGGCGCTGTCTCCGAGCGGGGAGGCAGTCACCGAAATAGGATCCCATCGGTACGCGCCGAAGTTTCCTCGCCGGCCATCGGGCTGCTCATCGCCCCACGGATAGGCCCGTTCTTCCTCACCATGCTTCGTCCCGTACGCCGCTCGATGAAACTCGGCTTCGGTGGGTAATCTCTTGCCGCTCCAGGCGGCAAAGGCGGATGCCTCTTCGTGGGTGACATAGACCGGCCAATCCAATGGCAGCGGAACCTCTTCCCACATGCCTCGCCAGTACCACTGGCCTTCATGCCACCTCCAGAAGTGAGGTGGTTTGCCGCCGGCGCGAACGAATTTGAGATACTCTCCATTCGTCACTTTGTATTTGCTCATGGCAAACGAGGCGACAGCCACTTCATGGCTCTCAAATTCGTTGTCCCATCCAAACGGATTCCTGCCGGAGGGCTCCGTGCGCTGTTGACCTAAGGTGACCGTGCCGCCGGAAATTTCAACCATCGCGTGAATGGGAGCTGCGCTCGGTGGGAATGACGCCACTAATGGGACATGCTTTTGGTCGAACGGGACATGCTTTTGGTTGATTGATAGGGAATGGAGGAGATAGGCAAAGGTCTCGGCGTGCATCAACCGATGCTCCAGTGCGATGGAGAGCAGTTGTTCCGATGTCTGGTGCAACACGTCGTCCAGTGTCTGCCGAAGGCGACGGTTGTATTCTCGGACCTCTGCGATCTCCGGCCAATCCGAGCGCTCGTCCTGTTGAGTTTGTCCTGGTTTCGGATCAATCCCGAAGGCAAAGAGTTGGTCGAAGTCCGGCGAGAATGATGGAACCGCTGCTGGTTGGCTGATGAGGTTCCAGTCGAAGGCCTCGAGATGACCGAAGTAAAAAATGATCCGGTGGCGCTCGGGAACCGGTCGTTCATAAAAGGCCTCGGGTCGCACGAGGCCGAATAGGGTATCGGTACCTGCACGAGCGTGACTCAGCATTTGTAGGAGATGGGTTGTCGTGGCTGTCTGTGTGAGCATCGGTTCCATCACCTTTCCAACGCACCGCCTGACGATAACACCGCGCCAGGTCCTCCGTCACCGTACAGGCGAGCGCGAGGTCATGTACATGGGGAAACTTCCTAGGGCTGAGGGCATTACCTAGTTGCCGATGTGATAAAAAAGTCCAGACTTTCTCAGCTCGACACGACGATTCCGATTCGTTGGGATTACTTTCCTGAGATCCTTGGATCGTGTCACCGACAACCTTTTCCATTGTGAGGCCCAGTCCGCCGGTAAATGCGAATGCGAATTGTTTCGGCGAACGGCATCCTGCCCGAACCTAGGAGGTCGCCATGAGCACCACTCAAGTCCGTAGTGAGAACGCGGCCGGCAAGGCGGTCGCTGCGAAAGTGGATATGAAGCTCGAGATCGTCGTGATCCCAGTCTCCGATGTCGACCGTGCAAAGGAGTTCTACGAGAGGCTCGGGTGGCGGCTCGACGCTGACTTCGACAACGGTAAAGATTTCCGTGTGATCCAGTTTACACCGCCAGGCTCCGGGTGTTCGGTCATCTTCGGCAAGAGTGTCACCGCGGCAGCACCCGGCTCCGCCCAGGGCCTGTACTTGATCGTTTCTGACATCGAGGCCGCCCGCAAAGAGCTGCTGGGTCGCGGCATCGAGATCAGCGAGGTATTCCATGACGCCGGGGGTGTCTACGCTGGCACGGACGAGCCGTACCTGTTTGGGAAACTCCGAGCCAGGGGTCCGGATCCCGAGCATCGCAGCTACCGGTCGTTCGCCTCGTTCCATGATTCCGACGGCAACGGCTGGTTGTTCCAGGAAATTACAACTCGGCTGCCCGGTCGCATCGACTCCACGACGACGACCTTTGCATCGGCGAACGATCTGGCGAGCGCGTTTCGGCGTGCAGAAGCTGCCCACGGAGAGCACGAAAAAAACGTGCTGGGCGGACAACGCGACGAAAACTGGCCCGAATGGTATGCCGCATACATGGTGGCGGAACAGGCTGGGACGGAGCTGCCGATGTAAGCGACTCAGGCCGGCAATCTTCCTTCAAGGAGGTGTCTCGTGGCGCGGCATTTCGATGCCATCATCATCGGGACCGGCCAGGCAGGCCCGCCGTTGGCTGCGCGTTTGGCTTCCGCGGGCATGATCGTCGCCATTATTGAACGCCACAAATTTGGCGGCACCTGTGTGAATACCGGATGCATCCCGACCAAGACGCTCGTCGCCAGCGCCTACGCGGCCCATGTGGCCCGTCGGGGCGCCGAATATGGTTTCGACGTCACTGGCCATGTGCGCGTCGATATGAAACGTGTGAAAGCACGCAAAGACGAAGTTGCTGGACGGTCGAACAGAGGCGTGGAGGACTGGTTGCGAGGGCTCAAGAATTGTACGGTGATCCTGGGCCATGCCCGCTTTCAGTCCTGCCGCACTGTCATGGTCAACGATGACGTTCTGCAAGCCGAACACATTTTCATCAATGTGGGCGGACGCGCCTCTGTGCCCGCGATGCCGGGGATTCAGGACGTCCCGTTTCTCACAAACTCGTCAATGATGGATGTCGACTTCTTGCCGGAGCGTCTCGTCATCGTCGGCGGAAGTTATATCGGGTTGGAATTCGGTCAGATGTATCGCCGCTTCGGGAGCCACGTCACGATAGTCGAGATGGGACCGCGTCTGATTGGGCGTGAAGACGAAGATATTTCTGAATCCGTGCGCGAAATTCTGGAAGCTGAGGGGATACAGGTTCGATTGAATGCGAAATGCATATCCCTGGCGAAGCGCAACAACGGTGTCGCCGTCCGCATGGGATGCGACGAAGGGCCGCCGGAAGTGGTAGGCACGCATGTTCTTCTCGCGGTCGGACGTATTCCCAACACCAACGACCTGGGTCTCGATCGGGCCGGGGTGGCGACCGACCAACGTGGGTACATTGTCGTTGATGAACAGTTGCAAACGAACGTGCCCGGGATCTGGGCCCTGGGTGACTGCAACGGCCGCGGCGCCTTTACGCATACGTCGTACAACGATTATGAGATCGTGGCCGATAATCTGCTGAACGGAGACCGCCGCCGCGTGTCAGACCGAATCCAGGCGTATGCATTGTATACAGATCCACCGCTAGGCCGTTGTGGCATGACGGACGCTGAAATACGGACGTCCGGGCGCGCGGCACTCGCGGCGAAACTTCCGATGAGCCGAGTGGGCCGGGCTGCTGAGAAGGGAGAAACTCAAGGATTCATGAAAATCTCGGTCGATGCCCAAACAGGACACATACTGGGTGCGGCGATCCTTGGGACCGGAGGGGATGAAGTAATTCACGTGTTGCTGGACGTCATGTATGCGAAGGCGCCATATACGCTCGTCCAGCGCGCAATGCATATCCATCCAACGGTTGCAGAATTTCTCCCCGTGGTCTTGTCCAAACTGGAACCCGTCGCGTAGGAGCTGGCAATGTTATGAACTGACAGCGATTCGGGATCATCACTTGGCGATGAGAGTCTCGACGGACAAATCCGTCCTCAGTCCATTGGCCGCCTGCCATTCCGGATTGAAGAGCTTTGATTGATACTTCGCGCCGGAGTCGCAAAGGATCGTCGCGATGGTCTGGCCAGGCCCACGCTCGAGGGCCAACCGCACCGCCCCGGCGAGGTTGATGCCGGAAGACAGGCCGAGAAAAAGCCCTTCCTCCCGCACAAGCTGGTACAGGATGGTGAGCGCGTCTTGGTCGGGAATGCGCCACGCCCTATCCACGGCCAGACCCTCAAGGTTTTTGGTCACCCGGGATTGGCCGATGCCTTCAGCAAAGGAATCACCGTCGTTCGTGTCCGTGTTGCCATTGATGAACCACGACCACATCGCCGAGCCGTAGGGGTCGGCGCAGCCGATGACGATGTTTGGATTGCGCTCCTTGAGATACCACGTGGTTCCGGCCAGCGTGCCGCCGGAACCGACAGTGGAAACAAATGCACTGACCTGTCCGGCGGTTTGCTCCCAGATTTCCGGCCCGGTGGTCCGGTAGTGCGCGAGACGGTTGGCGGTGTTATCGAATTGGTTCGCCCAGAACCAGCCCTTTTCCTCCGCCAGGCGCCGGGCAACGTGATTGTAGTTGTCTGGATGGGAGTACGGCTTCTCCGGAACGATGAGAACCTCCGCGTCCAGCGTGCGCAGAAGGTCGAACTTTTCTCGCGACTGAGTTTCGGGAATGACGATCAGAGTACGGTACCCGCGGGCGTGGCCGATGACCGTTAGGCCGATGCCGGTATTTCCACCTGTCCCCTCGACGATGGTGCCGCCGGGTCTCAGCAATCCTCTTGCTTCGGCATCCTCGATAATACTCAGCGCGACGCGATCCTTCACCGACCCGCCGGGGTTCATGAATTCGGCCTTGCCCAGAATTTCACAGCGGGTCAGCTCTGAAAGGCGACGCAGGCGGATGAGCGGGGTCTTGCCGACGTGGCGATCCACCCCATGATATCGTAGTGCGTTCATCAATTAGATTGCAGGTTTTGCGTTTGGCGAGACAACACATTGTTGTTGAGGACACTCCCTAAAGTAATCTGCAAAGAATCCCTGAGTCAAACTGAGCTTGGTCCACGACGCGAATACGTGCACGTTTCCTCAAACCTACCGCCTTGCATCGCGCTTTAGCCGAGGAATAGACTGCTCACATCTGACTGCTCAGACTCAATAAGGGTGTGCCATGTGGGTGATCCCTCTCCTCGGGTTCCTCTTCGCGGTCCCCGCTTACGCCGAACCTGGTTTCTCGGAAAAATACGAGCGCAATTACAACATCTTCACTCCCACAAGCGAATACCGAGTTGTGCTCCCTGATCTCTGAGAAGCTGCCTTGGTCGCGTTCCTGACGTTCGCCAATCTCGACGAGAAACTTGCGGGCAAAGGTGGTGGACTGACAGCCTGAAGCGATCGGTGGCTGGCGGATTTGCGGCAGGAGCCGTCGGAAACCGGCGCCTATTTCGACGCGGTGCT
>JARDZZ010000161.1 GCA_029240595.1 Nitrospira sp. | reverse complement strand
CGTTGTGTAGAAGCGTCAGCTCCCCTCTTTATTGTTAACGGCTGTAAATGCAGCTGGTCGTCACGCCACGTGTTCTCAATAAACACCAATCTGCGATTCAGCAAGTCACCAAGGTCAATTCCCAGTACCGCCTCCAGGTCTCCGGCCTTAGAGTGAGTGAAACATCAATGGGAGGAAAATATGTGGCGAGCCTTCTTGGTCATCCTGAGCGCCGTCTTCATGGCACCCTCAATAGGGTCGGCAGTGGACCTGAAAGTCATAGATAAAAATTGTTGGATAGAGATTTTCGATGACGACGAATTTGATGAGGACGATCCGCATGTCAAGGTCCAAGGACCCGCAGAGTACTCCACCTTGAAAGATGTTTATGGGCGGAATTGGAACAATGATATTGAGAGCGTGATCGTAGGCTCCAATGCGACAGTGCACGCCTGGATGAATAAAGACTATACGGGGCCGGAAATTACCTTTACGCCCGGCCAACGGGTGCCCAAACTTTCGAAACTTAGTATGTCGAATACGATCGAATCCATGAAAATCACCTGTGGACCTTAATCGACGTGTCGGCTACGGGACGTAAAACAGTAAGTGTATGGTTGCGTGCCCGAAATTGGTCTTGAAATGCTCAGGCAGTTTGAGAGCGTTGAGAGCACGCGCAGCATGACTCGGCTCGTGAAAGGGCCTGGTCATGCTGCTTTCGTGTCAGAGAAGATGGAAGTCAACCCGCCTTGACGGGCGGACCTTGCCAGATCAGATAGGGCGGCTTTTTCATTCGTTCAACCGCACGCGGGTAGAGTTGCATGGCATGGCCGTAAGCATGTTCTTGAGCGCTGAGACAGGTTGATGCTTCGAGGTGACTTGAGACCATTTGAAAAGACGCACTGTCGTCAGGCGCGATGATGGCCGTGTACAGCGCACAGGAAAACTCGCCTTGTCTGGAACACTGCGTACTCATGACTAGATGCGAGCCATCAGGAAAGGTGATCAGAGGGTCCAAATTAGAGCGACTCATAGACACTTATGCTTATGTCATACGATTGGCGTAGTGACAACCTATCCCTACATTCTAGCCACCTCGTCTGAGTCAAGACGAGAACAGCCGGGAAAGTCCTCCGTGCCGAAAAATGGTAATTCGCTCCCAATCTCGTCAGTGCCGTCTGCACATCCCGTCCTAAGCCCGCGCTGATCATACTGCCATGGGGCCGGCAGTGGACTTGCTTTATTCCTCCCGTACGGAGTCGCGAATGGGAAAAGACGAAGAAGGTGCATTCTTACGTGCCTATGGCGAATCGCTGGACCTGGTTCGGCTACATCACCAATTGCTTCAACTCTCGCCATATGATGCTGTGTCAAGAGAAGCCTGGTTTGATGCCGCCAAAACCCTTCTAGCCACCGCCACGAACGCTTCGGAAGGAGTGGGTTGCCTGATGACGCTCGCATGGGCGTATAAGAAACACCTTGGACAAGGCCTTCCCATCTCCATTATCATCGGCAAACTCCTCGAAAAAAGAGATAGCGCCGCATTGGGATTGCTTCCTATGGTCGTGAATATAGCTGGGTTTGCGTTCTGACTGTGCGTCAGGGATGTAGGCTTCGAGAGGTACTCTTACCCGCGGCGTGCCGCCTCGATTGCAGCGATGTCGATCTTTCTCATCTGCATCATCGCATCGAACGCGCGCTTGGCGGCGGCCGGATCGGGATCGGTTATCGCTTTCGTCAGAGCCACCGGCGTAATTTGCCAGGACACGCCCCATTTGTCCTTGCACCAGCCGCACGCACTCTCTTCACCGCCATTGCCGACAATCGCGTTCCAGTAGCGATCAGTTTCAGCCTGGTCGGCGGTTGCGACCTGAAACGAGAAGGCTTCGTTGTGCTTGAACGCGGGTCCACCGTTGAGCCCGAGGCAGGGGATTCCCAATACGACGAACTCGACCGTCAACACATCGCCTTTCTTTCCGGACGGAAAGTCCCCCGGTGCCAGGTGCACCGCGCCCACGGATGAATCAGGAAAGGTCTTGGCATAAAACCGCGCGGCGTTTTCGGCGTCTCTATCGTACCAAAGACAAATTGTGTTCTTTGCTGTGTTGGTCATATCTCTTCCTGGCTGCTGAGTACACGACGTGATCGCAGCCGGTCATGAGTTCGCGAATCGATTGCAGCGTGCTGATGACTGAAGCCTGCTCGGCTTTAAGCTGCAGGCGTATAAGCGGGCGGCTCGAGGTTCCGTCGTTTCCATTCAGCATATGTCATCTGAATCAGGAATAGGTAATTTTCGAGGCAAATACGGTCGAGGTCATTAAGAGGCAGATCGCATTCCATTGCCTCACGAAGATTGTGCGTGGCCGTAAAGAAACTGGTAATGACAGTTGGTTGCATCAGCAGGAGGATATGACCTTCCTCGCATCGCCGTCACTAGGAAGCGACCCTGTTGCGTATGCAATCCACTCTATGCGCTATAGCCTACACAACTGTAGGCGGACCGTCTCCCAGGTGACATAAGGAAGCGAAGTGAGGTTCAAAAAGAGGAGCCGGGAGGTGACCCAGGCGAGGACCGTTGGGGTCGAGTCTTAGCGGCTCTCTAGTTAAATCAAGTGGTTACGCATTCCGCCTATTTGTTCTTTGGATGCCTGGCTGACTCTCTCACATCGGCAAACACATGAAATACCCAACCCGGTCACTCCTGGCTGATGCAGCTCTTGACGGAATTACAGGCAGAAGAGCAGACTACGACCACTTTTTCTCTTTCTATCATCATTCGCCGCCCTCATCCGAAACTGTCGTTGAATGTGTGAGCGCACTGGTTGGGCTGCGGTGCCTATGGCTATCGTTCCCTCCGCGACCATTCTCTTCATTGACGGTTATGACCACGACCGGGAGTATTGGGTACGCCGCATCAACATTTCCTCACCGGAATACCTCATCCTTGAAGCGAACAGCGGAGCGGCAGGATTATCCCTGTGTCGATCGCAGCGGATCGACTGCGTTGTTGCAGAACTCAGACTGCCGGATATGTCCGGTTTTCAAGTACTCCTGCAGTTGGTTCCCTATGCTCGCTATCCGGAAATAGCGGTCGTCATGTTGTCCCGCCTGAGTTTCCCGCAGTTGGCTGAACTCGCCATCAAAAACGGAGCGCAAACGTACCTCGTCAAATCGCGTATCTCAGGCGATGACCTGGATAGAGCCATTCACAAAGCCCTTGTGACGGTTCCTCCCACTAGAAAGGAACTTCGCGTCTAAAAGGGTATCGCCTCGTCATTACTTTTGCAGGCGACGAGACCTAGGGGCAAAGATGGCAAGAACAAAGGATGGCTCTTCAGTCCGTTCTACGTTGTTTCGGCTCATCCCGGTCCTCTTATTGTTCGGATCGTTCGTGCTCCCCTCATTCAATCTGAATAGAAGCCAGGCCCACGCCGCAGGTGGAGATCAGACGAAGTTTCAGCGCAAATCGACACAGTTCATCGCGGCGTTGGGGGACCCACGTGCGACCTCCGGGAGCGGCGCTCAATCGTGGGGGCTGTGGCCACTGGATCCGGGTCCTCGGGGCGTCGAGCTGAGCAGCTATAAACGGTTGAAGGATGCTGGTGGCGTCGCCCCGGCGCGCTGGAAATTCGACAGCACCGACTGGTGGCTGGAGGAACACGGCTTGATCATGGAGCAGCCAGTTTTTCCGCTTCCTTCGGGCAAATACCTGGTGACGGGCGCCCGAGAAGTGACGGCCGTGCTGACCATCCACGCCGCCGACAAGACTGGCGACAGGCGCTGGGAACTCGATAACGGCGCGGTGCTCTACGACGTAACGCACCTGGCTTGCCGGTCCGCGCGCTATACACCGGTCGAGGTTGGTGGTTCGTGCTCGCCGGCAAATGCGCAGAAGACGGCGTTTCCGGTTGCACCAGGGGCAGCGATGCCTCCGGTCCAGGGCTGCACGAAGCAGGACTATGCGGTTCTCATCGTGATCGGCGTGGGCGTGGAAGACTGAACGCCGGTCTAAGTTATCTTTACTGCGAAGGCCTGGGTTGGAGCCCCAGCCGGCTCACCACTTCCCTTCCTCCTCTCCTAATTGATTGCAACTTGTGCTGAAACACGTGACAGACCATCTCCATCGGCGCATAGTTGAAGGGTACTGACGGCCAAGTCGTTATTGTCTTCAGCACAGGCGAACATATGGTCGTAAACGAGAAGGCATGGACCGGGCGATGCGTGCCCCGCATCCCTCTTCAGGCTTCGGTCAGCTATCTCACCCCTGAGCTACTGGGTAAGGGACTGGTCATCGATGTCTCACGAGAAGGGCTTCGAATCGAAAGCCAAGATCCCGTTCATGTCGGGATGCGACTGGCGCTGGTCCTCTACCTCTCGAACGACCACGAGCCTGTCATGATCGAAGATGCCACCGTCCAATGGACTCTCGGAACACACTTCGGGGTCAAGTTTGTCAAACGGAGCACGAACGCCGAAGCCAGGCTTACCAACTTTTTTTGGACGGGAATTCAGGAAAAATGCGACTCCTTAGTGAATCTCATGACTGAGGCGGTCAAGGCATCGCCTCTCACCGAGAGTAGGGATGCCCAAGCCACGCCCCTTGAAGATGCCCAGCGCGATCTGATCCGTCGGACGCTCGAAGCATGCCGATGGGTCATCGGCGGCGCGTCAGGTGCCGCCAAAAAGCTAGGTATGAAGCGCACCTCTCTTCACTACAGGATGAAGAAGTTAGGCATTACCAGAACCACGCGCGGCTCCGACAATTAAGTTTTTCAAAATCTCCCGTCTGGCTCCACCTGTCTGTTACCACTACTACGAGGACAGTACATCCCGGCCCCATCGGCCCATGTTGGGTAAAGAATGAGTGTTCGGAATTTCAAACCGGGGATCACGGACATCCGTCAGGGCAGAATCACCTCAACGGAATATCGGAATGCGGACTGTCCGGGGGAGGGTTTGTCGGTCCAGCGTTCACTTCGGCATGGTCTGCTCGTCTTGGGCAACGTGACCTCTCATAGATTTCTCAATGATATTCTGTTCAATTTCCTTCGCGATGACTCGCGCGAGCTGGTCTGCTGACAGGGCGCCCATGGGAAGGCCATTCGAATCCCCATAGAAGGAATCATCCGGCGCCGCCAGCCGGAATGTATTCACTAGGATCGTGGCCGGTTGAATCGTGCGACTGGATTCCCCAACCACCACCGTCTTCGACGACACACGGGTACGTGTGGCCCAATCACGTTGATCAATCTTTACAAAAGCGACGTTCCATATCGTGCCGTTCAGCAAGCAGCGGACCGCTTTTGGGGTGTGCGTCATGAACCATGGGTCCTGCACGATTTTTTGTAAGGCCTCGCGGACCCGAATATCGTACAGCTTTGTGGTGGAATCTGGCTGCGCCGGAGGAATCAAGATGTTCGTCCCCGCCTCGTAATGCGGGTGGCCATGGAGACTGTTGTGCTCATCCACGGTATGCAGATACCGTCCCAAGAGCGCACGAAGCAGATTGAGACGCTCCCCGGCTGACAGCGCAGCGATGTCCTCGTCCGTACGGATCGGCACCTTAGCAAGATCACTGCGCACCGAAGAGGGCTGGAGCTTCGCTCCGGTATCTGCTTTGCTGGCGACCCATTGGAACTCTTTCGCCAGCGCCGGGACGAGCGTCTCAGGATGTCCAACGTATCCCTGTTTGCGGAGCAATTCTGCACTAATGAGCAGGCGTACCTGGCCTGGCTGTGAGGTCCTGGCGACCAGGAAGGGAAACGCCTTTCCCTCCTGATTGATCACAGTCGGCTCAATAACTACCTCCTGTAGAGCCTGCTTATTCATGCTTTCATCAAATCGAGGGTAATCCTTTCGATGATCCAGCATGAACGTCAAGGCCTCCACCACTGTTCGAGCGGCTGCTTCATCGAGTGCCCGTTCAGACGCATCGGGATTA
>JARDZZ010000160.1 GCA_029240595.1 Nitrospira sp. | reverse complement strand
CGCTAAAATAATGCCTTTGCGTGTCATACTTTCCCTATTCGGTCTCCCAGAAAGAATACCTGTGATTCCTCACCATGAGGTCCTCATGCCTTACGGCAGGACTCTGTTCAATAGGCGTGTTTATGCACGAATCCGCGCCATATCGTGAGCAACGCAATCTTCACATCGAACCACACCGACCAATGCTCGATATAGTACAAGTCATATTCAATCCGTTTGTCGAGTGACGTATCTCCCCTCCACCCGTTCACCTGTGCCCACCCTGTTATGCCGGCTTTCATCTTATGCTTGAGCATATACAGAGGAATCTGTTTCCTGACTTCCTCCACGACCCATGAACGTTCGGGACGCGGCCCGACTATACTCATCTCCCCCTTCATGACATTCAGGAACTGAGGCAACTCATCCAAGCTCGTCTTGCGAAGCAATCGGCCAACGGTCGTAATCCGCGGATCGTCCTTCGGCGTCAGCAAAACGGTATCACCTGGTTGATGAATGTGCATGGTTCGAAATTTCAGCATCATGAACGGCTTTCCGTCGATGCCCATCCGTTCCTGACGATAAAACACGGGGCCCGGCGATGTGAGCTTCACAGCCAGCGCAATGACGACCATGAGCGGGGCGGTCAACGTGAGTGCCACCGCCGCCCCCACAAAATCGGTTATACTCTTCAAGACCACGTTCCAGCCGTAGAGAGGCGATCCCTGCAAGGTAATGACCGGTAACCCCTCAAACATCTCCGCCTCGGCCCGCAAAGTAATGAATTCGTAAATGGATGGAATGACCTTCACTTCAATAGTCGTCGTGGCCAGAAACTGCAACATTTTCTCCGCGCCTTGCTCCTCATCGGGAGGCAGACAAAGAAACACAATGTCTAATGCCGGTGCATATTTCTCAATTTCTGAATAGAGACCGGTGACCGTGATCCCTTCATAGGTTCTCCCGAGCTTATTGGGATGTCGCGTGAGGTATCCCTGCACTTTTATTCCGAATTCGCTATGGATGGCAATCAATCTGGCTACCCGCTGCCCGAGCTTCCCTGCGCCTACGATCAGACAATGTCGCTGGTTGAATCCTTGTTTGCGGATAAAGCGCAGTCCTTCACGAAACGCCATGCGAGAGAAGCCCAAGGTCACAAGATTGAGAATCCAAAAATAGAAGAAGACGAGTCGTGAATACTCGAACTGACGGACGAAGAAGGTGAGCGCCACCAGCACGAGAACCGACAACGTATTCGCTTTGGCAATATCAAAGAATTCTGCCACATGAGATCCCATGCGGCGAGGACGATAGAGATTGAAGGCTCGGAAGGAAAGCCCCCACACAAAGACAATCGGCAGAAGCAGCGACAAATAAATATCGAGTGGAGGGACGCCCTTGTCGACCGGCGCCAATCCCTCGAGAAATCGCAGATGGTACGAGGCGATCCAACAAGCGCAAATCACAGTGAGATCAAACAGAAAGAGCACACTTTGCAGAAACTGTGAGTGCCGTTTGAGCATCAGAGCATCTCGCTTAACGTATCATTCGCCGCAACAGCACAGGCTAGTGTGAATGCATGCTGACCCGTCGAATGAGCCAACTCGGAAGATACGGATATAACAGTCCGAGCTGATACCCGCACCATTTGGCTGCATTGCGGAGTAGGCTTACTGGAATGAAGCGAGTAAGTCCGCTATTGCGGAGGAACGATAGTTCAGATCGGACGAATCGAACACCCTCTGAGTTGGCATTCCCATATCTTTCGAGAATCCACGGTTCCCTGCTGAAAAAGGCGCCCAGGTCGAAGTACCTCTTAAATTCCTGTGGCACTGAATAGTTGTGAGAGTGATAGACGACCGCCTCGGCGGCGTACGCGATGTGGTACCCATGTAACAGCATCTTGGCACAGACATACATGTCCTCGCCCATCAGTAAGCCTTCTTTGAACCAGCCGATGGATTCTAGGGCTTTTCGCTTATAGGCGGCAAAGGAGTTGGAACAGAAGAAGGTTTTCATACCATATTGTTCACAATCCTGAATCGCTCGGCTATGCGATACCGCCGGATAATTAAAGGTCCTGAGATGCGCCGCAAAGGCCGTCGCATTCGCATGGGGAATCTGCCGACCGAACGCTGCTGCGGTGCGGTCGTCGGTCAGAAGCCCCGACACGAGCGCCGGCACCGACGTGTCGTCCACCGGGAGCGCATCCTGAGTCAGATACACAAGAATATCGCCTTTGGCCAGTCGAGCCATGAAATTCCGTGTCCCGCCATGGTCAAACGCGTGTTTGGCAATGAGATGGGTCTGCACTCCACGGCTTTTTGCGACCGACAACGTATCGTCGCTCGAAGAGGAGTCGACGACAATAATCTCGAACAGCCGAAGCTGTTGACGGCTGAGCGCATCAAGCAATGCCCTGAACGAAGGGCCTGCATTGTAAGTGGGGACCAAGATACTGACCATTTGGTCCGATATCAGCACGCCAACACCTGCTCATAGGTATGTTCGAGCTCCTGGACATGACGTTCCAGAGTCCGAGGATTCTTCCAATAGTGCGCATGAGCCGCTCGGCCCATGCGAGCTCCTGTTTCATCGTCTCGTAATGCCGACATCTTCTCAGCAAGGTCTTTTGGATCGCCGGCTTTGAACAGTAAGCCGGTAACCCCATCGACAATTGAGGCCCGTGCCGCCGAGACATCCGAGACTATCGCGGGAATCCCTAAGGCTGCCGCCTCAACGACTGAAAGACCGTCAGTTTCGTATAACAGCGATGGGAAGACCAGCGCCCGGGCCTTGCGTAATTCCGCCATGACTGCTTCATGCGCGAGCCAGCCCAACATTGTGGCAGAGGGGCACAGGCGAAGGACCTCAGCGCACTTATCTCCATCGCCAACAAGCACAGCCTCACAGCCTGCCATGCGCGCCGCCTCGGCAAATATGTGAGGCCCTTTTTCTTGCGCAATCCTTCCCACCATCAAATACGCTGAATTCCGACTGATATCGACAGGCTCTGCATAGGCAGCTCGCACCGGGTTTTGCACAAAGTACATTTGTGAATCAGGGGAAAAGTAGGGCCTCAAGACTATCCTGCTCACCTCCGATACCATGATGAAATGGTGGACGTCCTTCGGCATTCCCCCCCAACTATTTTGGGTGTACTGTCGCACAAGGCGCCAGATTTTGTGGCCGTAGTGCTGTCTGTCGCATTGCGTCGAGACGCAAGCGCCTGAGAGCGGACGAAGTTCGCAGACGGCGTTCTTTTGATAGTTAAAAAAGCTGCCGTTGGGACATGCAGAAAAGTAATCATGGAGAGTACACACGACTTTAAAGCGATGGTCGATTGCAGCTTTGATGACGCTGGACGACAGGGCCTTCGTCCAGCCATGAACGTGTACGACGGTATTCCCCGGATCAAAGCCCCGGAGGATGTTTGCCATAGACTGCGCGGCTCTCCTGTTCCAAATTCCCTGGATCAGCGCACGGATTCGTTGCGGATCGTTGCCAATCGCGCTTTGATCGGTACAGATCACCCGGATCCCACTCTCGAACAGGCCGGGCTCAACAGGACGAACCGCCGACAGAAGGGTCACACCGTGTCCGCTGCGTGCGAGACCGATGGCGCTCGACAGCGCGACGGCGGAGTTCCCGCCTTCGACATGAGCAAAATCACTCACCACGACGATATTGAGCATGGGAAGACGGGCTGCGAACACGAAGGCCAATCGCTACGAACAATCCACTATCTCGATCAGCTGCCGGACGATGAGACTCCAGTCTTTGTCGGCCGCGTACCGTTTGAGAGATGTTTTGTCGGGCGGTGTGGCGAGCGACTGACGAATGCCCTCGACGAACTCATCATGATTATGCGTCAATCTCGCAGGACTCTTCAGCCACCGCAACTCGTCCCACTCGACCGAGACGACAGGCAGTCCGCTGGCCAGATATTCATAGAGCTTCAGCGGATGGATACTGCGCACCAGGTTTTCGTAATGGGCCACATCAAAAGGGATCAACCCCACATCCGCATGCTGCAGGTAAATGGGCAATTCTTGGTAAGGTCTCGAGCCGAGGAGAAAGAGATTCCTCGCCGGCTTGAGAACCCTCCTTGCACGCTCGTCCGGCCCGATCAGAACAAACGAGACGTCAGGCAGCCGCTCGACGGCAAAATTGACGAGGTCCCAGTCGAACCAGACATCCATCGCTCCCACGTACGTCGCAATGGGCTTCGGAATGCTTCCGTATTCTTTTGGGATCTCGGTTCGCTCGAGGGAAAAATGATCGAAATTCACGCCGTTTGGCAGATGAGCCAGATTGCGAGGCCTCAATGACTTTGCATGTTCTTCCAAACTGTGGGAGGCGTAGACCACTGCATCAACCCACTGAGCCACATCTTTTTCCAGTTCAACCATTGCCGCCGAGAATTTGCCAAAGGCCGCGTACTGATCGGCGATCCGATAAAGCGACTTTCTGTGTGGAACCTTCTGCAGCCAACTGAACGGAACCACGCTGTCACAATACACCAGATCCACGCTCCCAAAACCCGCCTGACGGAGCACAGATCCGATTCGAGGCCAGGCCGCACGTGACCAATAGCGAGCGACCCAACGACTGTTGAGAATCGGCTTATTATGAGGCGTGAGTGCTGCGGCCGGAACATAGGCCCATAAGTGGTCATCGAGATCCCAATGGCCGCCGTCGGCATATAATCGATACCGTTCCTGCAAACGGGTGTAGTTGCCGCCCAGCACATGCCACGGAGAAAGCGGATCGGACACAAAAGCGACATCCCACCCGGCATTGACAAACCCGCGGGCGAGATGATGACTCCCCACCTGGAAGGGCGAGTGCCAATGATTGGCGGACGCCACGATCAGTTTTTTTCTACTCACCACGAAGGCAGGATCTCGACGTGACGGCAGACCACCACATCACCTGGTCGCTTGCAGCCCAATGAACCATCCGAAGTCGTCAGGGATCCACTTGCAAAACCAAGAGGGTAATCGTTTGCGATCGTACACCGTCATAATCGGTGTCGCTTGAACGGTTGAAAACTCCGAGAACAGGGCCTTGAGTTCGCGGCATGTGTAGGCCTTGGTCCCTGGGCTTTCCATGTGATGGGCGATGACATGCGTCAAACTTTTCCATGGGCTTCCCTCAAACAAGGCATATTTTATCCACAACTTACAGGCAACCAACGAATGTCGTCCATACATCATGCCAAGAAATGTGCCCCCTGGCTTGAGGACGCGCCTGATTTCCGCAATGATGCGCTCAGGACTCGCAGCGTGATGAATGACTCCCCAGGAGTATACGACGTCAAAAAAATTATTGGGAAAAGGCAGAGTCTCCGCATCAATCCGATGCAGGGACGACTGCAATCCATAGAGAGAAAGATGAGCCTCCGTCGTGTCGATCGCTTTCTGCGTCAAGTCGACTCCATAGCACCTCGCCCCCGCACGGGCCCACTGCACATGGTCGGTGCCTGCGCCGACACCCACCTCCAACACCGTGCTTCCGGAATGACGGGTGAATTGCGCGATGGAGTGTATGTAGGGCTCCGTGGCGTATCGGTATGCTTCGATCTGCCTAAACCAAGCCGGAGACAATTCGGGAAGGTTTCCAATAATCGATTCTTGGGTTCCGCAAGCTTCCTGCTCCCAAAAAGCATTGACTGCTTCATTGATGAATTCGCTTTTCATGCCGCTGTTCATACCTGGATGTTCCATTCAACCGTGCTCGCCATGGTCCTGAGAGAAAGCACTGTGGCCGGCTGGATCGATCCATATCCTTTGGAATGAAAATAATCCACGAGCGACCATGCTCCGCTGAGACTGTGAAGAGTTACAATACAGGACTCCTTCGATAGCTCGACCGACGTGCCGTCGCTGGAAAGAGATGTTCGTAGAGATGGCGCAACGTGAAACATTACCTGCTTCTGTCCC
>JARDZZ010000159.1 GCA_029240595.1 Nitrospira sp. | reverse complement strand
GAGGCACGGGCCTATGGCGCGGACGCGGTCCTGCTGATCGTCGCGGCACTCGAGCGTCGGCAGCTGATCGATTTTCATGCCTTGGCCGGGGAGCTTTCACTGGACGTCTTGATAGAAGTTCACCATGAGCGTGAACTTGATACCGTCCTGGAATGGATTCCCAACGCCAGAATGATCGGGATCAACAACCGGGACCTGACCACCTTTACAACGGATCTCACGGTGACCAAACGGCTGGCTCCACGTATTCCCTCGGACCGGCTCATCGTCAGCGAAAGCGGCATCCAGAACCGCGGCCATGTCGAACAACTTCTTGAAATGGGAGTCCACGCCATGCTCATCGGGGAATCTCTGATCAGAGCCGACGATGCCCGGACCAAAATTCAAGAACTGCGCGGGGTGCGTTCGGCGGCGCAAGCCTAGTCATGTCCAAGAGACTCAAAGTCAAGATCTGCGGCATCACCAATGCGGAAGATGCCTCTGTCGCCGTCGCGGCTGGAGCCGACGCCTTGGGATTCATTTTTTATGAGAAAAGCCCCCGGTATATCGTGCCTGCCGTCGCCGCCCGGATCATCGCCGGACTGCCTCCGCTGGTCACCGCCGTCGGCGTCTTCGTCAATGAAGGACTGGCGACGGTCCGGTCGATCATGGACAGCTGCGGCCTGGCTCTCGCTCAGCTGCATGGAAATGAAGACGCGACCTACTGCCGGGAACTGTCTCGTCCGGCCATGAAAGCCTTGCGCTTACAGGATCGGAGCAGCTTTCTGGCATTGGCTGAATATCAGGGCCGGGCCGGTGTACGGGGATTCGTCATTGATACCTTTTCAGAGTTCGCGTACGGAGGAACCGGTCAGGTGGCAGACTGGACTCTCGCGTCAGAAGCCGCAAAAACCGCATCCATCCTGCTCGCGGGTGGCCTCACCCCTGGCAATGTCGCCGACGCTGTCCATGCCGTGCGACCGTATGGTGTAGATGTCAGCAGCGGTGTCGAATCGGTGCCGGGTAAAAAAGACCATGAAAAAGTCCGCGCCTTTATCGACGCCGTAAGGGTTGTCTCTTCTTCCTGAGGCTGTTTATACTGCCCGACGTGAATACGAAACTTCCCCGCCAGGCGACGATTCCCGATCAACAGGGCCGCTTCGGCGCCTATGGCGGCCGCTATGTGCCAGAAACGCTCATGCCTGCTTTGTTGGAATTGGAGCGGGAATACGCTCAAGCGCGGAAGGATCGCGCCTTCCAACAACAACTCGGCTATTACCTCAAGGAATACGTCGGGCGTCCGACGCCGCTCTATTTCGCGGAACGGCTGACCAAACGTCTGGGGGGAGCCAAGATTTATTTGAAGCGGGAGGATCTTTGTCATACCGGTGCGCATAAAATCAACAATGCCATCGGACAGGGCCTACTGGCCAAACGCATGAAGAAACCGCGCATTATCGCGGAGACTGGAGCTGGCCAGCATGGAGTCGCGACGGCCACCGTCGCTGCCATGTTCGGATTGCAATGTGAAATCTATATGGGCACGGAAGACATGCAGCGCCAGGCGCTCAACGTGTTCCGCATGCGCCTGCTCGGGTCGACCGTGACCGGCGTGGACGCCGGCAGCCGGACGCTGAAAGACGCCATCAGCGAAGCCATGCGAGACTGGACGACGAATATCCGCACGACCCATTACATTCTTGGGTCGGTCCTCGGCGCACATCCTTATCCGATGATGATCCGGGATTTTCAATCGATCATCGGCAAGGAAGCCCGCAAGCAAATACTGGCAGCCGAAGGGCGATTACCGGACTGCCTGGTGGCCTGCGTCGGTGGCGGCAGCAACGCCATCGGGTTGTTTCATGCGTTCTTGCACGACAAGAAGGTCCGAATGATCGGCGTGGAGGCAGGAGGGCTTGGCGTTGCCAGCGGAAAGCACGCAGCCCGTTTTTCCGGAGGGAAGCCTGGCGTGCTGCAGGGAACCATGACGTATCTCCTCCAGAATGAGGATGGCCAGATCAACTTGACTCATTCAGTGTCGGCGGGACTGGATTATGCGGCCGTGGGGCCGGAACACAGCTATTTGCGCGAAATCGGCAGGACCACGTATACCTCAGTGACCGATGACGAGGCGCTGGCCGCTTTCGATTTGCTCGCCAGGGAGGAAGGCATCGTCCCTGCACTCGAGAGCGCTCATGCCATCGCGCATGCGGTTCAGATCGCTCCCAAGATGCAACGGAATCGGATTCTCCTGATCAACCTCTCCGGACGAGGGGACAAAGACGTGCAGCAAGTCGCACGCATGAGGGGAATATCCTTGTGAGAAGCACTGGCCGCCATGCTCGAGCGTCGATCACACATCAGTCTGTGAGGAGCACAAGCCGGCTCGACCAAACCTTCGAGCGGCTGAAGACCAACGGTGAAAAGGCCCTGATTGCTTACTTGATGGCCGGTGATCCCGGGTTGGCCGAAACCGAAGAGCTGGTTCTCGCATTGGAAAAAGCCGGCGCTGATATCATCGAGCTGGGCGTCCCGTTTTCCGATCCCATCGCGGATGGTCCGGTCATCCAACAGGCAGCGGAACGGGCGCTCCGAAGCGGCACGTCCTTGCGAAAAATCCTTCTGATGGTGGCGGCCATCAGAACCAAATCACAGATTCCCCTTGTACTGATGGCCTATTACAACAGCATCCATGCGTACGGACCGGACCGATTTTGCCAGGACGCGACGGCGGCTGGAGTGGACGGTTTGATTGTTCCGGACATGCCTCCTGATGAGGCTGGTCCGCTTCGGGGGCCGGCCTGCGCTTCCGGGTTGCATTTGATTTTTTTACTCGCGCCGACCAGCACGGCGCAACGCCGGGCGTTCGTCGCGCGGGAATCCAAGGGCTTTGTGTACTACGTTTCCTTGACGGGAATTACCGGCGCAAAGCTCGCAGACATGGCGGACGTCGGCACAAACGTGGAAAAGATCCGGAAACTGTCGGATACTCCGATTGCGGTGGGATTCGGGGTGGCGACGCCACAGGATGCGGCGCGTCTGTCTCGGTATGCCGACGGCGTCATCGTTGGAAGTGCCATTGTCAGGCAGATTGCCGCACATCAGAACGGGGGCATGGTGTCGGAAGTCTCTAACTTCGTGCATGCGCTCAAGACGGCGATGGTTCCTGGTACGGCGCCGTAGCGCACGATCGACCGTGCGGGATTGATCTACTTGCTTGCGAGCCCTTGTGACAACGAAGAGCGGTTTTGGTACTGGGGAGGCATGTACGCGATCATCTCTTTGGCGAGATCGTTGGCGACATCCTTCAAGTTAGGACGGTAGAACATATAACTACTCGACTTTTCGTGGCGCGCCTTCCACACGGTTGTCCCGGTCGTCGCATCGACGAGCCGCAAACTGAGCCCAACCCGACCCACGTTGTCTCCTTCTTTGCGAATATACTCCCATGAGTTGACCCGCACGACCAGGAATGAATCGACGTTCAAAGCCTTCCCCAGTTTGATGGCCGACTCCTTGTCTGATTGCCCCGTCATCTCGAGGCGGGAGAAATAGAACACCAGTGAGTCGAAGGCCTCCTTTGAGCCCTGAAAAATATCGGTCACGCTTTCAGGCGTCACGACGCGCTCGATTCTGGCGGTTTTCGTGAGGGCTCCTGAGAGGACATCCTGTATATCCTCACGGGCACTGTCATATTGGCTGGCCATCGGAGGCAGAACGGCGATGGCTTGCGGACGAAACTGTTTGGCACCGGGACCTTCCCAGACTTCCTGCAAACCGCCGCAGCCGGCGATGATCAACGTGAGGCAGCAGGACGCCACGCGAACCCAATGCTGTGCGCGAATAAACATGAATTCAGTATACCATTAGTGGATGACGATAGGGGTTAGAAGGTGAGCGACAGGGAACCGGACACCAAGGCTCCCTTCTCGCGGAAATCATATCCGCCTCCCACATCGAGGCGTACCGCAAAGATCCGTACACCAAGTCCTGCCGTCGGCGTAAAAGGAGTGCCGGCATCCTGCATGTTCTTGAACGCGCCGAGACGGAATGAGAGAAATTCCGTCAGGATGGTCTGCTCCGCGCCCAAGCTCAAGACCTGACTCTTGACCCCCGGCACCAACGTCTTGTTCGATGTCACGTCAACGTCGGCCGACAAGGTCAGCGAAGAATAGGGGTTGAGTGCCATGCCGCCACGGACCTGAGGACCGAGCTTGATTTTCGTGCCATCCGGCGCATCGAATTCGGGTTGGTTGAGGTCCTTGGCCACGACGCCGAAGCGCAGCCAGGAAGAGGGTCGATAGATGGCGCCGACATCGATGCCGTAGGTGGTCGTGATCGTTGCCTCGCCTAAACTATCCGAGAGCTTAATCTCTTGTCCTCCGACAAGGTTCTGGGTTCCGTTGTAAGCCGCTCCCTGAATGATTTTAGCTGTGACGCCGATCGCGAACGTTTTGTCCGCAAACGCATAGGCATAGGAGAACGCGGCTTGCCGGGCCTCCAGCGCCCGAACCGCCATGGCACCGCTGACAGAGACCGATGAGATAGGCCCTGGTGCAGCGCAATTCGGATTGGGACTGCAACTGACGCCGACCGGACTTGACACGAATCCACCGCCGGTGGGCACGTTGGAAATATTGAAGCCGAACGCGTGCTCGCCGAAATGCCCCTTCACATAGACTCCCGCAGCGCCGTTGAACGAGGTGTTGGCGCCAGGCCGATTAATGCGGTTTGCAATGTCCTGAGCCTTGGCGACGTTGGCCGGGGAAGTGTCAGTGGTATCAAAGTTCTCAAGGTCGCCGACCGCGTCAGCAATCCCCAGGCGGTCGATCGCCTGCGCACTGCCCACAATCCGGATATCGACCGTTTGTGTCATGGCCAGGCCGGCGGGATTCCAGTAGGTCGCCAAGGCATCGGTGGTGATTGCGACGCCGGCGCCGCCCATTCCCATGGCACGCGGGCCCACGATCACGAATTCAGCGCCGAGCGCCTTCCCATGAACAAATAAAAAGGCGAGGAAGATAATAGCGCCAAAGGACAGACCAGGCCGCATGGATCGACGCTCCGTATGGACGCAGGTGTTGCTGAGTCTATTGGATGAACCGGCGCCCGTCAAGGATTTCTCAGCGATCTCCAAGCGATGACAACACTGCCAAGACAGGAGATCGAGCGAAGAGCGCCGTCATGTCGCCGTGCAGTACCGAGTTGCTCTTGATGAAAGCAGAGGCAAGTCCGAGACGAAGATAAACTTCTCGGACAACGCAAGAAGGGTGTCAGATGATCTGGCCGTCTTGCATGTGCAGGATCCGATCAGCCTGAGCCGAGAGCTTGTCATTATGGGTAACAATGACGAAGGTGGTGCCGCGAGCTTTATTGAGCTCACGCATGAGAGCGAAGAGGGCGTCTCCGGTGTGAGTATCCAAATTGCCGGTCGGCTCATCTGCCAGCACGAGGTCGGGCTTCTGCAGCAGGGCACGGGCCACGGCCACCCGCTGCTGTTCCCCTCCGGATAATTCGCCCGGCTTGTGTTGCAGGCGCGGACCCAATCCCACGTCCTTCAAGAGACCAATGGCCTCCTGTCGCACTTCCTCGGCCTCCCGGCGCTGGATCAAGGCGGGCATGCAGGCATTTTCCAAGGCGGTAAATTCCGGCAGCAGGTGATGAAACTGAAAGACAAAACCGATGCGTCTGTTGCGAAATTCGGCCTGCGCCGCCTCGGAGAGTTGAAACAAATCCTGGCCCTCGAAACACACTGTGCCTTTGCTCGGACGGTCGAGCAGCCCGAGAATGTGCAGAAGAGTGCTTTTCCCGGCGCCGGACGCGCCGACAACGGCAATGAGTTCGCCGCGCTCAATGGTGAGATCGATCCCTCTGAGCACCGTCAAGGTTTGTTCGCCCATGGGAAAGGATTTGTGAAGGTCTTTGACGATGATCATGCTCACAACGTCCCTCAGCTATTCATAGCGAAGGGCGGCGACCGGTTCGAGTCTTGCGGCCTGCAGCGAGGGATA
>JARDZZ010000158.1 GCA_029240595.1 Nitrospira sp. | reverse complement strand
TGCGACGTGAGACCACCGATCGCGTCAAGGACATGGCCTGTTTCCATACCATCTCCTAATCGAGTGTCTTCACTGCTGTCAAGATTCGGGCTGGCGTGTTGTCGAGACGTGCTTCCATCTGTCGCATAAGGAAGTCCATGTCAGGCGGGGAGAGTCGGTCATACTGCTGGAGCTCACCGGTCGAAGGGTGACGAAACCCCAATGTTCTGGCATGAAGCATCACGCGAGGCACCTCCAATCCGTTCACACAGCAAACCTTTCGACCTCCGTAGGTCGGGTCGCCGAGGATGGGATGGCCCAGCGAGGCCAGATGTACACGCAATTGATGCGTCCGTCCCGTTTGAGGATACAACAGTAGATGCGCAGCGGCCTTGCCAAAACGCCGGCTCACCGTGTAGCCGGTCACCGCGTCCTTGGGCCGGGCCGTGCGAGAGGAAAACTTTTTGCGCTCCTTGGCATCACGTCCGATCGCCAGCTCGATGAGCCCATGTCCCTTCTTGGGAATCGCCCAGACCAGCGCTTCGTAGACGCGAGTGATGGTATGTTGCTTGAATTGGCTACTAAGATGTCGGTGTGCCTGATCGGTCTTGGCAATGACCATCACGCCGGAGGTGTCCTTATCCAGTCGATGAACGAGACCAGGCCGTTCCTTTCCGCCGACCGCGGACATCGTGCCGCCTGAAGTCTGGAAATAGTGAAGGAGGGCGTTGACAAGTGTGCCTGTCCAATTTCCTGGCGCCGGATGCACAACGATTCCAGCGGGTTTGTTGAGGACCAGAACCTGTTCGTCCTCGAAGAGGACTTCGAGCGGAATGGGTTCACCCCGCAATTGGAGCGGTTCGGGTTTCGGGACGTCCATCGTGATCTTATCGCCGGGCTTGATCTTTTGACTCGCTCTCACGATCTGATCGTTGAGGCGTATCCGTCCGAGCTCGATGAGGCGTTGCAAGGCAGACCGAGACATGTCTCGCTCACGATTGACGAGAAAAACGTCCAGCCGCTTCGGCTGTTCACCGGCTGTGACCACAAACTCGGTAATCATGTCTGCGGCACACGCTACTAAAGTGCCATCCTCAATTGCAATCAGCCTGTTTGCCTCACGCTAGCCGCAGAGCTATGCTAGAGAGGACAGCCGTCTTGAACTTGAAAGGAGATGGAATCATGAGATGGGTCCTGGCCTTGGGCATGATGATGCTGACTGCCGGCTCTTTCTTGACCGCTTCAAAGGCGGCCGATCAGCCGGGCATTCCCCCTGAAACCGTTGCCGACTATCTGCATTCGATCATTGAAGCTGACCGAACCTTCTATTCCATTCACGTCGTCGAACGCCTGCAGAAAGGAGGCGGGACAAAAGCGGCTGAAGATTGGCGCGCGAAGAAGAATGTGCTTCCGCTTCCCGCTCAATTCCTGATTGAGGCGAGCGAACTCGCAGCCAAGACCGGTTCGAAAGTCCGCTATAGATTGATCAGCCTGTGGCCGATCAATCCGAAGAATGCACCCGACGGCCCACTGGAAAGGCAAAGTCTCGAGGCCTTACGGGAGCACCCGGAACGGTCGGTGATGGGAACCGTCAAGCGGGGAGACACCACCTATTTTCAAGCCATGTATGCCGATCGTGCGGTGAGCAAAACCTGCATCGCCTGCCATAATGGGCATCGAAAGAGTCCCAAAAAAGACTTCACGTTGCATGAGGTCATGGGGGGATTAATCATCGAGATCCCTTTGGAATAACGCCCATAGGCGGCGAGGACTGGCGGATGGCATGCACCAGCACCTGTTGCCGGCGATAAATTGAGAGTGCCTGCTCTCTGGCTTCTTCCGCCTCCTGGTGATGTTGGAGTGTCTGATGAAGAGATGCCAATAACGACCAGGCTGCTGCTTCGCCGGGAAGATTTCGGAGCGATTGAAACAGCGAGACCGCACGTCGAGCGGAATCAACCCCTTGTTCGGGCTGGCCTGCGAGGTCATGAACCGCGGCCAGGCGAAACCGCAGACCAGCCTCTATGTGGGCCTGAGGTCGCTGCTCGACGAAGGCAAGCGATCGGCCGTAATAGTTCTTCGCCGGTTCGAATCGTTCAAGAATGAAGTTGGCATCGCCTAATGCAAGCAGCGCCGAGACAGTCTGCTCATCGTCCTGACGGCTCCTCGCATCCTCGAGCGCTTGCTCGAGATCCCCCAGCCCCTTGTCCGGGAATGCATCACGCACTTTGAGGAGCCCGGATAGGATTCTGACAGATCCCAGCGCCTCGACACGCTGAAGGCGGCGATATTGTTCCCCGGCCCGGTCCAAGAAGTGACCGGCGTCTTCCGACGAACCCACCCAAAACGACACTTTTGCCAGGAGGAACAGTGCATCTGCATGCGATGCAGAATCAGGAAATTTTGAAAATAGACTCAACGCTTCCCGAAGCCGTAGCTCAGCCTCCTGTCTTCGGCCCTGCCGTTCGAACACCGAACCGATCTTCGTCAGAGCAGTCGCTTCGCCTCTCCGCTGCTTGCGGGCGCGAAATGATTGGAGCGCCTGTTCATAATAGGTAAGTGCTTCCGGAAAATGGTTTTGCACATCATGAATGTCGCCAATGCGAAGCAGCTCGTCGCCGCTCAAGGCTCTCACCGGCACGGGTTCGCCGACTGTCTCAAAATTTGATATGGGGCTGCTCGACGAGAGAAGGGCAGCCATCACAATATAGGAGAATCCCACGAGACGACCTGCCGGGAAGAGGTGGAGATAAAGAATACCGGCGTACCGATTGAGCGGTCAAACGACACATTCGGCGAGAACGCGCGAGGCGTGGGACAGGATTAGCGCTTGCCCGCGCGTTCGGCGATTTTGCGGCGGAGGCGGGCTTTTTCGAGGCTGATTTCGGCTTCTTTGACCTCCGAGGGCAAGCCGCCGGCCTTGAGACGCCGCTCAGCTTGTTCCACGGCGGCCTGGGCACGACCCACGTCAATATCTTCGGCCTTTTCAGCGATTTCGGCCATCACGGTGACTTTGTTCGGCGTGACCTCCGCATAGCCCCAGAGGATGGCCATATGATGCACCTGATCGCCCACCCGGTAGCGGAGTTCGCCAATGCGTAAGGTCGAAAGGAAATGGCAATGACCTGGCAACACGCCGAATTCGCCTTCCGAGCCGGGCGCAATGACTTCATCCACCTGCTGGCTCAGCAGTTGCTTCTCGGGTGTGACCACTTCCAATAAAATCTTCCCGGCCATTGCCTCTCTCGCTGGCTAAAGTTTCACGCCCATTTTTTCGGCTTTGGCAATCACTTCTTCGATGGGGCCCACCATATAAAAGGCTTGCTCGGGCAAATGATCGTACTTCCCGTCGAGGATTTCCCTGAAGCTTCGAACGGTATCCTTCAACTTCACGTACTTTCCTGGCGCCCCGGTAAACGCTTCGGCGACATGGAAAGGCTGCGAGAGAAACCGCTGGATCTTTCGTGCACGAGCCACGACCATCTTGTCGTCTTCGGACAGTTCGTCCATGCCGAGGATCGCGATAATGTCTTGCAGGTCCTTATAGCGCTGCAACACAGATTGGACACCGCGTGCGACCTTGTAATGTTCTTCGCCAAGGATTTGCGGATCGAGGATGCGCGAAGTGGAGTCGAGCGGGTCCACCGCCGGATAAATACCCAATTCGGCCAACTGCCGCGACAAGACGGTGGTGGCATCCAGGTGGGCGAAGGCGGTCGCCGGAGCGGGATCCGTGAGGTCGTCCGCCGGGACATAAATCGCCTGGACCGAGGTGATTGATCCGCGCTTCGTCGACGTGATCCGTTCCTGCAAGGCGCCCATTTCCGTCGAAAGAGTCGGCTGATAGCCGACGGCCGAAGGCATGCGTCCGAGCAGTGCCGAAACTTCAGAACCGGCTTGTGTAAACCGGAAGATGTTATCCACGAAGAGCAGCACGTCCTGATTCTCTTCATCACGAAAATACTCTGCGACCGTCAGCCCGGTCAGGCCGACACGCAACCGGGCACCCGGCGGCTCGTTCATCTGGCCGTAGACGAGCGCCGCCTTAGACTTGGTGAAATCGTCGGGATCGATAACCTTCGACTCTTGCATCTCGTGCCAAAGGTCATTGCCTTCTCGAGTTCGTTCGCCTACCCCAGCGAACACTGAGAATCCGCCGTGATGCAGCGCGATGTTGTTAATGAGTTCCATGATAATGACGGTTTTGCCGACGCCGGCCCCCCCGAAGAGACCGATCTTTCCACCCTTACTGTATGGCTCGAGCAGATCGACAACCTTGATTCCCGTCTCGAGGACTTCGGTCTTGGTTTCCTGGTCTTCCAGCTTCGGCGCGGGCCGGTGAATCGGATAGGTTTTTTTGGTCTTGATGGGCCCTTTCTCATCGACGGGCTCACCGAGCACGTTCATCAAACGGCCGAGCGTTTCACGACCAACCGGAACGGAGATAGGCGCACCGGTGTCCTGCACATCCATCCCTCGAGTTAAGCCGTCCGTCGAGGACATCGCGACGCCTCGAACACGGTTTTCACCCAGGTGCTGGGCCACTTCAAGGGTCAACCGGACGGCTGGCTTGCCGGCCGCCATGTTCTCTTCCTGATTGACTTTGATCGCATTGTAGATGTTCGGCAGCTGGCCGGGCGGGAACTCCACATCCACGACCGGACCGATGACTTGAATGACTTTGCCTGTACTCACGTTGTCCCCCTTTGCTCGCATGCTGAGGAGCCTGGTCAGGTCCTTCAGCAGGGAACCCTCAGCACTTCCAGCAGCTCCTATTTCAACGCTTCGGCTCCGCCGACGATATCCATCAATTCCTTGGTGATCGCCGCTTGTCCCGTCTTGTTGTAAGACAGCGTGACTTTCTTAATCAGCTGACCTACTACTTTGCGCCGTACCCCATTTTCTGTTTGAACGTCGTGATGATCTCTTTGAGCTTCGCCGTCAGTTTCTCGTCGATCTTACCGGCGCCGGCGACTTCTTTTTTCAGATCTGGATGGTGCTGCTGGGCATAGTGGAGCAGGTCTGCCTCAAACTGCTGCACCTTATCCACCGGTACGTCATCCAAGAACCCGTTCACGCCCGCATAGATTGAGATCACTTGATCGGCAACCGGCATCGGCTTGTACTGGCCTTGCTTCAACAATTCGACCATGCGAACGCCGCGGGCAAGTTGCATTTGCGTCGCCTTATCCAGCTCGCTGCCGAATTGGGCAAAAGCGGCCATTTCACGATACTGGGCCAGGTCCAAGCGGAGAGTGCCGGCGACTTGCTTCATCGTCTTGATTTGAGCGGAACCACCGACACGCGACACCGAGAGGCCGACGTTGATCGCGGGACGAATACCGGAATAAAAAAGATCGCTGCCCAGATAAATCTGTCCGTCTGTGATGGAGATGACATTCGTCGGGATATAGGCCGAGACGTCACCGGCCTGCGTTTCGATGATGGGCAGTGCCGTAAGACTTCCCCCACCCAATTTATCGCTCAGCTTCGCCGCCCGCTCGAGCAGCCTTGAGTGCAGATAAAAGACGTCACCCGGATAGGCTTCGCGCCCGGGCGGCCTTCGTAGGAGCAGCGAAAGCTGCCGGTAGGCCACCGCGTGCTTGGAGAGATCATCGTAGACGATCAAGGCATGCTTACCGTTGTCCCGGAAGTACTCACCGATCGCGGCACCGGCGAATGGCGCCAGGAATTGCATCGGAGCCGCATCGCTAGCGGTCGCCGAGACCACCATGCTGTAGTCCATTGCATGGTGCTCTTCGAGGGTTTTTACCACGCGGGCCACCGTAGAGCGTTTCTGACCGACGGCCACGTAAATGCAAAATACACCGAGGCCTCTCTGGTTAATGATCGTATCGACCGCGATCGCCGTCTTGCCCGTCTGACGATCTCCAATGATCAACTCGCGCTGGCCTCGCCCGATCGGAATCATAGCATCGATGGCCTTGATGCCGGTCTGTAATGGCTCGCGCACCGATTGCCTGGTGTTCACACCCGGCGCCACGACCTCGATCCGTGATGAATGCTGTGACTTGATCGGCCCTTTTCCG
>JARDZZ010000157.1 GCA_029240595.1 Nitrospira sp. | reverse complement strand
ATCAGGGAGCGGGACACCCGGGGCGCTGAGGCCGTCCGGCAGCTGGCATTGCCCGGTGTCGCAAAACGCGAACTCGACAATATCCATCGCCTCATCGCGGATTTCGAAACGACGGAGCAGCAAGCGACCGGTGCCCGAGTGCTGCAGTCGGCGGGGACTACCCGCAGCACCATTGCACTGCTCGCACTCGGCGGCGTGCTGCAACTCGTTCTCCTGGGCTCCGTGTACTATCTCATTCATCACGACATTACGAATCGGCGCCGCGTCGCGGCAGAATTGCGACGCCAGGGTGAGCTGCTTCAGGCGGCGAACAAGGAGTTGGAAGCCTTCAGTTATTCGGTGTCCCACGATCTTCGCGCGCCGCTGCGGCATATCGACGGGTATGCGGCGCTGTTGTCAAAAGCGGCCGGCCAAGCCTTGGACGAGAAGGCCCAGCGCTACCTGCAAACCATCTCCGACTCCGCGAAACAGATGGGTCAGTTGATTGACGATCTCCTTGTATTCTCCCGGATGGGCCGCCAGGAAATGTTGCGGACGACCGTCAATCTCAACCAGCTGATTAAGGCCGTGATTCAAGATTTACGACTTGACTTGCAAGGAAGGACGATCTCTTGGAAAATTGGCACGCTGCCGGACGTACCGGGTGACCCGGCCATGTTGCGACAGGTATTTATGAACTTGCTGACGAATGCCCTCAAATTCACCGCGACGAGGCAGAACGCTCAAATCGAAATCGGCGCGAAGCGGGATGTCCCTGGCGAAGTGACGGTGTTTGTCCGCGATAACGGAGTAGGCTTCGATATGCAATACGTCCATAAGTTATTCGGCGTATTTCAGCGCCTCCATCGAAACGATGAATTCGAGGGAACAGGAATCGGGCTGGCGAATGTCAGGCGCATCGTGCATCGCCACGGCGGCCGGACGTGGGCCGAAGGCGTCCTCGATCAGGGGGCGACCTTTTATGTGGCTCTTCCCTTGAAACGGACGTCCTCATGACTCCTGTGAAACCGATCCTGCTGGCGGAAGACAATCCCCGGGATGCCGAATTGGCGCTCGCCGCGATGGAGGAGCATCACATTGCCGACAAAGTGGTCGTGTGTCATGACGGCGCAGAGGTACTGGATTATCTGTACTGTCGAGGATCCTTTAAGAGCCGGCAATGGGGCAATCCCGTCGTCGTGTTTCTTGATCTCAAGATGCCGAAAGTTGACGGCATCGAGGTCTTGAGAACGATCAAGAATGACGTGAATCTCAAGCCGATCCCGGTGGTCATGCTGACGTCGTCGCGTGAAGAACGCGATCTCGCGCAAAGCTATGCGCTTGGCGCCAACGCCTATGTGGTCAAACCGGTCGAGTTCCAGCAGTTTATTTCAGCCGTCAAGGAGCTCGGTGTCTTCTGGGGAGTGATCAACGAACCACCCCCCGAGGGGAGCTAGCCTCGCTGCTCACAACGTCACCATCGCGGACAACATTCGCGAAGCCCGCCCGAGAGGACCTGTGAAAACCCCGCTCCGTCTGCTGCTTCTTGAGGACGATCCCGTCGATGCCGAGCTTGTTGCCGCCACCCTGTCCGAAGCGGGCGTTGTCTGCACCGCGCAGCGCGTGGACACGAGGGAGGCATTCCTGAAGGCATTGCGGGAGGGTGGGTATGACCTCATCCTTGCCGACTACTCAATTCCCGGCTTTGACGGGATGACCGCGCTCGGGCTGGCCCGGAAGGAGGCTCCGGAGATCCCTTTCCTCTTTGTCTCGGCGACCATCGGCGAAGAATTGGCCATCGATGCCATGCATCAAGGTGCCACGGATTATGTACTGAAGCAGCGGCTGGGACGGCTCGTTCCTTCCGTGCTGCGAGCGATTCGGGAGCGCGACGAGCGACGGGAACGAAAAAAAGCCGAGGACGCGCTGGTTCAAAGCGAAAAACAGTTCCGGCAAGCCCAAAAAATGGAAGCGGTGGGACGGCTCGCAGGGGGGATCGCACACGATTTCAACAATCTCTTAACCGTGATCATGGGATACAGCCACGTTCTCTCGGCAGAATTGGGGAGCGAGCACCCTCTGCACGACAAGATCGAAGAAACGCAGAAAGCAGGGGAGAAGGCCGCCATGCTCGTCCGGCAGCTGCTGGCCTTCAGCCGCAAGCAGCCGCTAGAACCCAAGCATCTCAGCGTCAACAATGTGGTATCCAATCTCGAAGAGATGCTACGACGCTTGATCGGCGCCGATATTCGTCTCGTCATCAAGCTCGATCCTTCCAACAGTCAGGTCCTTGCCGATCAAGCCCAGCTGGAACAAGTGCTCATGAATCTCGTCGTGAACGCACGAGATGCAATGCCGCATGGCGGCACACTGACCATTGAAACGGCGCAGACGGAGCTGGCCAAAAGTCCGCTTTACCATGTTGAACCTCTGCCGCCGGGCCACTACGTCAAACTGTCGGTCACAGACACCGGCAGTGGGATGGACCGTGACACTCAAGCCCATATCTTCGAGCCCTTCTTCACGACGAAGGAGGAAGGGAAGGGAAGCGGGCTCGGTCTTTCCACGGTGTTCGGGATCGTGACTCAGTCCGGTGGCGGCATCGATGTCAACAGCCGGGTAGGGTATGGGACCAAGTTCGACATTTTTTTTCCGAGAGTCGCCGCGGATTCGCAGGCGGCGGCCGCCCGGCGCGCCGGCGAACAGCCTATCGGCGGGACAGAAACCATCTTGTTGGTCGAAGACGACTCGAGTGTGCGCATTCTCCTGCGTGATAGCCTGAGAAAGCTCGGCTATCGGGTCATCGAGGCCAAGCATGGGATCGAAGCCTGCCTAATGGCCTCGCAGGAACTGGATAACCTGCATCTGCTGCTCACCGATATGGTGATGCCAGGGATGGGCGGAAGGGAGCTCGCCCAACACCTGATGACCATGAAACCGGATCTCCGCGTGCTCTTCATGTCAGGCTTTACCGACGACGTCGGCATCCTGGCCGGTCACGAGCAAGGCACCAGCGGGTTCCTGCAAAAACCGTTTACGCCGGAAGTCTTGGCGCGCACGGTGAGAAAAATTCTTGATGCCGCTTCGAGCAACGCCTCCCAACCGACTGTCAACCGGGCCTCCAGCTCGGGATAACCGCCATCGAGTTTGACGCTGAATCGGACCATCCCTATACTCCGTTGAAGCCCATGAAACTCTTGAATGACCCGCTCCGCGTTCGCGCACTGCTGATTGCCGCCCTCTCTCTGTCAGGTTTCGCACTGGAGCCGGCCTGGGCTCAGACCATTGCCTGGGACCGCCCATCGGAAGGATTGGCCATCGGCGTCTGGAATCCATCCACGGCATGTCCTGACGTGCCGGCGCTGCTGGTTTCGGAGATCGATCCTGTTCGCTATCGGGTCTCTGTCCACTACTTTCGGAACGAACCGCTCCCCGAACCGCCGGATATTCTCGAGTGGCAGAGAAGGACCGGTCATGATTTGGTCTTCAATGCCGGCCTCTTCCGCGAGAATTTTTCCTATCTCGGACTCTTGTATGGAAAGGGCAAGCCGATGGGAGGCAAGCGCCATGCGTCGTGGATGGGGCTATTCGTGGCGGAACCGACGGCGGGCGGCCCATCGAGGGCCGGAATCCTGGACTTGTCGATCGATTCGTTCGATGAGCAGCAGCCGGCCTATGGGGAGGCGGCCCAGTCCCTCATGCTTCTGGACCGGACGGGGAAGGTACGGGTGAATCAGACAGGCAAAGTCTCTCAACAAACCATTATTGGGGAACTGCGGAGCGGGCATATTCTTATCATGAAGACCACAGAAATGACCTCGCTTCATGCGATCGGACAATGCCTGCGTGACGCGTACCCGACCATCCGTCAAGCGATGGCAATGGATGGAGGGTCTTCTTCGGACCTGATGATCAGTCCCGCCCTTCGCCAAGCCGTACAGAAGACGACAGGAACTCACGAGTGGATGACGCTGGTGAACTCCGGACCCACGGGCCATGTCGGCCTGCCGGCCGTGATCGGCATCAGCCCGCGTCAGCAGAGCGGACGACCCTGAGTTCGATGAACGGGGCTGTTGGCAGATGTCCTAGCGAGTGACCGGATACCCCGCCTCGACCCAGGCATTCATGCTTCCCCGGACGTTATACGCGTGGGTATAGCCAAGGTCCGCCAACGTCTCTGCCGCAATGTTGCTCCGGTGACCGGACTGACAGTAGACGACGACGTGTTCATCCAGAGCCACGCCGATTTCGCGATGGCGCGTCTTGATCTCGCGAAAGTCAATGTTGAGATCAGTGCCCGGAATAAATCCCGCGGCATGCTCCTCTGGTGAACGGACGTCGATCAGCACGAAGCCCTTTTGGGCCATCGACGGTGCTTTGGCCAGGGTCACGCGCAGTTGTTGAACCGACAGCAAATACGAATGATGGGCGGTGACCGTCGTCGTCAGGCCGGTGACCAACAACAGACCGAGTACCGTCATGGCAATTCGACGAATCATGGTGACCTCCTACATGCAGCGTGTCTGAAGAGAATCGTGATGATTATCATAGGAGCCGAATGAAGACCTGGTCAAGTCTCGCATGTGTCCTTGTGCTCTGCGCAGCCGGATGCGCAGAGGGGGCAAAGTTAGCCCAATCCAACGAAGACGGGGGCGTCGTGACTTATCCCTTCAAAGGCGATCAGGGACCTATGCTGTCGTCATTTCGCAAGGACGCTCTTGCGTTGATGAAAGACACGTGTGGCGGAGGCTATCTGATTGTGCGTGAGGGAGAAGCGAGAGGACGAGCGCGCGTGGTCGGAGTTGAGGGAGGACAGGAGATCCTCAGGGAGCGTCGCTGGGGCATCGAGTTTCGCTGCAAGTAGGACAAACTCGATAGTCAGCTCCTGCGGCTTTGCTGAGCGATCAGGTCGTCGATTGTCAGCAAACTGGTGACCTTCACGCCGCATTGCTCCACCTTGGCCCGACCATCCTGCTCTTTCCGATCGACGATCACCAGTGCATCGGTAACCGTCAACCCCGCCTCCCGTGCTGCGGTGATCGCTTTCAGCAACGAGCCGCCGCTCGTTAATACATCATCGACGATGAGGGCGCGATCGCCTGACCTGACGGCACCTTCGATCATCTTTCCCAGCCCATGATCCTTCGCCTGCTTGCGGACCACGAACGTCCGCCATTCTCTTCGTGCACTGGCTGCAAAGGCATAATCCGAGATCGTCGTGGCAATGGCGATGGCGCCGATCTCAAGCCCTCCCAGACAATCGATCTCCACTCCAATCAGTGCCTCATGTGCCAGCTGGCCGACCAGCCGGCGTGCGGACGGATGCGCCATCAGGGCACGGCAATCCACGTAAAACGGACTGGTGTAGCCGGATGCGAGCGTGAATCCTTTTTCCCGATCCCATTTGAATGAGTGGGTCTCGTGAAAGGATCGGGCCAGTTCGTTCAAAACCGACATGATGCTCACTCCTGCAGGTTCGAGCCCTTAGAATGGCGATGGACTGTACACCACATGCATAAGCATGGTCCAGCCTGAGGAGTCACTTTCCGTCTGAAGGAGAGTGATTGGGGAGACGAAAGGGCGTATAGTAGCCGCGCCATTGCCAACTTTTCCTGCTTAAGGGCGTACCGCATGAGGCAAGACCGCGTCCGCATTTTTGATTCTCAAGGAGAAGCCTATAAGCAGGCCTTTCAAATATTCCTTGATCACACGGACCAAAAGCGGAACGCCAAACGTTGGCTGCAAGAGGTGGTCGATGGCTTACCGGCACGGACGGTCTTCATCGACGCAGGCGCGGGGAATGGAGAACTCACCAAGGCGTTTGCCGATGTCTTCACGCGCACCATTGCCATCGAGCCGAACGTCTATCTTCTGAACCAGCTGCAACACAGCCTACCGACGGTCGAGGTGCTTGGCTTGCCGATCTTGGCGGCTCAACCGGCTGCGCAGGGCGACCTCGTTCTCTGCTCGCATACGTTTTATTACATCCCTGCGGACGAATGGTTGCTGCACCTTGAACGTCTTGTCTCCTGGATGGCACCAACCGGCGTGACCATAGTGGTGTTGCAACATTGCGAGAGCGGGTGCATGCACATGGTGCGTCACTTTTTTGGCCACCGGTTTGAA
>JARDZZ010000032.1 GCA_029240595.1 Nitrospira sp. | reverse complement strand
GCTCTTCCGATCTGGTGTAGGAAAGAGGCAGGGCGGTCCGTTAGCCTCTTGTGCTCGCGGAAGGCGGCACACCAGACCCATCGTATTTTCAGATAGGCGGTGCTCCTTCACGCGCGCACGTTTGAGGCTAATCGGACCACCCCTGAAGAAAGAGGAGCACGTACGCAAATTCGGACGCTGCGCGCGCTTGGTGAAAACCGCGTCCCGGGAAATCGATTGCGGAGCAATCGGTGGGTTGGGTGGGTGAAGAAAGCGCGGCAAGGGTGGGTGGGTGAGATAGATCTGCTCGCCGCCACCCGCTTAAAAAAAGTCTTCCCGGCCTGAGAGGGAAGGGCGGAGAAACAAAAAAAGCGGGTCCCGAGCCTACGCTCACGCGACGCAGGATCAGCAAGGCCGCATGGTTTGAATGCTGCTCCGACAAGGGTGAGAAAGAGGGAATTAAGAAAAGAGGTCAATCGTGAGCATTCTCGTCAATAAAAATACGCGGGTGGTGGTGCAGGGCATTACCGGCAAGGAAGGGTCGTTTCATGCGACTCAGTGCAAGGCGTATGGAACGAAGGTCGTGGCTGGAGTCACCCCCGGGAAGGCAGGCCAAGAGGTGGAAGGCATCCCCGTGTTCAACACGGTAGCTGATGCGGTAAAGAAGACGGAAAGCGATACCTCTTTAATCTTCGTCCCACCGCCGTTTTGTGCCGACGCGATTTTGGAAGCTGCTGATGCTGGAATCAAGCTGATCATTTGTATCACTGAAGGCATCCCGGTCAATGAGATGGTCAGAGTCAAGCGTGCTCTGCGCGGACGGGATGTGCGACTGATCGGTCCGAATTGTCCTGGCGTCATCACCGTCGATGAAGCGAAGATTGGCATCATGCCGGGATTCATCCATAAGAAGGGCATCGTCGGCGTCGTCTCACGCAGTGGCACCCTCACCTATGAGGCGGTGCATCAACTGTCGACCCTGGGCTTGGGGGAAACCACTTGTGTGGGGATTGGCGGGGATCCTGTGAATGGGACAGGCTTTGTGGATGTGTTGCCGCTCTTTGAGAAGGATCCTGAGACGCAGGCCATCGTCATGATCGGGGAAATTGGAGGCGATGCGGAGGAAAAAGCGGCCGAGTACATCAAGAAGCACGTCAAAAAGCCGGTAGTGAGCTTTATCGCCGGCATCACGGCACCTCCCGGCCGCCGCATGGGCCATGCCGGGGCGATCATCTCGGGGGGTAAAGGCACGGCAACCGAGAAAATGAAGGCCCTGGAAGCCGCTGGAGTCCGGGTCATCAAGAATCCCGCCGAAATCGGTGTCACCGTCAAGAAAGCGCTGGGACGTTAGAGAATTTTAAAGTGTAGGTTAATTCAACTTCCGAGGCCGTATTTGCTTTCCCTTCGCCTCCTATCGTGGTAGGCTCTCGGAAGCCTCACAAGACGAGTCGTCCCGCAGGTATTCCTCCGGCAGTCCATTCATCGGTCTTTGACCGAGGTCAACCCAGGAGTCTGTTTGCGAGTATTTCTGATCCACGTTCGCGACCCGCAGTTTTACGCGCTCCCTGCGAAGACACGGGCGAAAAACGGCAACATCCGGGTGATGGGCTTTCCGCCCATCGGGATTATGTCGTTGTCCTCCGTGTTGAAAGCCGCGGGCCACGACTGTGTGATGTTCGATCAGGCGAACCCCGAGACGCCCAACGACGTCATTGTCGAGGAAATCAAAAGACAGAAACCGGCGCTCGTCGGCCTCAGCTTCCTGAGTACGACCAGCTATCCGTATGCCAAGATTCTTGCCCGGCAGATCCGCGCCGCCGACTCCACGGTCAAGCTCGCCTTCGGCGGGGTGTTCGCCAGTCTGAATGCCGGCCTCGTCAAACTGCAATGTCCGGAAGTCGATTTCGTCTGTCGCGGGGACGGCGAACAACTGCTGCTCGATCTGCTCGCCCAGTTGGACGCGCCCGAGACGGTCGGCGGCCTGACCTGGATGAAGGACGGCCGCGTGATGACGAATCCCGGCCGTCCTATGGAACGGCACCTCGATCAATGGCCGTTTCCGGACCGTGAAAGCCTCCGGCTTGATTTCATCGAGTCGATGCCGCTGGATGTCCCGGCCGTGCTGTCGATGGAGCGGTTTACGACCATGCAGACGTCACGCGGCTGCCCCTGGCCGTGCGTCTTTTGCGACATTCCGATTTTTAACGAAGGCAAATGGCGGGCCCGCAGTGCCGCGCATGTGGTCGCGGAGCTCAAGTATCTCGAAGCCAACGGGTATGGCGCCGTCTATTTTGTCGACGACCACTTTCTCCTCCAGCCGAAACGCATTGAAGCGATCTGCAATGGCGTGACGCAGGAACACTTGACGATTCAATGGGGCATCGAAGGACGGGTCGACTCCGTCGCGCAGCATCTCTTCCCGGCGATGGCCCAGGCCCATTGCCGGACCGTCATGTTCGGCATTGAGAGCGGCAGCCAGAAGATTTTGGATCGGCTCAAAAAAGAGCAAACGCTGGAAGAAGTAAGTCAAGCGGTGAGCAATGCCAAACAGGCCGGCATCGAGATCGTCCACGGGTTTTTTACGGTCGGGAATCCCGATGAAACCGTGGAGGACATGCAGGCGACGTTCGAGTTTGCGGCCCGATTGCCGCTGGACACCTTCGGCTTTAACCGGCTGTGCGTGTATCGCGGCACCCCGCTCTGGCAGGAATATGTGAAACGCGGGCTCGTCAATGATGCGACGGATTGGTACAAGTACTTCAAGTGCTCGGAAATCGACCCGACCTGCCTGCCTGGTGAAGTCATCAATCGCGTCCGGCAACAGGGGTTAAAACATCTGCTGCTCTACAAAATATTCCACCATCCCCTGCAGACCGCGCGTCTGCTGCGGCGGTTTCTGCGGTTCATGCCCGTCAAAGACGTCCTGTATCTCATCTTCAAGCCGTTTCTGGGTCAAAAGAAAGGCGCGACGAAGGCGGAAGTCCTGTCGCGGGCTGTCGAGCACGCCGAAATGAAAGACGCTGCCGCGCAGCTCACGCAATTGAGCGACGAACGGCTGCTTGAGGTGCTGGAAACGTCTCGGCAGGAACGTGTGCGCCTTCAACGGGACTCCGAGCATCGCAGAGAAATTCCCATGGTTCCCGCCCGTTGATCCGCTCTATCCGGCCATTCCCGGCTCAATTGCAATAACCTATCCGCCCAGATCCAAGGCGAGCCTTCGTCCTCGTGTTTACAGTAGACATAGCAGCTCTTTCCCCGGTCGATCATCTTCCCGATCCGTTCAGCCCAGAGGTTCAGACTCTGCTCGTCGTAGGCGCTTCTCCGCAGCCGTACGTACCAAAAGTCTGCGGTGTCCCGGCATTCCGCCGGCCGTTCGTCCGTGTCTGCGGCTACCCATGAGACGTTGAAGCCCTTGAGCACCGCCTCGACAGTCTTGTCGTACCACGAATCGTGACGGAACTCGATCGCCCACCGAGTGCCTGAAGGCAGTTGTTCGAGAAAACGAGCGAGCCGGTCGTCGTCACGGATCAGGTTAGGCGGTAACTGAATAAGCAGGGGACCGAGACGTTCAGCGGACGCGAGCTGCATGAGGCGGCCTAGGAGAACATGCACGAACTCGTAACAGTCCGGCTTCAGGCGCGCCCGATGCGTAATTTGCCGGTGTACTTTAGGCGCGAAGAGGAAGTGAGAAGGAGTCGAATCGATCCACTCGGCGACGGCCTTTTCGGAAGGCAGGCGATACCAGACACCGTCCAATTCGACTGTGTCGTAACGCGTCGCGTAATAGCGGAGAAACTCGTTCTGTTTGAGGGCGGGCGGATAGAACCGGCCAGGACCCTGCCAGGGTTTATACGAATAGCCGGACAGCCCGACGTGCGCCTTCGCCATACATCCTGCCCCTGTAGCCCCAAGTCTACCGGAGCAGGGCGGGCTCGCTACAGGGCAATGCCCCAGAGGGACTTGGCGAAGACCCCGATGCCGTACGTGACGCTGACCGCTATGGCAATCATGACGAGGTTGAGGAGGATGCGTCGTTTCACGTCCATACCAGACAGGAAGGACAGCACCGTCGAGACCAGGATGACCATGAGCCCGGCGGTGATGACGGAAAACACGGCGTTCGTCGCCCCAATCAGGACCGGCAACACCGGGACGATCGCACCTGCAATGTAGGCAGCGCCGACGACGAGTGCCGAGCCGATTGGTGACTCTTCCATCGGCATCACTTCCGAGGCTTCTCCGAGAAAAGTCTTTTTGGCGATCTCGGTGCTCTTGACCTCCTTCTCGCTGTTCAGAGCCAGGAAGGTACCGGCAGCCATTGAAAGCGCTCCTGCCACGGCGGTCGTGGAGGCCGCCACCAGCACCGTGGTCGCTTCTCCGAATGCGCCAAAAAAGCCGCTGACGGCGCCAAGGATTTCGACCAGCCCGTCATTTAATCCCAGAAAAATATTGCGGATTTTCTCCGCATTGATTTTCCGCTCGGTGAGTGCCGTCACCAGGACGTCTTCATGCTTGAATTCGTCCATCAAAATGCCATGCAACGCCTCACCGAGAGGTTGGCCCTGGTACTCGCGCCAAAGAGCCAGATACTTCCTGATTCCGTGGACTTCGATTGCCTCGAGCACCAAATGCACGGCGGTGGAGCCAAATACCTTGCAGATGAGCATGAGCAACGAGAGCTTGAGCCGCCGGCCGGGATTCAACTCATCGAGCGTCAGATTGAAAAAATTCCTCCAGAACGCCAGATGGCCGATTTCAACAGCAACCAATTCATCCAGCGTAGGGTGAACTTCAGGATCTGTGACGTTTCTCAAGGCTTTGTAGAGCGACAAGTCGAACAGCTCATCGAGGACGAGTGTTCGAGCCAGCAGCGGATCAGACAGCGAAGGATGACCTGCCGGAGAAGGTCGTGATGAGGGCACACGCCACTCCCTGCCGCGTGATTGAGAGGACTGTAGAAGCCGGGCCGTCAGCTCATGAGAAAGTAGGCGCCAAAGCCGATGGCTGCAAGCAGGGCGACGCTGAGCATCGCCTTTTCATGCCCGCACATTCCATCTTGAGCCTTACAGGCCGCGAGAGAACACATAACAGACATGGTGAATGCTCCTTCCTCCAGGAATGAGGAACGATACGCCGCTTAGGGGACCTAGTCAACCAGCAGGTTGGCCCTAGGCGAGCCAGGTCCTCCAGGGCGAAAGATCCGCTGCTCAGGGCGACGTAAAGGCAGCTGCTATACTTTCAAGGCTGTGTCTGAGGTCACCCGATGAGGTGAAGGCAATGATGGGAGAGCAACGACGACTTTTTCGCATCCTGATCGATCGGGGCGGTAAGATCCACCGCGGGGATGAGACATATCCGTGCAAAATCATTGACCTCACGGAAAAGGGATTCCAGCTCGAAAGCAACGGCGGTTTTCTGGTGGGAGACGAGTTGCATCTGGAATTCGTCCTCAGCGAACCCACTCTTCTCGTATGTACGGTTCGCGTCACTCACATTCGACATTCCTTTCTGGGTGCCGAGATCCTTCGAATCTCTCCTGATCACCAAGCCGAACTGACCGGCTTCATTGACCAGTTCAACGCTCTGAACATGACGGGATTTTAATCCTGTGAATGGGGCGGACTCAGAAACAGCGAAGTCGAACACTGCCCTTCTTCCGTTGGCCTGTCTTCTCGGAGTCGTGGTGTTATTGAGTTCGGTGACACCGGTTGTAAAGTACATCTTCCAACACAGCACCGTCCAGCCGATTGGTCTGGCCTATTTCAGAGTGGTGATCGGATTCCTGCCTCTCATGACCCTCACATGGTTGTGTGACCGGCGAGGGTTGATGTCGTTGACGACGGGGGACTTGATACGACTCGGATGCGTGGGTTTTCTAGGCGTGTTCTCGTATGCGATTGCGGCATGCGGTCTCATGCATACGAGTGTGATTCACTATGCATTTATTTACGGTCTGTTGCCGTCCTGTACGGCGATGTTGAGTGTGCTCGTCGGAAAGGACCGGATGACGGGGCTCAAATGCGCAGGCATCGTGCTCTCGTTGGCGGGCTGCGTCGTTGCCATTTCGCGGGTGACTCCGTTTAATGCGGCGATCCAATTGGGGGATCTCTTTGTACTTCTTTTCACCGTCATGATGTCTGCCCACATTGTGTTCACTTCCGGGATGGTCAAGCGATTCGGCGTGATGGTCTCGAATACGGTCATGTTTGGCAGCAGCTCTGTCATGTTGTTTTTCGGTTCGCTCGGCTGGAGCGAGTCGGACCATCAGGAGCTGTTGTCGCCCATGATTGCGCTGTTAGTTCTCTATGTCGGCTGCGCCACCGCAGCCGTCTTCATCCTCCGCTGCCGGTCCTTGCAGTCGCTATCTCCGGCAATTGTAGGGACTTACCATAATTTCATTCCCGTCTGTACTGCGCTCCTGGCATACCTGTGTTTGGGCGAACCGATAGGAAGCGCTACCATTTTTGGGGGCATGATGGTGATTGCCGGTGCCGAAATGGTCAGAAGGCCGCAGATTCTGTTTTGGCGGTTCCTGCCTTGGACGAAGACCTCGCTCTCAAGTCTGGAAAGCAGCAAGAACCCTAGCTGAACAGGTGCCGTGCAGGTTCCCGCTTGAACCTAAATCCAGACGTTAGTCTGTCGTCGCTTGCTTCGTTTCGTCCAAGTGCTTCTGAAGGTAGGCCATAAACGGAGTGCCGCCGGTCCCGACGGCTGTCGGGTTGCTGACGTGGGATTGATGCTGTCGGTAAATATAGCTATCAGCATAACCAATGTGAATCTCACGAAACTGCGCAAGCAGATCGACGCAATCACAGTAGGCGGCCCATAACTCGGAGCGACTGCTCTTCCGGTCTTGCACATAGCCGGCAAGGAGCGGCCGGTCGAGATCGTCGGTTGCTTGTTCAAGGCGCTGCAGAAAGGCCCGATGGAGTGGAGGCATATAATCGCGCATCTCCTGCAGATACACAGTCAAGGGATCCGGGCTGTGGCGGATGCCAAGACCAGCGTCGAGAGACGGCACAATGGAACTTTGGGCGCCGGTTTCACCTCGGAATTGCTGGGGCCCGGCATAGGTTGACAGCCCGGTATACGACAAACCATCCGGCAACGACGGACTGTTCTTCCACCCGTGGATGTAAGGTCGCACGCGCGTATAGTACACATACGGATCGCAACGTTCTTGCATGCGAAGCAACGTGTCTCGCATGGCGGTTTGGGACGAGGCGAGCGCGCGGAGGCCCATGAGCACCTCAGGCTCACGATCGGACGCTGCACCGTTGATGGCCTGAAGCAGTCCGGCCAGGCCGGCACCTGCCTGCCGCTCGATCTGAATGTGAACCACGACAAACCATTCCTCATCCAGGCCCCCCAGAAAATTCTGCAAGAGGACGATGTTATCGAGCTCGATCGGTCGTGTGGGGTCAAGCCGCCGCCAATTATCGAGCGCGTAGGAGGCGTACGAGAGCACCGGTGGTCGGCCGAGCCGCTGCGCAACCTCATACCAGGGTTGTGCCAGCTGCGGCGGCAGGGAAGCAGCCGGATGATCCGGTGATTCCCAGACATACGCATGGCCGGCGAAGGAGAGAATTCGCATGGCTGCTCGATAGTCTTGCTCTTCCCAGGAACGAGGAATGGAAGGAAGAAGTGAGTGCTGCTTCTCGATGAACGGTCTCACCGTGCGAGTGCTCAATAACTTTGGCAACTCGTGCCCAAGATCATTCAGCGGCTGGCAGTCGGGTACACTCTCTCGAGGGTCATGCGGAAGAAAGCCCTGGTCGGAGGAGATCCCGAAATCATCGAGCGACAGAGGGTGGAAGGTCGATCTCATAAGAGGTCTCGCGGACCGCCTCATCGGCGCGTAGCAGTACTCTACCACGATGTATCCGTCCTTCTGAACTCCGCTTGATTTCCTTCACGTGACCGAATGTCGACAGCACTTCTGACAGTGTTCCGCCTGATCCCACTGCGATGATTTTCACGCGATCCAAACGGAGATGTTTCTTCGCAGCGGCCAAGACGTCATCCTTCGAGACCTTGAGTACCTTCTCCCGAACCTGCTGAAAAAAATCTTTTGGCAAACCATCGTATTCCAACCTCATAAGCCGGCTCACGATCTTCGAAGCGCTCGAAAAATCAAAGATCCAAGAGTTCACGTAGGCTTCCTTGGATTCATCGAGCTCCTCATCGCTGACAAGTTCGGAAGATATTCGTTCGATGTTTGCCACCAACTGTCCAAGTACCTCTTTGGTCGAGGGCAGTTTGGTCTCTGCCCACAGCAGCCACATCCCTTGATCGTAGACACCCGTACTGAGCTCGCTGCCAACCGAGTAGGCGAGGCCCCGCTTCGTCCGCACTTCCCTGAATAGCCGGCCCACCCCCGCGTCACCGCCCAGAATATCGTTGGCAATCGCGAGAGGGATATAATCCGTATCATTTTCCTTAATCGACAGATCCCCCACGCGAAGATGAGTCTGCGAGGTGTCTTTGTTGATAAAGTGAATACCCGCTCTTTGTGCCTCGCTTTCAGGGACATCGGCAATCCTCACTTCCGGCACCGCTCCAGCTTCCCAATCTCCAAATACCTCCAGAAGAGAGGCCACTATTTCGTCTTTTCTGAAATCGCCGGTGACACCTAGAATGATGCCGTTTGGATGAATCGTATTGGCGTGGAAGGCGATCAGATCCTCCCTGCTGATCCGCTGCACGGAGTCAATCGAGCTCTCTCTGGCACTGGGATGGCTCGGACCATAGAGCAGTTTGACGAATTCACGACTCGCGATGGACTCAGGCTCGTCCTCACATCTGCGTATCCGCTCGATCGCTTGTAGTTTGGCGAGTTCCACATGCGCAGGATCGAAGGCCGGTGTCCGAAGTGCACCAGCAAAAAGTTGTAAGCCGCGCTTCAGGTCTTTCTTGAGCACATCAAGCGTTGCCGACCCGGAGTGCCGACCGATAGCGATGTTCATACGACCTGCGAACTGTGCCAACTCGTCTTCGACTTCTACCGCAGACCAACCACCGCTCCCTCCAGTCCGCATGACGGTTCCGGTCAATGCGGCGAGGCCGACCTTGTCCGGGGGATCAAGCCAACCGCCGGTCCGCAACAATGCACCAATCGTGATCAGCGGTAGTTCATGGTCCTCGAGAAGGTAGACCACCAGCCCGTTTCTGAAGACCAGGCGGTCAGGTTCCGAGGGAAGATATTTAACCGCATCGAACGTCATCTTCCGTGGATCAACCGGTGCTGGCTCTGTGGCGTAGGCGCTCAGGAGAGGCATGAACAGGACAAGCAGCAGCACGCCAGCTCGTATCAGGTTTCCTTGAGCCGCCGCCGTTGTTTGACGATACCGTCGCGTAAGGATTGCGGAGCATGGCCGGAGGGGGCCTCGTGTCGTGGTGCGATCCGATGTCAGGGAGAGAGGGGATGCGAATGCTCGGTGTTCAGTCTCGTGGGATCCGATCGGCGATGTCCTAATGCATACCGCCATGGTGCCCCATCAGGTAGGAGAGGCCAGCTATGACATTGACGCCATACGATGCATTGAAAAATGAATAAGATCGGAGCAGCGCCAACAGGTCCGTAAGAGGTTGTGCATGCGCGTTTCTCGAGACGAACGACGCAGACTTCGCGAACACTTCAGGTCTGTTTTGTGTCACGAGCAAACTTTAGGCCTGAACCCAGCTGAGCTCCATCTGCAGAAAATCCGGCCTTAATCAGCCCATTCGAGGACATGGGCTGCTGGCTCATGAACAAAAATGTTGCGAAATGACAAATTTTGATTGCATGTGCCGGCAAGAGTTGCGGTCTTGCATCACGCGTGTGTGAGGATCGCCGGTGATCGTTGCCGTTCACGTTGACTGGTATGACATGAGGCTCAGGATGCGGGGAGGCCACGCTGTCGTGGAGCGAGGTGGAGATTCTTGAAGCGAGCCTCAGAGCGGCGATGAGTCACCGCTGCTTTGGTGGGATGGATCTGGTCTATCTGGCGATTTGCGTGAGGATCGGGTCACCGTGCTTGCCGAAAGGCTGCGGTCCGAATCGTTGAGGACTGCGACGCATGTTTGAAGTTCAAGTCGAGCTCAGCGTGACCTGAAGGAGTCTGCGACGCAGAGCAGCCTGAGGCTTAGCACGGTCGAGCAGAGCGCTTAAGCCAGGCGATCCTACGTTCCCATCTCCCAACTCGCCAAATATTTCTTTTGCTCAGGCGTCAACGTATCGATCGCTACCCCCATGCCGGCCAACTTCAGCCGCGCAATTTCTTTGTCGATCGCCGGAGGAACCGGATAGACCTTTTTCTCGAGGTGCTTATAGTTCTTGACGATGTATTCCGCGCCCAGCGCCTGATTGGCAAAGCTCATGTCCATCACGCTGGAGGGATGGCCTTCGGCTGTAGCCAAATTAACCAGGCGGCCTTCGCCCAGCAGGCTGACTCGATGGCCATTTTTCCGAAGGGTAAATTCTTCCACGCCAGGCCTGACCACCCGGCGCTTTTTCGCCTGCTTCTCAAGGCTCGGAATGTCGAGTTCCACGTTGAAATGTCCGCTGTTGCAGACAATGGCTCCGTCTTTCATGACGGCGAAATGTTCGCTTCTGATGACATGAATGTTGCCTGTAACAGTCACGAAGAAATCGCCGATCGGAGCGGCCAACTCCATGGGCATGACCCGGAAGCCGTCCATGACGGCCTCAAGGCCTTTCAACGGGTCGATTTCCGTGACGATGACATCAGCCCCCATGCCTTTCGCGCGCATGGCGATGCCGCGTCCGCACCAGCCGTAGCCTACGACGACAACGACCGAACCGCACACGAGGCGATTGGTCGCCCGGACAATCCCGTCCATCGTCGACTGGCCAGTGCCGTACCGGTTGTCGAACATGTGCTTGGTGTCGGCATCATTGACGGAGATAACGGGGAATCTGAGCACTTTCTTGTCCGCCATGCTCCGAAGCCGGATCACACCGGTGGTTGTTTCCTCCGTGCCCCCGATCACGTTCTTCAGCAGATCTTTTCGCTTGGAATGGAGGTGCGAAACGACGTCTGCGCCGTCGTCCATGGACACATGCGGGCGATGGGCAATTGCCGACTCGATGTGACGATAGTAGGTGGCATTGTCCTCCCCCTTGATGGCAAATGTCGGGATGCCTTCATGTTGGACGAGGGCGGCAGCCACGTCATCCTGGGTACTGAGCGGATTTGAGGCGCAAAGCCGGACATCAGCCCCGCCGGCTTTTAACGTGATGGCCAGATTGGCGGTTTCGGTTGTCACGTGCAAGCAGGCCGTGACCCGCACGCCCTTGAGGGGCTGTTGCCGTTTGAACCGTTTTCGAATGAGCCGCAGCACCGGCATGGTCGCTTCGGCCCATTCGATCTTGAGTCTTCCTTGGTCGGCCAGCTTGATGTCTCTCACATCGTAATCCACAAAAAGCCTCCAGTTGCAGTGATGAGCGGGTAATGGATGGTCAAGTTGTCAGAAAAAAGGGGACGGGCTCGATCCGTCCCCTTGATCTTCGGATCAACCGTTGCCGAATGCGATCAGAGTCCCGCGTCCTTTCGCAAGACCTTCGCTTTGTCGGTCTTCTCCCAGGTGAATTCCGGTTCATTGCGGCCGAAATGGCCGTACGCGGCAGTCTTTTTGAAAATCGGCCGGCGGAGTTTGAGATGATCGATGATGCCACGCGGCGTCATCGGGAAGTGCTTGCGCACCAGTTTATCCAGGTTGTCGACCGAGACTTTTTCGGTATTCTTGGTGTCCACGAGGACGGAGACTGGATCGGCCACCCCAATCGCGTAGGCCAGTTGTACTTCACACTTGTCTGCCAGGCCGGCGGCCACGATGTTTTTCGCAATGTAACGGGCCATGTACGACGCAGAACGGTCCACCTTTGTGGGATCCTTGCCGGAGAAGGCGCCGCCGCCATGGCTGCCATGGCCACCATAGGTATCGACGATGATCTTGCGACCCGTGAGGCCCGTATCACCCATCGGACCGCCAACGACAAAACGACCCGTCGGATTGATGTGGTGCTTCACGCTCGTCGGATCGTACAGCCCTTTGGGCATGACCGGCTTGATGACCTTCTCCATGATGCTGCGCTCAATTTGCTTACTCGTGATGTCAGGGCTGTGCTGGCTCGAGACGACGATGGTATCGATGCGAATCGGCTTCCCGTTGCGGTACTCGACGGTGACCTGAGATTTCCCGTCGGGACGGACCCAGGGAAGAATACCCTTCTTCCGCACTTCAGCCAGCCGGCGGGTGAGTCGGTGCGCGAGCACGATCGGCATCGGCATGAGCTCTGCTGTTTCGTTGGTGGCGTAGCCGAACATCAGCCCCTGGTCACCTGCCCCGCCGGAATCTACTCCCATGGCGATATCGCCGGACTGTTGATGGATGGAGGTAAGAACGGAGCAGGTGTTGCAGTCGAACCCCCAGGAGGCGTCGCAATAGCCGACATCCTTGATGACATCTCTGATAATGTCCGGGATTTCGACGTACGCTTTGGTCGAAATCTCACCGGCGACGAAGGCGATTCCGGTGGTCAATATGGTCTCGCAGGCTACGCGGCTGTATTTGTCTTGTGCGATCATGGCGTCCAGAATTCCGTCGGAAATCTGGTCGGCGATTTTATCCGGATGCCCTTCGGTCACCGATTCGGACGTAAAGAGGTAATTGTTTCTCATTGCCACTCCTCAAATGGTTCAGCGGGCGATGGTTGCTCGATCTCAGTCGGGGGTACAACGGGCCCTGTGTGAGACGGAAGCCTTGATGTGGAAGCCGGGGGAGATCATAGCGATAATCGCTTGATTTGTCTATTAGTTCGATAGTGGGGTATGACCACACGGCGATCGACGCGCTTGCTTGACAGTGCTTTTCCGGCGCTTGTAAGATGCTGTGCTTTCGAGGATTTCCTTCCTGATCTACGGCAAGGTACACGCGTTGTCGGGATAAGGATCGCCTACCAGCGCAGGATTGCCCCTCGCCCCATCTGCCGTGTTTCTCGGGCCGTAGAGATCGTGTGTCTGGCTATGGAAGAGAGACCAACACCAGTATGAACAGCCGGCCGGAAACGTTGTCTGAACAGGATACCCCCCAAACTCCCGCCCCCGGTGTGGGATGGGAAGAATTTTCGCGCGAGCTGGTTGAGTTCTTCGCCTCCATCAAGTTGGCGATGTTTCTGTTTCTGTTCATCGCCATCACGGCGACCATCGGGACGGTCATTCAGCAGGGCGAGCGGGCTGAGACCTACATCCAGGAATATGGAGAAGACGCCTATCGCTGGTTTCTTCGTCTTGGCTTCACGGACGTGTACCACACGTGGTGGTTTACCGGACTGCTCGGGCTCCTCTGTGTCAACTCGCTCACCTGTTTCTACAAGCGTTTCCCGGCCGTCTGGCGGTCCATGAAACAAGACAAGGTCAGCGTCTCACTCGCTTTCATCAAAGGGATGAAACAGCAGGCCGAAGTCGTGGTGCCGGGCACCAAAGAATCAATCGCACAGCAGTTGGCCCAGCACTACGTCGGGAAGGGCTATCGGGTCCTGGCCAAGAATGAGGCGGGGGAAGTGACGCTGTACGCGACGAAAGGAGTCATGGGGCGAGTTGGCGCGCACATGGCGCATTTGAGCGCCACGGTGATCGTGCTCGGCGGATTACTCGGTAGCTATTATGGATTCCAGGAATTCGGCGTCTGTCTGGAAGGCCAGACCTATCATATTCCTCGTGGCAATTTCGATTTAAAAGTGGACAAGTTCTGGATTGATTACCACGAGAACGGCGCGGTCAAGTCCTATAACAGTACGCTCACCGTGCTCGAGAGCGGCGAAACGAAAATCACCAAGACGATTACCGTCAACGATCCTCTTGTGTACAAAGGTATCTGGTTTTATCAATCCAGCTACGGAGATGCCTGGGACCAAATCGAAGTGGCGCGGGTGAACATCAAAGACAAACAGACCGAGAAAGTCGTCAAGACCATCGACTTGGAATGGCAGAAGGAGCAGACGCTCTCGGATTTGAACCTGAAGCTGGCCATGACAGACTTTGTTGCAGACTTTGCCTTCAATTCAACCGAAAAAAAGGTCTATTCCAAAACCATTGAGCATGCCAACCCGGCGATCAAGTTGACGGTCAATGAGCGCAGCACAGTTCAGGCCACCCCCTGGATCTTTTATCAATTCCCCGATTTGTTCGAGATCAAAGACTCGAAATACCAATTTGAATTGATCGGCTACAAGCCGAAAAAGTACACAGGTCTGCAAATCGCCAAGAACCCCGGCATCAACATTGTATGGATCGGGTGCACGATGATCGTCGTCGGAATCACGCTTTCCTCGTTCATCTACCATCGCCGGTTGTGGACGAAGATCATCCCCTCAGGGGCCAGCGGCGTGACCGTGCACGTCGGCGGCACGACCCACAAGAGTCAGATCGATTTTCAAAAAGAGTTTCGGAAGCTCACGGAAAAAATACGTACACTTGAGGCCTAGCCGGGCGGCTCCTTCCGGCTGGGGCTTCTTTGAAGTGCGCCCACTGGAGTTCCCTGTCAGAAGGGCAGGCGATCATGGAAGAAGAAAGCGGCCTGCCAGTGGTCAAAGGCCACTGCTCTTGGGTATGATAGACGGGTTCGACTGAACCCGCGGATTGAGGGAGGATACGATGGCCCGTTCACTGTTTCTGTTCGACATGACCTTCTGGCTGTATCTGGCTTCCCTGACCCTGTATGTCGCCTACTTATTTGCGCGCCGGCCCGCGATGGCTTTCGCACCGGCCGGCCATCCGGCCGAGGACTTCGATGAACGGGACGGAGCGTGGGCCACTCAACTGGGGCAGGTGGCCACGCTGGTGACGGTGTTCGGGTGGATGGTCAACACTGCGGCGTTGCTGACCCGCGCGTTCGAGCGGTTAGAGCATTCAGGCACGTTCGCCCCCTGGTCCAACCAGTTTGAAGCGATGGCCTACGTGTCCTGGGCGATCATTCTCGGGTACGTGCTGTTGGAACTTCGATACAAGATCAAGGCGATCGGCGCGTTTGTCGTCGGCATCGGCTTCATCGCGATGGGAGCAGCGTCCCTCCTTCCCTATCGCTACCAGACGGCTGAACCTCTGGTGCCGGCGCTCAATAGTTATTGGATCTACATTCACGTCTCCGTGACTCTGACCAGCTATGCGGCCTTTGCGATGGCCGGTGGTCTTGGAGTCATGTATCTGTTCAAGGAACGGGCCGAGCAGCGCGGAAGCCGGTCGCGTTTTTATGCGGCTTTTCCGGACCTCGAAACCATAGATGAGTTGGGCTATAAGGCCATCATGATCGGATTTCCCATGCTAGCCTTCGGGATTATTTTAGGCGCTATGTGGGCGAATTACGCCTGGGGCGGCTATTGGAGCTGGGACCCGAAAGAAACCTGGTCGCTGATTGTCTGGCTCATCTACGGCGCCTATATCCATGCTCGGATGACGAGAGGCTGGGAAGGCCGGCGTGCCGCGATCTACGCCGTGTTCGGCTTCTTAATGGTCATTTTTTGCTTTTGGGGAGTGAATTTCCTGTTGTCCGGTCTGCATGCCTATGCCTGATGCATGTGACCTCTCGTTATTCAGGTCACCATGACCGAGCAAACCATCCCTTCGAATGTGACTTCACTTCCATCTCGAGGCCGCTCACGCGTGCTGATTTTGGCCGTTGGCACGGCTATTCTCATCGCCGTCTTCACCCTGGTTTGGCTGCAAAGCGCGAAGTATGAGCCGCTCGCCGTCGGGAAGCCGGCCCCTGATTTTTCGCTCACCGATCTGAACGACAAACAGTATCGTCTGTCCGATTTTCGAGGGAAGGTTGTCTTCTTGAACTTCTGGGCGACCTGGTGCAAGCCCTGCCGCGAAGAAATGCCTTCGATGGAGATCCTGAACAAGAATTTCGAAAAAGACGGGTTGGTGATGTTAGCCGTCAGTATCGACCGGGTCACAACGACAAAGGATATTCCTCCGTTCGTCAAGGGCTTAAATCTGACCTTTCCGGTCTTGGTCGATTCCTGGGGGCGGACCGACAAACCCTATAAGCGGATGGGTGTCCCCGAAACGTTCATCATCGATCAGCAAGGCATCATTCAGGAAATCGTCATCGGACCGCGTGATTGGACGAGGCTCGACAGCCTCCAGATATTGACGAAGCTGCTAAACGTCACGCCAAAGACGGCCGGAACTCGAGCACCACTTGCAGAAGCTTCGATGGTGGATCAAGGATGAAACCGCTTGTGACTGCCGCACTCCTTTCCGTATTCCTGACGATGGCCCTATCGGCCTCGAGCCAGGCCGGCAGCGCGGCATCAGTGGCCCAACGCGGAATCGTCAAGCCCGGCGAGCCGGCCCCCAACTTTCAGCTTCGCGACATGAACGGGCGAATTGTCTCTCTGTCTGAATTGCGTGGGAAAGTGGTTCTGCTCAATTTCTGGGCCACGTGGTGCGGGCCATGCCGGGTTGAGATGCCGGCCATGGAACGTCTGTACCGGACGTACGATCGAAAAGATTTCGAGATTCTCGCCGTGTCGACCGATGCACAGGGAGTGGCGGTCACGAGGCCGTTTCAGGAAGAGAACAAACTCACTTTTCCGATTCTTCACGACGCCGATTTTCGCGTCGGGTTGTCGTATGGAGCACGGACGCTGCCGATGACATTCATGGTCGACCGTCAGGGCGTGGTGCGGCAGCACATCTTCGGCGCCCGTGACTGGGAAGCTCCCGAAGCGCACCAATTGATCGAGATGTTGATGAAATCATAGAGATTGCTCGTGTCCGAATCGCTGACTCAGATATCGATGATTGCAGCCTTTTCGGCGGGATTGCTCTCGTTTGTCTCACCGTGCGTGCTGCCGCTTGTTCCCTCCTATATTTCCTACATCACAGGCTTATCAATCGAGCAGCTGACCGATGCCAATGCGCGGTCACAGTTCAAGAGAGCGATCGTGGTGAATGCTCTGTTGTTCATTGCCGGCTTTTCCGTCGTCTTCATTGCCTTCGGGGCCTCCGCCAGTTTCGTCGGTCAGCTCCTCATGACCTATCAGGAGCACATCCGGCGTATTGGGGGTCTGCTGATCGTCATTTTCGGCCTCTATCTGCTCGGCATTCTCAACATTAATTTTTTGCAGATGGAACACCGCTTCCAATTCCGGAACCGGCCGGTGGGATATCTCGGTTCGTTTTTGATCGGAATCGCGTTTGCCGCCGGCTGGACGCCCTGTGTCGGGCCCGTACTCGGCACAATCTTACTGTATGCCAGCACCACCGATTCCTTGCTCGACGGCGTGTTCTTGTTGACCAGCTATTCGCTCGGTTTGGGCTTGCCGCTGTTCTTGACGGCCTTGGGTGTCGATCGTTTTCTGGCGTATTTCAAGCAAGCCCGCGCCTACCTGTGGGGAGTGTCCACTGTCAGCGGTGTGCTGCTTGTCATCGTCGGCGTGATGATCTATGCCAATTCACTCACGATGATTACGAGTTTTTTGGAGCGGCATGGCATCGGCTGGTATCTGGGCCAGTAGCTTTCACAGACTCTTCCCCCATTTCTTTCTTCTTCTTCTTCTTCTTCGACAGGCTGGTCAAAAAAACAGGGCGTCATGTTCAACCGTTTCGAGGCGCACCGAGACGCGCCCGTCACCATGAAAGGCCGCAACAAGCGAAAGAGCGACGCATACGTTGTTCGGTCTGTCGAGGGATTGAGCGAAGCGAGAACGCTACGGTGAATGATGCGTCTCGGCGCACCGGGACGGGTGGGTGAGAAACGTGGTCTGTTTGATCAGCCTGCTAGCACCAGGCGCCGAGTCGGCAGTTTACAAACCCCTGCCCCATGGCCGTGGCAGAAGGAAGCCGCATCAGTCCATTGGCCACCTGCGGAGTCACGCCCCCTGCCGGAACGGACCGCGAACTCTCTTGAGCCGCAAGGGCCGGTTCCGGGATCGGTGCAGCTGCCTCCGGCTTTTTCGCCACGAGCACCGACGGCTGGGATTTGATGATTTTGGCAAGCAATTTTGCGCCGTCACTGGAATGCGTGCTATTGGGATACTTTTCCGCAAGCAAGGTCAATTTCTCACTCGCCCAATCGTCCGCTCCAAGGTCGTGGTAGCTGAGAGCGAGGAAGTACAGCGCATCAGGCGCCACAGACTTGTCCGGATAAATCTTCATGATCTGCTCGAAGCGGTGTGCCGCGGCCAGATAGGACTGCCGCCGGTAATAAAACTGCCCGACAAAGAGGTGCATCTGAGCCAACAGATCATGGCATTCCTGAATCCTGTCGACCGCCTCGCTGTCGTACCGGCTGCCCGGATAGTCTCTTCGCAACCGTTCGAAGGAATCAATGGCTTTTTGAATGGGTTCCGGGTCGCGATCAATGCCCTTCGCACGCTTCATGTGGCTTTCGCCGATCCGGAAACCGGCGTAGGGAGCAAGCATGTGACTGCGATGCAGATCGAGGAAGTGGTTATACTCGACGATGGCTTCGGCGAATTCTTCCTTTTCGAAGAACGCTTCTCCGCGTTTCATAATGACGTTTGGATCGTAGTTCTTTTCAATCGTATCGCCGAGGAAGATCGATTCGTCCGTTCCACTCAGAGCTTTCTTGGACGTGGCATCGCCGTTCTTTGGCGAGCTCGAGCAGGCCATGAGCAGGCAGAGGGTCGCCATCCCTAGGGCAACGCTCAGGCTACGGGCGGCCGGGAGAAGGTCTGTCTGTACCAGATTGATCTTCATGAGGTCCCGTTACAAAACTAGCAGGAGCCCCTTTTAAAAGCAATCTTTCCCGCTCGGGTTGACCCCTGCGGGCGCGAGACCTATAATCCCGCGCGGTTGGTGCCACCCCTCGGCAATTCAGCAATGATTCGATCCAGGCTCATCGGAACAGGCTCCTATCTTCCTGAACGCGTCGTCTCCAATCGCGAGGCGGGTGCGGCGTTGGGAATTGATCCTGAGAAGGTCATGCAACTGACCGGGATTCGAGAGCGCCGATGGGCGGAGGCGTCCCAGGCTTCCTCCGATTTGGCTGTGTCCGCCGCCCGCGACGCCCTGCAGGCAGCAGGGCTTCCGTTGGGGGCAGTCGAGGTCATTATCGTTTCGACCACCTCTCCGGATATGGCCTTCCCTTCTACGGCCTGCCACCTGCAACGGAAGCTAGGTTGTGCCAGCGTGCCGGCATTTGACGTCGCCGCATCGTGTTCCGGGTTTTTGTATGGTCTTTCCATGGCCGATGCGATGGTTCGGAGCGGCCAGGCGAAGACCTGCCTCGTCGTGGCAGCGGAGGTGAAGTCGCGCACGCTCGACCCAAGCGACTCTGACACCGCGCTGCTCTTTGGGGACGGCGCCGGTGCAGCGGTGGTGCATGGTGAACCGGACGCCGATCAGCCGAGCCGTGGACTCCTGGGGATTCGGCTCCATTCCGATGGCGCGCGGCATGATTTGATTCGCAATCGTGCCGGGGGATCGCGGAGACCGGCAAGTCACGAAACCCTCGATGGCCAGGAGCACTCTTTGCGGATGCAGGGGGCGCCGTTGTTCCGATTGGCCGTGAGGCATCTCGAACGGGGCTTGCTCGACATCTTGAAAGAGTTCGGCGTCGACCCGCGGGATGTGTCGCAATTCATCATGCACCAGGCCAATGGAAGAATCCTTGCCCAACTCGCGAGCCGTTTGGCGATTGCCCCGGATTCTCTGTGCTCCGTCATCGAGCGATACGGG
>JARDZZ010000156.1 GCA_029240595.1 Nitrospira sp. | reverse complement strand
CGCTGTTGACGTGAAGCGAACAAGGACGCGGCATCTCATGAAACACCGGGGTCAGTGCGGGAGTGCTTGCAATCGATCGGTCAGCCGGAGATTTTCGGCGTAGTCGACCGGGCAGTCGATGACGGCCGGCACCTTGCTCTTCAGCGCTTCCTCCAAGACAGCCCCAAGCTCAGACGGCTCCGCCACGCGATAGCCGATCGCGCCGAAACTCCTGGCGTACTGCACAAGGTCAGGGTTGCCGAATTCCACGGCGGAGGTTCGGCCGAACCGGAGCTGTTGCTTCCAGCGGATCACACCGTAGCCGTTGTCCCGCCACACGAGAACAACCAGCGGCAATGCCAGACGCACCGCCGTTTCAAGTTCCTGTGAGTTCATCAAGAACCCACCATCGCCAGTGACCGCCACCACTCTCCGTTCTGGAAACGATAACTTTGCGGCAATGGCGCCGGGCACGGCAATCCCCATGGCGGCAAACCCGTTCGAGATGATGCAGGAGTTGGGCACCTCGCAGGGGAACATCCGGGCCATCCAGAGCTTATGCGCACCCACATCGCAGACCACCAGATCATCCGGCCTCAGAGCCGTGCGGAGTTCCCGCATCAGGTGTTGCGGCCGCAGCGGCCAGGAGGGTGAGCCGGCTAATTCTGCCTCGAATCCGTCGAGCACGGTCTTGCGTGATATGGAAGACCAGGACAAATCGAACGGCGGAACTGCGGCCCCGATGAGGTCTAAGGAGTGACGGAGGTCCCCCAGTAGACCCACCTCGACGATGTAGTGCTCGTCCACCTCGGCAGGCGACCCGTCGATGTGCACGATGCGCTTGTCACGATGGGGATTCCAGAAGCAGGGGGCATACTCGACGAAATCATAGCCGATGGCGATCACCACATCGGCCTGCTCCATCACGGCCGACGTGTAATCGCGCGCCAACAGGCCAATCGTATAGAGAGACAGCGGCTCGCTGTCGGGAAGTGTCCCTTTGGCCATGAACGTGTGCAGGACGGGAATGTGCACCCGTCGCGCAAACTGTCTGACCGCCTCATGTGCGCGGCTACGAATCACGCCGTTTCCGGCCAGAATCACAGGACGCTGCGCCCCGGAAATCGTGCGGACCGCTCTCGCGACCTGAGCCGGCGACGGCTCCGGCATGACCGGCGCCTGGACGAATAACGGCTGCAGCTGGCTCGCATCGCCGATCTGCTCCTCCGCCACGTCCTCGGGCAGCTCCAAATGTGTCGCGCCAGGTTTCTCCGTCTGTGCGATCTTGAATGCTTTCCGCACGGCCTCGGGAATCACCTCCGCTTTCGGTATCGAGGCACTCCATTTGGTGACGGGCTTGAACATTGACATCACATCGATGTATTGGTGCGATTCCTTATGGCGCCGGTTCAGCGAAGCTTGTCCCGTGATGGCCACCAGCGGCGCTCGATCCAGGAATGCATCCGCGACGCCCGTCAACAGATTCGTCGCGCCGGGTCCGAGCGTGGACAGGCACACTCCCGCCTTTCCGCTGAGCCTGCCATACACGTCGGCCATAAATGCCGCACCCTGCTCGTGCCGGGCCTCGATGAAGCGGGTGCGGGAATCGAGTAGCGCATCCGTGAGCTCGAGCGTTTCCTCGCCGGGCAACCCGAAGACAAGATCCACGCCTTCGTTCTCCAGGCACCGGACCAGCAACTCTGCCGCCTTCAAGCAAAGACTCCTCGATTATTGTGGCTGGACATAGTCCCGTCCCAATGTGGATGTCTTGAACAAACGCATTTGCATGGCCTCCACGGGCAGAAATGGAAATTGGTCCTTGATCAGGCGCTTGTAGTGCTCGAATCCTCCACGCCCATCTAAATAGTAGCGCCAAATCGTCGGCTCTTTAGAGCAATCCAATCCGAAGTGCCCGATGTAGACCAGCTCACCCGCCTTCACCGTGAACGTCCCGCCGACCGGCTCGCCCTTCTCGAACAGCCTTGCACGTCCGACGCTCACGGTTCTCATATCCGTCGTAGAGGAGGCCACCCGGATGGCGAACATCGCCAGACCATACTCGCCGGGCTCCAAGGCCAGCACGTAGTTGGCGGCCGGTCCCCCTCGAAGGTCCGTCGAGTCTTCAATGACCACATCGACCGTCGCATCCTCTGCCTCAGTCACACTCGGCAACCGATCGAAGCCAAAGGCTCGTAACTGTCCGTGCTCGAATGTCCCGCACTTCCACGAGCGGCCCCACAGCGCCGAGAGCACGACCAGTCCCTTGGTTGCATCTGTTCTATACGACGCTGCCGTCACGTGGTGCCCCGGATTTGAGGCACCGGGCGACATACAGCCGGCCATCAGCACGATCACGCTCGTGCGCAGCGCGAACCACCTCAGCATGGCGCATGGCTCCCCACTATCCCGCAGGCTGTTCAGTCGGCCCCACCTACGGCGGACCCTACGCTCCCCTCCGGGCGCACGTCAACAAGGGAGGGACTGACTCTTTTTCATGAATCGACAAACGCCTTGGCATTCTGAACAGCCCATGCTCATATGCCTACGAGCGCATACATGGCCCACATGTGAAGGATAGGTCCAGCCGTTGGTAACTTCCTCCGAAGGCTGAACCGGCGAGGCCTACCGGTGGGGATCGACTGAACTAGCGGTCAAAACGTACAATGTCCCGGCTTTGGGACTTACGCGGTGATGATCTGAACGATGGCCATACAAGACGAGAGCGAGCCGGCACCAGATGTGTCCTCCGATACCAAACGGAACGATCTCACCGATTGGGCGACGTGGCCGGATGAGAGGTTGCTGGATCTTCGGCTGTGCGACCTCGATGTCAAGATTGCGGGCAGTAATCTTGAGGACCGCATCGCGCAGCTGTACCAAGAACTCGATGACCGCGGCCTTCGCTTTCATCCCCATTTTTGGCTGTCAGATGAATGGTTCTGTCCGGATGATGTGCCCGGCATCGCGATCCCGTTCTACCTCGCCCACCCCCGCCTCGCCAAGCTCGAACTCGCTCACATGTTAGAAGTGGAAGGAGGCGATCCGGATTCATGCATGCGCATTCTGCGGCATGAGGCCGGCCATGCGATCGAGAATGCCTTCAAGCTGCGACGCCGACGGCATCGACAGCAGCTTTTCGGAAATAGTTCCGAGCCGTATCCCGATGATTATTCTCCAAAGCCCTATAGCAAGAGTTTCGTGCTTCATCTCGACTCCTGGTACGCCCAAAGCCATCCCGATGAGGACTTCGCCGAGACCTTCGCCGTCTGGCTCACCCCGAGTTCTCTCTGGGAGACACGCTATGCCGGATGGCCGGCGCTCAAGAAACTTCAATACGTCGATCAGCTCATGCAGACGCTGGTTGGTAAACCTCCGCTTAACGTCTCCACGGAAGAAATTGATCCGCTCCGGCGGCTGCGCACCACCCTGCGCCGGCATTACAAGAAGAAGCGCCGGCATTACGGTGTCGACCATCCGGACTTCAATGCCCGTGACCTGCAGCGGTTCTTCTCGGAGGCGGCAGAGCACGCAGGCAACATGACGGCCATCCGTTTCCTTATGAAGATTCGGAAGCCGGTTCGCCGTCTCGTCGCCGGCTGGACGGGTGTGTATCAATACACGATCGATCAGGTCTTCGAAGATCTGATCGATTACTGCCGTCCGCTCAACCTGCGCCTGGCAGTACCGGAAGAGCAGGCTAAACAAGAATTTACCGTCTTCCTGACAGTGCAAGCGATGAACTACGTCCACACCGGCGGCCGGCGGGTGGCGCTATGAAGCCGCTCAAAGTCCTGGTGCTCATGCACAAACATTTGGTACCGCCTCAGGATACGTCCGGGGTCGATACTGAGAAGGCCGAATGGAAAACAGAATTTGACGTCGTCACGACACTACGAGCGATTGGCCATGAGGCAGAGCCGTTGGGGGTGGAACAGGATCTCGGCATCATCCGCAGCACCATTGATACCTGGAAGCCACATATTGTCTTCAATCTGCTGGAAGCGTTTCACAATGTGAGCCTGTTCGAACCGAACGTGGTGAGCTACCTCGAATTACTACGGATTCCCTACACCGGCTGTAATCCACGTGGCCTGCTGATTGCCAAAGACAAGGGACTCTCCAAGAAACTGATGGCGTACCATCGCATTCCGGTGCCGGAGTTCGCCATCTTTCATCGAGGACTGAAGATCCGCCTGCCGAAGCGCCTCGCCTTCCCCCTGATCGTCAAATCGCTGACCGAGGAAGCCTCGCTCGGGATCTCTCAGGCCTCCGTCGTAGAGGATGAGCAGAAGTTGCGCGAACGGGTTGGATTCATTCATGAGAGCGTCGGCACGGATGCACTCGTCGAACAATTCATCGAGGGCCGCGAGCTCTACGTCGGTGTGATGGGCAACCAACGACTGCGGGTCTTTCCCGTGTGGGAGATGCAATTCAGCAAGATGCCGGACAACGTCCATCGGATCGCCACGGAGCGGGTGAAGTGGAGTAACAAGTACCAGGAGAAATATGGCATCCAGACCGCGGAACTGAAAGACGCGTCCGACAGCGTCGTCGAGCGCATCCAACATCTCGCGAAGCGAGTCTACCGTTCCTTGGACCTGAGCGGGTATGCGCGCATCGACCTACGGATGGATACAGAGGAGAAACTCTATGTGCTGGAAGCGAACCCCAATCCCCAAATTGCGGAGGGCGAGGATTTCGCCGAGTCCGCCAAACAGGCGGGCGTGCCCTACAAGCAGCTGCTCCAGCAGATCATCACCTTGGGCCTTCAATGGCGGCCGGAACGCAATGGGGGATGAGGATGCGTCAGTGAGCACTATTGATCAGACCGCACATCCTGAATGAGACATGATCCGATACGTGTCTGATCCATGTCACCTAGGAGGTTCAACGTGAAACAGGTCTTTCTTGCGCTGAGTGTGATGCTTACGTGTCTCATCACTGTGGTCGCGTGTGATGACGGCAAACCTGCGGGGACGGCAACCACGGCAGTGGGTGCTGACACAGCCCTCATGGCTCCTGCCAGTTCACCCGGTCGTGCGATCAATGACGAGGGCGTCGGCCATTACAAGCAGGGACATTGGGATGTGGCGTCAGAGGGGTTCACAAAAGCCATCAAGGCCGATGCGAACCTTGCCGAAGCCCACTATAACTTGGCCCTCTCACTCGACAAAATGGGGAAGCACGAGGACGCCACGGGGTCCTTCAAGAAGGCGGCGGAACTGGCCCCCACGAATCCCGCCATCAAGGATTCACCGATTCTCAAGAAGCACCTTGGAATGTAAAAAGCGCAGCCTGGCTTCTGTGGAATCCCGATGTGCGGGAAGGTCGCTCGCCCGGACCGGATAGGAAAGGTGCGAGTGACGTGCGCAGGAGCACCAGGAGCGTTTCACATGCTCCTTCATGCTTGCTGGATCTCTGTTTCCCTGAGAGCCCAGACAAGCTGGAAGGTGTGATCTTTCATTCCTTGATCCATTTTCCCACGATTCGGCTATGATATGTTTCCATGTCTCCCCGCTCCAATCGCCGCGGCCCGCGCCGCCGGCAGTCACGCCGCCGCGTTACCCGTAAGAAGCTGTGGCGCTTCATCCGTTTGCGCTGGCGTGAGATGCGCGCCTTCGTGGGCGCCCTCTGCGCCGCTCATCCGGCGGTCGCCATTCCCGTTATGGCCCTGCTGGTCGGTGTGATCTGGTTCGGGATCAACTGGGCCTATCATGCGACCAAGAAACCCAGCGAAATATTGTTTCCGTTGGACAACGCCTTCGACAAAAATCTCACTGAGACGTGGCGTGAATACGGCTCCCTCTTTCGTGAACATGCGACCGCCGTCATCACACCCGAATTGCTTGCAGCGCTGGCCCAGGTCGAAGGCAGCGGCAATCCCCTTGCCCGCACGTACTGGCGGTGGCACTCCTCATGGAACCCCCTGCAATGGTACCGACCAGCCTCGAGTGCCGTCGGGATGTATCAGATTACGTCCGGGACGTTTCAAGCCGCTAAGCGGTACTGCATTCACGATCATGTCGTGGCAGAAGACGGGCCCTGGCACGACATGCGTTCCTGCTGGTTCAATGAACTGTATACCCGTGTGCTGCCCAGCCATGCCATCGAGTTGACGGCGGCCCTGCTGGATCGGCAGGTCGCGCAAGCGATCGGGTCACGATCAGGCGTCACCCCGCAGCGGAAGCAGGATCTTGCCGCCATCATT
>JARDZZ010000155.1 GCA_029240595.1 Nitrospira sp. | reverse complement strand
ACCGTGTTGGGATAAGCGATGACTCCGGTCTCACGCAGCGCGACTTTAAAATGCTTGTCCTTTCTCTGGCCGAGTCCATAGAGTGTTTCACGGTCGAACCCGTCGCTGGGTGTCCCTGGCGGAAGACTCACCTTGCGGGACGCCAAGAAATCCCGCACGCCCTCATGGCGAGGTTTGCCGTCCACATACACTCGGTAGTCCTCTTGTAGATCGAACGGCTTGAATGGAGCTCCTGTTCGTGCGGCCACCTCCTGTAAATAGTCGTCAAACAGACGCTTCCAGGCAGCCGCATGCAAGCGGGCCGTCTGGGTGATGACGCCATCCAGATCGCATAAGACCGCGCCAAACTCTTTGAGATTCAGCCGCATGATAGAAGCCGGTGATCCGATATGAGCCAGTGTCCAGTTCCATCAAACGGAATTGGATTCCGGAAAACACCTGGCAAATTCCCGAGCGCAGCCACGCATGGTCCGCTCAAGAATATGCTTGACCGTTGCCCGGAAGGATTGTATTCCCCAGGGCATGGCCATACAACCTGTCGGGTTCGGCTATGGAGCGATCGTCGTCGCGGCTGTGTTATGGGGGGGATCCATCGTTGCGCAAAAGCTTGCGCTGAGCGGCTTTTCAGCCGTCGAAGCTTCCGTGCTTCGGGATATCGGGGGACTGATGATCCTCGTCACCACCTGGTGGCTTCAAGATGGATCACTACGCGGATTGACGAGGCAAGATTATCGAACCCTTGCTCTCCTCGGCCTGGGGGTGCTCGGCAACCATCTCTTAATCCTTATCGGGCTCAAGTATGTCAGCGGGGCGGTAGCCGGAGTGATCATCGGCGCGCTGCCGGTGGTGACAGCCTTATTGTCAGCGGTCCTGAGCCAGGATGTCCCATTGCGGCTTGTGTGGGCCGGCAGTGTTCTGTCGTTCTTTGGAGTCGCGTTGGTTTCAGTGGCAGGATTCAATGCTGCGGGTGAACAGCCTTTATTGGGCGGAGCGCTGGTGTTTCTGGGCGTGGCGAGTTGGGCGCTGTACAGCATCGGCAGTCGAACGATCATGGAACGAGTTCCGGCACTGACCGTCAATTGGACGACGCTCCTGGCGGCAACAGTTCTGCAGATCCCGCTCCTCTGGACAGACCAGAAGATGGTGAGGGCTGGATTGGCATCGGTGACGCTTTTGGATTGGCTCGCCTTAGTCTACCTGGTGGTATTTGCCACCGCCGTTGCGCAGCAGGCCTGGCTGTTCGGCGTCAAACGCATTGGCCCATCACGGGCCTCAGTGCTTGGCAATCTCACGCCCGTTTCCGCAGTCGCGCTCTCTGCGGTGATTCTTAAGGAACCCGTCGGCGTAGCGGAAATCATCGGTATTGTATTGATCCTCGCGGGCGTGTGGGTCGTGCATCGGCAGACATCGAACCTGCCTTCCTCTTAGCCGACGGCAAACTCCTCTCGCGCTGCTGCGGTCGATTCCAGTATGATAGCGCGCTTGACTGAGGTGACGGCCTACTGAATGCTCGAGTGCGTGCTCGAGATGCATGGGCTGGGACGGGAGAGGAAGCCATCGTTTGCCGGTGAGTGTGCGCATGCTGGAACGACGGATCGAAGAAGTCACGCAGGCGAACCAGAGGTTTTACGAAGCCTTTGAGAGCCTGGATATCGCGAAGATGGATGAGATATGGGCGCACCTGGACTACGTCACGTGCGTGCATCCGGGTTGGACCCTCCGTTCGGACTGGCCTGCTGTGCGCGACTCCTGGGTCTTGATCTTCAACAACACGTTTTCAATGAAATTCGAACTGACAGAGTCGATGGTTCAGGTGGCAGGAGATATGGCTTGGGTCATCTGCACCGAAAACATCACGAGCCAGCAATCAGACGAACCGCAGCAAGCCAGGGTGCTGGCCACCAACCTCTTCGAGCGCATCGGAGACGAGTGGTTGATGATCCACCATCACGGCAGTGCCGTGATGGGGTGAACAAGGCGACGAATATGTGTGCCTAGCGGGGAAGACGGTGAGGCGCAACGTGCGTGGTGAGGAAGGACGCTGATTAAGGCTTTGAAGCGGTTGTGGAAGGCGCTTCGACGGTGGATACGGTTTTCGACCATTCCGCAGCAATCGGGTCGCGCTGATCCATGCTGAGGCCGGCATAATGGACGAACATTTGCGCTCCTTTGCGGCGACGCCAGGTGAGGAAGCTCAGAAAATGTTCCTTGCACACGTGTTGCGTACCGGCCGGCGAATAGACTTTCGCTTGGCATCCCTGGATCATGCACTGGAGATCGTTCATGTCAAAAATCCTCGTTGTCCAAAAGCAGTATGCAGGACCCTGGATCCGATTTTCAACCCTGAGGTCAGCCAAAGCCTTGCCTCGCTCCACGGACAGTCGCGTAGTTTGTTCGATGCACCAGTGTATCCGGCCTCCGCATGAGTCCTCGGTGAACATGACGGTAAGGCTCCTACTGTGCGCCCTCCTCGCGCTCCTGCATGCGTGCGTGTCACCCTCCCGCGAAGGGCTACCGCTCGACAGCCCGTTTATTGATCAAGCTGAGCTCGATCAGCCGAGCTTGCCCGACGGAACGGCAGTGGGAGACGTCACGAGCCATTCTGCCGTGCTCTGGCTGAAAACATCCGGCTCAAAGCATGTCCAAGTAGAATGGGCCTCCGTCGAAGCTTGGAAAACGATGGCGGCGATGGCATCGGTGCGATCAGCCGCCGCCCGGACCCCTGTGATGGTGACCAGCGTCGAGACGGACTTTACCTTGTCGATCCTCATCGACGGCCTCAATCCAGGCACCCGGTACCGCTATTACATTGTCGTGGTTGATCCGGAAAATCCGTCCAAGAGACATGTCGCTGGTGAGGGCGAGTTCGGCACGCTGCCCGATTCTGCGGTCTCCGCTGCTGTCACCTTCGCCTGGAGCGGTGATTTGGAATGCCGCCGAGGTCCTCAGGGCTATCCGATTTTCGACACGATTCGCAAACAGAGGCCGGATTTCTTCATCTTCCTCGGTGACACGATCTATGCGGACCATCTGTGCCCCTCTCCACCGAATGAGCCGGGCGCGAATTTCATCGCGAAGACCTTGTCCGAATATCGTGACCGGCATCATTACCAACGCGGCGCAGCCGCACTCCGTCGGATGCTCCAGACGGTTCCTGTCTATGTGATGTGGGACGATCATGAGGTAAAAAATAATTTCTCAGGACCGTTCGAACCGCAAATGCCGGCTGGCCGGCAGGCACTGAGGGACTACTGGCCGATCCAGATCGACGCAAGCGATCCACACCGCTTGTATCGCCGCGTCCGGTACGGGTCTGACCTCGAGTTGTTTCTTCTGGATACCAGGCAGTACCGCAGTCGCAATGCGGATCCAGACGGTCCGGCCAAAACGATGTTGGGCGGTCCACAGCTCACATGGCTGCTGGATGGGATAGCTGGTTCGAACGCGACCTGGAGAGTCATTGTCACGAGTGTGCCATTGTCCATCCTGAAGGGAGGCGGGCTGACCGTGCCGGGGTATGACGGATGGGCTGGCGGGGCGGAAGCCAACGGATTCGAGCGGGAACGCCAACTGATTGTCGATGCCATTCTTCAAAAGAAGCTCAAGAATGTGGTGTTTCTCGCCGGCGACATCCACTGGGTCCAGGCCAATGTCTATGACCCCAATGAAGACGGTGTCGCAGACTTCCACGAATTTGCGGTTGGTCCCTTGTCTGCACGGCCAGGCTGGCTGAGCGCGCCGAGCGCGACGCTGCATCCAACGACCCTCATCAATGAAGCAGGGTATGAGAACTTCGGCTTGGTCCGAGTGACGAAGGAGGCATTTGCCTTGTCGGTGATTGATGAGGCCGGTGTCACACGATTTTTCTACCGCATCGCAGCTCGCTAACATCCGCCTTCTTATCGCCACTTGCATTCCTGCTCGTTCACCGGTTACCGTACCAGCTTTGTTGGATCGCAAAAGCCCGCCCGGCTTGCTCTTGGATGGTTCCACGCGCATTGCACCGTTGCTCTGGTACCGCTGTCCTTCGGGCGTTGTGGACGGAGTTACTCCCTGTTTGAGAGGAATTTTGAATGCTCTTACAGCTGATGTCCGTCGTAGGGGCGTTGATGGTCTTGGCGGCCTATGGGCTCAACCAGGGGGGGGTCTGGCGCGAACTGCATGCCGGTTACCTGACACTCAACATCGTCGGTTCTCTGATGCTGGGTGTGGTGGCCATTGCGGACCAGCGGGCCGGATTCATTTTGTTGGAGTTCGCGTGGGCCGGTCTCGGCCTAGTCGGAGTCGCGAGGGTCATCCGTTCAAGACGGCAGCCCTAGCAGCAGAAGCGGATGAGTAATGGCTCGGCATTTTTCCCTTAGAGAGAAGGAGAGAACGTCATGGCTGGGTTGATGTCAGCGGAAGAAGTATTCGAAAAGACACAGGTCGCGGCAGTCGCCGCGACGGCTCCGGACGAAAAAGCCTTGCAGATCGATTACCCGGCCTTACGCGATAAGATTCGCGCGGCCCTTGCCGATCGCAAGGTAGCGCTCTGCCACGTCAATAAATTTCTGCCGGAGGGCTACGAAGAACAGGGGCGGTTCAACGTCCTGCTCCTTACGGCGGGCAACGTGTTTTTCGACATGGTCATCGGCGACTCCTATTTCCGCTACGATGTGGTTTCGGTTGCTCAATTGGACAAGGTGCAGGTCATCGATGCCATGTGGGACAACAAGGAGAAACGGAGAGAGGAACCTTTTCTCAGCCTGCGGCTAATGCACGGCGAAGAGGCACATTTGTTGCTCGCGCTGGATGAGGAAGAGCGTGTCAGCCTCTTGGCCTTTGCGAAGGCCGTGGCCGCCGCGCGGAATCCTGAACGAGCGTCTTAGCCGGCGTGAGGACCTTTGGGGCGATGAAAAGGGAGGGTTTGAACCGTGGCCTCATAGCGTGCGCCTTCTGCGTGGACCGATAGCGCCGTGCCCGCAGCGCTGAAATCGCGCAGCGGAAATCCGAATGCGATCGGAGCCTGTAGCTCAGGCGACAGACTCGCGCTGCTGATCCAGCCGACTTCTCGGTCTCCGGTGAAGAGCTTCGCGCCCTTTGGCGGCACGACGGAGCCCTTGACGACTAAACCGACCAGGTGTCGTCGCACGGTACCGTAGGTATCCATCCGCGCGACCACTTCCTGACCCGGATAGCACCCTTTACTCAAGCTGAACGCTTTCTCCTCGAGGTTGGCTTCAGGCGGAACGATTTCTTCGTTCAGGTCGGGACCGGCCTTCGCAATGCCCGCTTCCATGCGGAGCGCCTCGCGCGCTTGACTACCGACGGCCCTGATCCCATGCGCCGCTCCTGCTTCCATGAGCCGCTCCCAGGCGGCGATCAAACCGTCGACGGGAATGAGAATTTCGATATCCTCTTCTCCTGTCTCCTCCGCACGGATCATGAGCGCCGTTTGCCCGCCGATGGCGGCGGAGATGAAGTTCACAGCTTTCAGGTCGGCAAGATCGGTTCCAAACGCCGCCTTCACCACCATCGCCGCCTTTGGGCCGCTGACCAACAGCAGACCCCAGCTCTCTCGGCAGTTCTCGAGTTTGGCTTTTGTTCCGTAAAGCAGGAATTTGCGTAATGCCGCATAGGTCTGATCACCGATCTCCCCGGCATCCTCCAATACCACCGCGTCGGTCTGCATGTAGCAGCGGAAGTACGTCAGCATTTTCCCTTTATGTGTGAGGAGGCTGGAATAGCGGCCTTGCCCCGGCTGCAGCGGAAGTATGTCGTTGCTGATCACGCTTTGGAGCCATTTGACCCGATCGTCGCCGGTGACGCGAAGTTTGCCTCGATGTGAAAGATCGGCGAGGCCCACGCCCTCTCGGACCGCCCGGTACTCGTCCACCCATTGGCCATAGTGAACCGGCGTCAACCACCCGGTGACTTCTTCGAACGTGGCGCCGAGTTTGGCGAGATGGTCATGCAAGCGGGAGTGTTTCATGGCGGTATTGGTGGTCATGTGAGGTCCCGTGGCCTTACGAGGCAATGTGAGAGATGACCCCTTCCACGAGGTCCCTCGTCCGCATGGAAAATTCATTTCGAGACACAATTTTCGTCACGCCCATGGACTTAGCCCGATTCCACGTTTCCACCTCTTCATGGTTCGCAAAGGCCAAGATCGGGAGCGTGCGGAATCGCGGATCGGCTTTCAGCGTCTCCAA
>JARDZZ010000154.1 GCA_029240595.1 Nitrospira sp. | reverse complement strand
CTCGTAGGCGAGAACGATGTGATGTCAAAACGGTGGCGCTCATGATGACAGTCTCCTTTCATTAAATCCCCACGGCTCCGCACGCGGAGCGCCCACCCGTGGGTGAATATCATCAGCGCAGCGCATCCGACTTTACGCTTCACTGAAAGACAGGCGCGTTGCCGTGCAACAGCAAGAACCGCACCGGACTCCTCGAGGGGATAACCTAGAGGTTTTCAAGGGGTGCTGCCAGAGCCAGACCCGAAAGTTCGGACACCCTGTCCTGTAACATCCGTGAAAAAGACAGAATGTCCGAAACCACGATTTTTGGGCGCGGGTACACCCTTGCCGAGACTGGAAAGAGGCCGTGCGCAGAAATTCTCTACGAGCAGAACGAAGAGAACTGAAAATGTGAAACGTGGCAATGCTTCGCGTGATGAACACCGGGACATGGTTTTAGAACCGATCACGAGAACATGTCATGAAGAGGCAATAGCTGTGAATCTAGGCTCATGCGAGGCCGGAAGATTGCTGAGAGGATTGTCATGGATGAACATGTCCTCGGATGATGAGATGACTGATTGGGCCCAGTTGCGAGACTTTCTTGTCCGCATTCCCCTAGCTGAGTGGACTGAAACTGGCCTACCCCACGCGATTTCCTACAAGAGCAGGGCTCTTTTCGCCTGATTGATCAGGCGTCGGGACCCACACGCATAGGGAGATTTTCGATTGTTTCTGCCTATATCGACCTGATGCCATACTCGGCAAACCCCTAGATTCCTCCCCTCGTGCATACCCTTGAGAGGGCACTTACAATCCAGGTACACTTCTTTCATACACCAGCGAGTCACTAGCGTCCTCCACACTATATTCGAGGGTACACCCTATGTCAGATACATACCGGATACTCCTGGCTGATGACCATGTCCTTGTCGCAGAAGGCATTCAAAAACTTCTCGAACCGGAATACGAGCTCGTGGGCATCGTCGCAGATGGACGCTCACTCGTCACGGCGGCAGCGAAGCTTCAGCCGGACATCGTTGTGGTCGATATCTCCTTGCCGCTATTAAACGGCCTCGATGCGTCCCAGCAACTCAAGAAAAATAACCCCAATCTGAAGATCATCGTGCTCACCATGCATTCCGAGCCGAATTTCGTGACGCAAGCCTTCCGCGTCGGAGTCTCCGGTTATGTCTTGAAGCAATCGGTCGGTTCTGAGTTGGTGCAGGCAATCCGTGAGGTAGTCAAAGGACGCACGTTCGTGTCTCCCATGGTCGCGCAGAGTCTCGTTGACCAGGCTGTAAATCCGTCTCCCACCGGGGCTCCCGGAGAAGTGAAGGTCGGATTTGCACAGACGTTAAGCGCCCGTCAACGGGAAGTGCTTCAGCTGGTGGCAGAGGGCAAAGCGACCAAAGAGATTGCTTCCATCCTCAACGTGTCCGTAAAAACCGTAGAGTTTCACAAGACGCGAATTATGAAGGAGTTGCGCTTGCGCACGGCGGCAGAGTTGACGAAGTACGCGATCGCGGCAGGCTTAACCTCGATACATTGAACCTCACCGGAGTAGAAATTTGCGCAGAAGTCTCAAACGGAAGGGTTAGAACTAGAACTGCAGTGTCGTAATCCCCTGGGCGAGGGCAAACTTGATCAGGTCCGAAGTCGTATGCACTCCGAGTTTTCTCGTAATGTTAGCCTTGTGGAACTCCACGGTCTTCATGGAAATGTTCAGCTGCTGCGCAATATGCCTGGTCGACCGCCCTTCCGCCAGTAATACCAAAATTTCTCGTTGACGACCCGTCAAATCGCTGGAGTAACCTTCCGGTCTGAACCATTCGTGCTCGACAGCTTCCCGAACTTCTGGATCAATCTTTTTCGAGAGGAAGCGCTTGTTTGCGAGCACGCTCTCGATGGCTGCATGCAGCTCATCGGACGCAGACTGCTTTAACACGTACCCGCTCGCGCCGGCCCTGAAGGCCTCGCTGATCGAGATCGCTTCGGTCAACATGGTCACTAGGATGATCTTGACCGAGGGGAGCAGCTTTTTGAGCTGCTTGGTGGCCGCAAACCCGCTGAGTCCGGGCATGCAAGCGTCCAACAAAATAACGTCCGGACGGTGTTCCAGCGCGCGGCTGATGATTTCTCCGGAATCCTGAACCATCCCGACTATATTGAACGTAGAATCAAGGAGCTGGCGAATACTCTCCAAAACGAGGGGATGATCATCGACTAACAGTACTTTGGCGGTGTGGGTGTGTAGTGACATTATCCTCTGCGTCCCGTGTGACGAAAACTTCCCAGCCCCCTATCATGGTACAAATCAGCCCCTCGGTTCAAGCAAATAAACCGTTGATTTGTTTTACCGCAATTGGGGAAAAGGAAGAACTGGGCCATCCCCTAGCGCTAAGCGGGAAACCCTAGGGGTGCTCCGAGTGTGCGCAACGCCTTACTGGCTTTAGGTTACTTGAGGAATTGCCAACATTCGGGTGAGCGCCCTAGACGCGTTTACCGGTATCTGGACCAAGCTCGTTGAGAGCGAATAGATTGATTGAACCGGTGCCGCCTGGCACTCACCACACTACGGCACCGCCGCAGAGTAAGGTGGGCTGAGTCTGTGCGTCCCCTCCTCTCGCGAATTCCACATCTCATTCATCTAAAAAGAGACTCAAAGAAACACTCGAACCGACGCCACAAGGAGGATGTCATGCAAGAGCAACAATTCGTGCTCGATGTCAAAACCATTCGTGACAGGGCACGCCGCCAAATCGAGAACGGCGCCATGACGCCAGGCTACAAAGCCAAAGCGCCCGTCGTGCTCCGGCTGCTTAATGATGCGCTCGCGACGGAAATTGTCTGTACGCTTCGATACAAGCGACACTATTTTATGGCTAAAGGTCTCAGTTCAGAAAGTGTCAAAAGCGAATTTCTCGAACATGCCGAAGAAGAACAAGCCCATGCCGATGCCATCGCTGAGCGCATCGTACAGTTAGGCGGCGAGCCGAATCTATCCCCCGAAGGCATTCTGGATCGGAGTCACTCGCAATACGCCGAAGGGACATCGTTAGAGGACATGATTAAGGAAGATCTGGTTGCGGAACGGATCGCGATCGACAGTTATAGACAGATGATCGAATATATCGGCGGTGACGATCCAACCACCCGCAGGCTTCTAGAAGAAGTGACTGCCAAGGAAGAGGAACATGCGGAGGATCTCGCCAGTCTCCTTGCAAAATGATATGCGGACCAGGTTACAACCCGGAGCGTGAGTGTCTTTTCTTATGAGTTATTTGCCTCTGTAAATCGTCACAGAAGGAGTGGGCTATGCCGCGTGTCACTACTCGTCCCGGTCATCCATATCCCTTAGGCGCGACATGGGACGGTGAAGGTGTCAACTTCGCCTTGTTCTCGGAAAACGCCACCGGAGTGGAACTTTGTCTGTTTGACCGCCCAGACCAGGAAAAAGAAAGTCATAACATCCGGATAGAGGAGCGGACCAATCAGATATGGCACGTATTCCTCCCTGAAGTCCGGCCCGGGCAACTTTACGGCTATCGGGTCAACGGTCCTTATGAACCGCAAGCTGGCCACCGCTTCAACGCGAACAAGTTGTTGATCGATCCCTATGCCAAAGCCTTGCATGGGTCTCTACGATGGTCTGATTCGATGTTTGGCTACAGCATCGGAGACCCGGACGCCGACCTCTCCTTCGACGAGCGGAACAATGCTTCGCTGGTACCGAAGTCAGTGGTGGTTGAGCAGGCGTTCACGTGGGGAGACGATAAGCCTCTGCGACGTCCATGGAGCGAAACGGTCATTTATGAAATGCACGTGCGGGGATTCACCGTCAAACATCCGCTGATCCATGAGGCACTCCGCGGCACCTATGCCGGTTTGGCCACGCGTCCGGTGATCGAATATCTCCAACGTCTCGGCGTGACCGCCATCGAACTGCTCCCTGTGCATGCCTTTGTGGCAGACAAGCATTTGATTGACAAAGGCTTGACCAACTATTGGGGCTATAACACCATCGGCTTTTTTGCGCCGGAGTTGCGCTATGCAGCCCATCCTGAACATGCCGTCAATCAATTCAAAACCATGGTCAAGACGTTGCACAGCGCGGGAATCGAGGTGATTCTCGATGTGGTGTACAACCATACCGCTGAAGGGAACCACCTGGGGCCCACCTTATCGTTTCGAGGCATTGATAACGCGGCCTACTATCGTCTCGTGCCGGATCAACCGCGTTACTACGTCGACTACACGGGCACAGGCAACACGCTCAACGTTCGTCATCAACGCACACTGCAGCTCATTATGGACAGCTTGCGGTACTGGGCCCTCGAGATGCACGTCGACGGATTTCGCTTCGATCTGGCTTCCGCTCTCGCTCGTGAGCTACACGATGTCGACCGCCTCGGCGGCTTCCTGGACATCATTCAACAAGACCCTGTTCTCTCGCAGCTCAAGCTCATCGCCGAACCGTGGGACATTGGCGAAGGCGGATATCAGGTGGGAAATTTCCCAGCCGGCTGGGCGGAATGGAACGGCAAATACCGGGACACCATCCGGCGGTATTGGAAAGGCGACGGCGGTCAAGCCAGCGAGTTGGCCTATCGCCTGTCAGGCAGCAGCGACCTCTATGAAGGCAGCGGACGCCGTCCATTTGCGAGCATCAACTTTGTCGTCGCCCATGATGGCTTCACGTTGCGTGACCTCGTCTCGTACGATCAGAAGCACAATGAAGCGAATAAGGAAGATAACAAGGACGGATCGGACGATAACCAGAGTTGGAACTGCGGGGTCGAGGGTCCGACGGACGATCCGGCCATCCGCGAATTGCGGGCGAGGCAACAACGGAACATGCTCGCAACCTTATTGCTCTCGCAAGGCGTTCCCATGATCTGCGGCGGCGACGAGATTGGCCGAACGCAAAATGGGAATAATAACGCCTATTGTCAGGATAACGACGTGAGCTGGTTCAATTGGGACATCTCGAGCGAAGAGCAGGCGCTCTTTACCTTTACCAGCGGATTGATCATGCTTCGAGCGGCGCATCCCGTCTTCAGGCGCCGACAATTTTTCCAGGGGCGAAGCATTTACGGCGCGGACATCAAGGACCTGTCCTGGTTTCGGCCGGATGGCGAGGAAATGACGGACGAGGATTGGAAACAAGGCTACGTGCGTTGTCTCGGAGTAAGGCTTGCGGGTGACCGCATCGAGGAAAAAGACCATCTGGGGAATCCCATTTTCGACGATACGTTTCTTTTATTGATCAATGCACATCACGAACCTATTCGATTCACATTGCCCCCCCACCCGATCAACCTGCAATGGCAGCTCGTCCTCGACACGGTCCAGGAGGTCATACCCGCTCACGCGCCGTTGATTTCTGAAGGCAAATATTACGATCTCAAAGGCCGCTCCCTAGCTCTGTTGCAAATAGAGACAGCGGTGCCCATTCGTCCACCGTTGAGGGGATCTCCCAGTGCCGGAAGCTGATAAGCCCGGCGTAGGGTGATGAGTATCGGAGGCGAGATGACCCGATCCGTGCGCGCTTGGGTCTGTGCCATTACGTGGGGAACGGCGGTTGCCGTGGTGCCGACCAATGCGCTCCCGCAGCCGGCGGCGGAGAAACCAAGCGATGTTCAGCTGCAAACGGCCATTGTGCGTGCAATGCAAACCAGCCCACTCACAGCCGGGAGTCTCATCGTCGTGCACGTAAACCAAGGTGAAGTGACACTCGAAGGAGCCGCCGCCACTCCTTTGGCACGGCGGGAGGCGACACGGCTGGCGGAAACGGTCCTCGGTGTGAAGGGAATCCGCAATCGCTTGAGCGTCGTGAATACGCAAACTGCTGAAGTTCCAGCCGAGCAGAAATAATCCATAAAATCTATCCCTGTTTTTGCTTGGGCATGTTTGTCGGAGCCCCAGGGAATCGACCAGCGTCGTGAACAATCCGCACAGGCTACAGTATTGAAACAGGGGGAACGAAAGCCCAGCGGGCAAAAGAAGGGAGGAAAGATGAACGCAGATATATTCAAAGGTAAATGGGGACAGTTCAAAGGTGAGTTGAAAAGGCAATGGGGCAAGTTTACGGATGATGACTTGACCCAGATCGAAGGGAACTACGACAAGTTCTTAGGCAAAGTCCAAGAACGCTACGGCACCCAGAAGGACGATATTTCAGGCTGGGCGGATACGTGGTTCCAGGGCAACAAGCCTGAACAGGTGGAACGGGAGCCTGTCAGGTAACACATC
>JARDZZ010000153.1 GCA_029240595.1 Nitrospira sp. | reverse complement strand
TACGGCCCTTGCTAGCCGCGGACGTCGACTGGTTCATGGAATTGGCTTCCGCGCGCGGCGTACTGGACATCGTCGGGTTCGACGCCGTCGGGCTCGTCGTCGTGGGACTCGACATTGTGGCCGCTCCGCCGCCAGCTGACGAGCTGTCACTAGAGGACTCCATCGTCCGGTCGCTTGCACAACCACCGACAATGAGGCCGAAGAGAGTAATCCAGATTGCGTTCCTGAGCATATAGGCACCTCCGGTAAAATGTGCGCCCAATCTACCCTTAGTGAGCAAAAGAAACAAGGCGGTACCGGAGGGAGACAGTGTGGAACCTGCTCTGCAAGATCAAACATCGCGGTTTCGCATCGAATAAAAACTGGGGCTTTGGCTAGTCGCGCCCGCGGGTAAGAAGGAGCACAGTAAAGAGATCAACATATCTCGCCGCAGTCCTACCCCGATTCAACTGACCCGCTGACTGTCGCGCGCGCCATGCGGGCGACCGTTACTCATTGCAATAACACCTAAATTAAGGGAGGGACTCCGATGAAACAGAAACGCTACGCGACAACGATGCTATCTCTGGGCACGCTCCTAATGGTTGGCAGCGCTTCTCCTGTCATGGCCGATAACGGATTTGGTGCCGCACAAGAACGGTCTGACCGCCAGCGAGAGCAGCGCGGTCCTTCGATCAGGGAAGAGGCCACGAGCGAGGCGACAGACAGTAGCCTTCCCGGACACCGGCGTGTCACCGGGCACATCAAGGATATCCGCGGCGATCAAATGGAGATCGACATCGGCAACCTTCAATCTCTGAAGGTGCCGCTGAAGATGGCGACCGACAAAGGACAAACCTTCAAGGTCGGCGACGAGATCGTCGTCACACTGAGCGATCACAATGCCATTGTCGACTACCATCACCCCGAGGAAACCTCGCATCATCAGGTCATTCGTGGCAAATTAAGCACGCCCCTGACCGTGGGGCTGGATAAAGCGGTGATTGAAACGGATCAAGGCACCAAGACGTTTCTTGTGGCGGATCGTGCAAAAGGGAAATTGACCGCGATACCGGTCGGGGCCGAAGTCCTGTTCATGGCGGACGAGACAGGCCGGTTAGTCGACGCGCAATTGGCCAGCTCCGCTCCGCAAGTTGGATCGGCTTAAACCGGGGCAGGAAGTCGTCCTCCTCATGGATGACGCCGGATATGTCATGGAGGTCTCTACGCCGGAGCTCTCACCAACCCGGTGAAATGGTGGGGGAGAAAGGCTGTTGGTCTCCTGTGCTCGCCGAACGCGCGCCCGATGGGAAAACGCGGCGTCTCGACGCCGCGCGGACGAGATCGACGAGAAATCGGGCCTCGTCCAGGCGCGCAGTTGGAGACCAATCAGCCTTTCCCCTTTGAGAGAAACAACTAGCTAGCTTGGAAGGATCATTTCGTTACCACTGGCGATTGGTCCAATGGTTTTCGAGCTCTCGCTGCTTGAGCTCGATATAGAGACGCTCAAGCTCCCGGCCGGCGGGAGTACTGTCCAAAACGGCGGCAAGCGGTTCTGGACTGACATTGCTGGAGGCCAGCGCGGCTGCAACCTTCTCGGCTTGTCCGGGAGTAGCCGTCTCGATCACCGCCACCTCTCCCTCACCGGATCGCACAAAGGCAACAGTGGCGGGGGGATGCGCCTCAACGAACGTTCTCAGTCGGTCTTCGACCGGTAAGGCCAGCGGCTTGGCTGAAGTGATATAGATTTTAGAGCCTATCATAATAGAATATCCGTCAATCCAAAGGTTTCACGTTGTTGAGTAGCTCAAGCGCGCTGAACTCGATGACATCGATCTCCTCCTTCGTCAGGATACCGCGTGCCAACCGCTGGTGAAGGGCTTCGCACGTGCTGATGAAATCCAGCGTTTCCTGAGACACCCGATTCAATGAGTGGCCCTGTCCGATATTGTTCGTCGAGCAGAGGATGGATTCGATGCGTGACCACGACCCGATCGACCTGTCGTGGACCCGCGTCCGGCCATGGCTATGAGAATAATTTGACATGTGTTGCTCCGTACGGAAGCCTATGACGTTCACAGGCGGTAGCGTTCAATGACTCCCCCTCACCTCAACGCGCAGACTGCTCACGAAACCATAACACCCGCTGTAGAGACTTGTCGCACCTATTAACAGAGTCCGAGCCGTTTTCCTTTGCTCCGACGTAAACTCACAAGTCACGATCTAACCGGGCACCTGACAGATGGGGACATTCGACCAGTAGTTATTGAAGATACATGGCCATACCTCTTGCACTGCTTGAGCTGTAGCTGGTCTGTAGTGCCGTGGCTAAACAAGACCCATTTGAGCACTTTTGATCAGACGCCGCTCGAATCGTCAGCGAGAATGGGATGAGGTAGATCTCACACTTCCTGAGAGGCACCTGATGTCACATCCAATCGTGCAATCGCGTGAGGCACTGACAGCAGCGAAGCACATCTGGACGCGGCACTGTCCGACGTGCGGAAAGTGGCTGCAAAAAACCTTGCCTCTTGATCCCTGGATCTGCGCCTGCGGATGGCGATGTCCGTGAGGGTGGTGACTGCGAGACCTGATCACCCGCACGTGCGAGCCAAAGATCTCAGACCCCGAGCTTCAGCAACACGTACGGCGCCAGGTAATAGGCGGCAAAGGACACGAGCGCGCCAGCAATCACTCCGAAGAGCCCGCTGACAAGCAGTCCGACAAAGGGGAGGATCAGCACAATCAAGATCATCGAGACGGCAAGGAGTTGATGCTGATCGTAAAATGTCCTTCGCTGAGCCTGCTTAATGGAATCGGCAAAGGACATGGCGAGCGGGGAAGACATAGGCACACTATAGACCCTCTTGCAGGCAAATACAGCCCCCGCTGCCCCGCTCTGCCCTTCAAGGCGAATAACGGACGAGGACGAGCGCATCGCAGGGGCAGGCGAGATTGGCACCACGGCTCTTCCATGCAAAGGCATTGGACCCGGAATGACCGTCAAAGAAATTCGACGCCGGAATCGGCGTCAGTGTCCCGGGATCAACCTCATACCATTCGCCATGCCGCAAAAGCAGCGTCGTCACTTTGTCGTAATCGATAACCTCAGCCATACGTCACCTCCTTGAGATCGACCTTTCCAGAATCGCATGTGACATTGGTCCGCACGCTCAGAGCGGCTCAACTCGTCTGGTCCGACGAAGGAGTTCAATGGTAACACATGGCCTCGGAGAGGACGCTCTCGGGCTGTCGTCGCGTCCTCGTGCAACAGATGCTGCAAGCCAGCAAGTACATGAGGACCTGTCGAACAAGGAAAGCAGAGATTAGAAGTTGACTCCGAGACCGGTATCGGCTTACTGTTACCCGTGACATACTGGGCTACACCAGGTTCCATCGATCGCGCCTGCTCCCTCCTGCGTGACTGATTCCTGATATCAGCCGCTTTTGCGCCAGCGACTAATCGAGACGCTTCTCGACTGGGATTCGGCGCCACGTTTCGCCAGGGAGGATAGTCACCAGGCCAATCGGTCATTACGAGGAACATGATGATTACAGACAGACAGAGAGCCATTCTCCACTATGGCCGGGCGCTTGTACGCAAGCGTCGAGTTGTGGATAAGAAAGGCCTGGCGATCGCGTTGATATTTTTAATCGCCATTGCGCTTTGGGCCGGATGGCGCAGAGACCAGACGACTGACCAGGTCATCACGTGGCGCGAGCAGCCGGATCTCTCGGCTGAAATCACCATTCGTCCGGCAGGCAAGAACGTGCTCGAAGAAGAGACTGCACAGCCGGTTCAATCATTGGCCGGACTGACAGGAGCACTCCACGATCCGCGGCAGGGACAGTGATGACGAAGCTTCACACAACAACATCCGGAGGTTTGATGTCCTCTTCCATGGTAACCATCGAAGTTCCACGCGCCGAGAACGAAACCGTATTTCTTCTGCATGTCGTGCAGGCAGCGCTGAAGGCCTATCGGAACACTCAGAATGCAAGCGGCCAGGTGAATGACGCACTCGGGCTATTCCCGAATGGTTTGGCAGACATCGAGCACGAGGAAGCCGTATTGTCGCCGACTTCGGCATAGGACCGGGCCAAAGCCGGAAACATCTTTCCACTGCCGCGCATGTGAGGATTTGCGCTTCCAGTGTCATAATAGGGCTTGACTCCAGCGTCCATTGCGCCCAAGGTGGGTTCTCAGGTGTGACGCTCCGTTGACTGTCCCTCATCCTCCCGCTTCCTACTCCTTCCCAGCGAGAATGATTTTCCAGTCTCCGCCGTGTTTGCACAGAGGCACGCTGATTCGTTGCCTGGTGTGGTGTCATGGTCCGCTGATGGAGGCGGCCGAGACTCCGGCCATTGCGTCAGAGGCTGCTTGGTTCACGTGAACATTCCATAGAGAGGACTTGAGCAAGAGAAGGGATGTTGATGCACACGGGCCCTCATGTCCATCGCGCACGCACAGGGAGGAGATTGAGATGAATGCTGATCAACTTAAAGGAAGATGGATGCAGTTCAAAGGCGATTTGAAAGCCAAATGGGGAAAATTTACCGATAACGACTTGACGGAGATCGAGGGGAACATGGACAAGTTTGTCGGCAAGGTCCAAGAGCGGTATGGGGACAAGAAGAGCGAGTTGATGAAGTGGGCGGAGGCATGGCACGCGAAGCCGGCGGCTAAGGCCGAGCGAAAGACAAAGAATCCCGTGGCGTGACGGCAAAGCACACAAGACGACAAATAACGCTTTTACATTTTTACATTGCAGCTAAGGAGAAGATGATGCACACAAACATGATCGTGACGTTTTGTACGGCTTCGGTACTCGGTGGCGCGCTCATCGCCGGCTCGGTATTCGCCAAGTCCGAGGAAAAAACCATGAGCGACTCATGGATCACAGCCAAGACCAAAATTGCGATGTTCGCCGATTCACGAGTGAAGGGCAGCGACATCAGTGTCGCGACCACCGATGGCGCCGTGACCATCCGCGGCAAAGTCGATAACGATCAAGCCAAACAAGCCGCGGAAGGTATCGCCAAGGGCATTGATGGGGCGAAGACGGTCAAGAACGATTTGCAGGTCGTCGCTCCGTCCAAGCGCGAGGCAGTTGATGACAAGGATGACACGATCACGGCTCGCGTGAACGAACAGATCGCAAAAGATTCGCAGCTGAAAAACGCCGGCATTAAAGCCCAGACCAATGCAGGAGTGGTCTCCTTGACCGGCGAAGTGGCCGACCTCCCGACCAGTGCCCAAGCCTCTTGGTCAGCCTGGCAAGTGCCCGGCGTGAAATCCGTGAAGAACGATCTGACGGTGAAACCAAAGGCCTGAGGCGTTCCTGCTACAGCAAAGAGACGCTCGTCGTCCGTCGAGCCCGGATCCAGTGGCATCGACGGGCGACAGAGTGGCTCACTCACCCGTTTCCATTGCTCCCGTCTTAGGCTGCCTTGGAATGGTCCTGGTGAGATGCCGGCGTGCGGACGGCCGAAGTCAAGATGAGAAGGGTGTCCCCCGCCTCCATGTTCTGACCTTCCTGAAGATCCCAGAAGTTGTAGACCTCTCCCCGCCGATACAGGCGCAGCAGAATATCCGGCTTCAATGCCGCAGCGCTCTTTCCAATTTCCTCCGGCTTGGGCTGCCGTTCGGTCAGCGTGACCCGTCCACCCGCGGTGAGCAGATCCTGCACGTATTCCGTGAAATGGGGATGGCCCACGGCGGCGGCGAGAAGGTACCCGCCGAAAGTCGACGGCGAAATAATCCCGGTCGCGCCGCCCTGTCGGAACAGTTTGACGTTCTCCTCCTCCACCGCGCTGACAAGAATTTCCACCGTCGGATTCAGATGCCGGGCGGTCAAGAGGATCAACGCATTGCTGTCGTCGCGTCCGGCCGAGATGATGACGGCCCGGGCACACTGGATCATGGCGTGCTTGAGCGTGGTCTCCTGCGTGGCATCGGCCCGGAACGCAACCAGGCCTAGCTCAAGCGCGGCGCGGATACGCTCTTCATTCGGATCGATGACGACGATGCGCTCCGCGGGGACTCCTTTGGCCAGGAGTTCCTTGGCTGCCGACCAGCCGGTGTAGCCGAATCCGCAGACGAGCGTGTGATCGTTGAGCGCGGCTTGCACTTTTCCCATACGATAGCCCTCCATATACTGGCGGACCACAAGTTGATAGGCCGTACCGAGGAACAGCAGCCAGATGATGACCCGCACCGGCGTCACGACCAGCGCGTCGAGCAGGCGCGCGCGTGGCGTGATGGGGACGATATCGCCGTAGCCGACGGTCGTGATCGTCACCATGGCGAAGTACAAGACGTCGGTGAAGGACAGCTCCCCATCGTGATGATGATCCTTCAGCCCGTCCCGCTCCACCCAGAGCATGAGAAGCACGAGGGCGACCAGCGCCAACAGGATGCCGACGCGCTTGAGCAGCATCCGCCCCGGCCGCAGGTCCGCGGGGATAAACAGAGATTGACTGGCAGCGCGGGTCGACGCGAGCAGATTCATCATCACACGCCAAGCGGTGCGGTGCAGATACGCCTTACTCGAGACTACCGGTTCCTGGTCCTCTCTCCCTCCTAGGATCTTTCCGAGTCCCGTGGGTTGAGGAGCATGGTCATCTTGTGTTTATGGCCTGGCCGGCGCCGGCGCGCTCGCGTGGCAGCCAGGCTTCTCGCGGGTGGGCCTACGCCACAGTATGGCTGAATGCCGTCAGATACCGTCTATAATTCCAGCATCAGTCCATCTTTTCAGCGGGAGCGGAAAGCCATGAAACAAGAAGAGTCGTCGAGACCGTCAGCCGAACCCTTCTCCCCTCCCGGCATGACGCGCCGTGGATTCGTCACCACCACGCTGGCGGCCGGCTTTGCCTTCGCTGTGCGGCCCGTCTCCGCCGCAACCATCACGACGGACGAGACAGGGCTGACGACCGGCGAGATCCGGATTCGGACCACTGATGGCCACATCCCCGCCTATCGAGCAAAGCCGAAGAAGGGCAGCGCATTCCCCGTTGTCTTAGTGGTTCAGGAGATCTTTGGCGTGCATGAGCACATCAAGGACATTTGCCGCCGGCTGGCCAAATTGGGCTACGTGGCCATCGCGCCCGAACTCTATGCTCGCCAGGGTGATGTCTCGAAGATGACCGACATCGATGAGATCCGCAAAGTCGTCTCGAAAGTCCCCGATGCGCAGGTCCTGGCCGATCTCGACGCCACAGTGGCCTGGATCAAGGAGTCAGGAGAAGGGAACGTCGAGCGACTGGGCATCACAGGCTTTTGTTGGGGAGGACGTATCGTCTGGCTGTATGCGGCGCATCATCCGACGCTCAAGGCGGGTGTGGCCTGGTACGGGCGCCTCGTCGGGACGCCGAGCGCGCTTCAACCGACACATCCGATCGATGTGGCCTC
>JARDZZ010000031.1 GCA_029240595.1 Nitrospira sp. | reverse complement strand
TTCGTTTTGGGAACTTGGCTGGTCTGGTGGTCTGCCGTCGTGCAGCGAACGTTCACGACCGAAGATATCCGGTCGGCCTGTCAGCGGGTGATGCCGGAGTCAGTCGAACGTTGCGTTGATACGGTGACCATCCAGCGAGGAGGCGCAAGACGATGATGCTGCGGTCGCGCCTGGCCGCAGGCCTCTTCACTGTGCTTTCCCTGATAGGGGGAGCGACCCATCTCTACGCGCAGGATGGTGCTAGTGAGCGGCGTCCGAGGATAGAGGTCGGCCTCGGTGGCTGGGTCATCACCCAGGGAGAGACCAAGTGGGCTCACAATGCCTCGACCATTGCCGGTCTGGGAAATCCGACCTCGAAACTCACTTATAAAGACACTGGAACGAACATCATTGAAGGCACGGTCCGTTTTTGGGTCACGCCATCATGGTTCGGTCGTTTGACTGCCGGCTATGGCACCGTGGGTGGAGGACGTCTCACGGACGATGATTATTTGTCCGTCGATGGAGGAGCGCCGTCCTCCCGGACTTTCAGTGACATCAAGGGCGACAGCACATGGTATCTGAACGCCGACGTCGGCCGGCGCATCGTAGAATTTCCCCGATCGCGGGGCTGGCTGGACGTTTTCGCTGGATATCAATACTGGTATCAGCGCTATAGCGCCAACGGTCTTGGCCAGGCGAGTTGTTCGACTGCCGGTCAAACGCTGGATCTCGATCCGGGCAGCCCGGGAAGCCAAACCCTCTGCAGCCCCAATACCACCGTCAGTAGCTCCATAGAAGCCATTACCAACACGACTCGGTGGCACTCCATCCGGGTAGGAGCATCGACTGAGTATCGCTTCACGCGACGACTAAGTGTCCTGGGGACGGTGGCATTGATCCCTGTCAGCATTGTCGATAACACCGATGTTCACCATCTGCGGCCGGACCTGAAGCAAAATCCAAGCATCTCCATGGTGGGTTATGGCATCGGGGCTGATGTGGATGTGGGCGCCCGTTACATGATTTTCAGAAACTTCTATGCGAATGTCGGTTATCGCCTCTGGTGGAACCGCACTGTCGACGGAACCGTCACCTTTCACAATGCCATCGGCGGCTCAGACGAGTTTCCCCTCACGGAGCTTCAAAGCTTCCGGCACGGCGTCACGTTCGGCATTAGCTACGCATTCTAAACCAACGACCAGCTTGTCCTGACTCAGAGGAGTCACCTTCCCGTCGCGCTCCGTTAAGAGACGCACGTCCTGTGAGATCCAGTCGGTTGGAGATTGGTGGTCGCTGCTCAGCGGCGCCTGCCAGACGGCATCGTTTCGTCTTCGTAGCGGGCGAAGAGTCGTTTTGCTTCAGGATGTAAATGCACCGGATGGCCGTAGGGTATCCCGATGGTGCGGAAGAGTGGCGTGAGCTTGCCATCTGGGTGCAGATACCCGGCACGCAAGGGCACCGTTCGCTTACTGTGCTTGATCAAGTGACAGGGCGTGGAACGGATGGACGTGAGCCAGTCCGCAATGTCGTGAGGATTCCCTATTGAGGCGGAGAGAAGCAACAGTCTGGCCTGCGTCGGACAAAAGATGATGGTCTCTTCCCAGACGACTCCACGTTCCGGGTCGGCCAGATACTGCGATTCATCCAAGATGACCAATCCGAGCGTATCGAGCCGCACGTCGATCTCGCCACCCGCCGCATCGTAGAGTAAATTGCGCAGAATCTCAGTGGTCATGATCAAGAGGGGAGCCTGCCCGTTATCGCGACGATCGCCCGTAAGGATGCCGACGCGGTCTGCTCCAAAGATGCGGCAAAATTCAGTGTACTTCGTATTCGAAAGTGCCTTCAGCGGCGAGGTATAAATGACGGTGCGGTTTTCGTCCATGGCGCGTCGTGCCGCTTCCACCGCAACATACGTTTTCCCGCTGCCTGTCGGCACGCTGACGATCACGTCTCCGCTTTGCAGCTTGGCCAGCGCGTCCTCCTGCCACGGATCCGGAACGAACGGTTGAGGGAGAGGCACGCCGATTCCTTCGAGCCAGGCGGCTAACGACGCCGCAGGCTCGTGATGATCCGGCTCATGCTGCGCTGAATGAAGCCGATGTCCGGGCTGCGATGTCTTTGGGCGTTCGGATCGCTGGTGCCGAACAGGTTGGATCGCAGGCCTCGCTTCACGCTCACTAATCAGCGCCAGCAAGTCCGATTCAAAGCCTGCCCGGTTTTCGGCCGAATGACGGAGCAAGAGCTCAATGAGTCGGCGCTTCCCCGCGCGAAAATGCCGGTGCACTCTGCCGCGGGCAAGACGGTGCAGAACGCCGAGCGGCTGTTGGGCAAGGAGACGTTCGAGTTCGTCGGTAGTCATGGCTTTAGTCTAAAGTTCAACACATCGAACACTGGCAGGGCACACCGCGCCATGCCTACGACTTCCAGTACACCCGTTCGCGTCACGGCAATTCCTCCAGAACTCCTCGGCGCAAGATGGCAATCGCTTGGGAGGCGCAGTCCGCTAATGCCGGGTGCGTGTCCCTGAGGGTGTGGAGTTGTGAAAGAAATTCGAGCGTGCGTGCAAGCAGGCGATAAATATCGCCCTCGGCCATCGTGGTCTTCTTGCAGAGACCGATCCAGGTGAGGGTTGGATCGCCGATCCATTGCTCGGTAATCGCGGCAATGTCGGCCCTGAGAAGGGGAGGATCTTCATAGGGCGAAAGCGACTCGGCCAGTTTCCGCACTTGTGCCAGCAGCGAAGCGAGGCCGGTGCTGATACGGGGGAACGCCCCGGGCCGGTCGTCGTCGTGCGCAATGCTCGACATGACGGCAGCCAGGAGAGCCGGAGAAGCCCCGGTGAAGGCGTCAGCCCGGACGAGTTCGGTAATTAAGAGCGAATGGTCGATGCGAATGAGCCTGGCCCATTCACCGGTGTCGGTCAAGTGGGCGGTAGGCGACAGATATCCGAAACGTTGCAACGCATCGATTTTTTCCTGAAAGCGATGCCACAGGCTGGTCCGGAGCGCTTGAATCGCTTTTGTATGACGGTGCTGCTCCTGACGCAGTTTTGAAGCGTGGGCATGATCCTTCTGACAGGCCGAGCGGGACGGACAGGTCGGGCAGGAGAAATCGCCCAATGTTTGCACGATGGAATCCGGGATCAGCTCGTCTTTCGGAACCAGAATGGGAAGCACCGGCAGGCGTGGCGGCAGCTCTTCCAGATCGCGAAGCATGGATTCGATGCTTTCCGGTGTGCACCAGGGGTAGACCGGAGCTTCGGCGCAATCCAGCATGTGGTCGAAGACCTCCGTGACGATCGCAGCAGGACATTCGGTGATGGCCCCTCCGTGTCGCAACAGTGTGACCATGGGACTTTTCTGTCCCTTGCTCCGGTATTGTCGGAGCACCACACCCCGGCTCTTGGAAAGTCCTGCGACGCGCCCGGGCGTCAGGAAATGAAAACGTGCGGCAACCTCCGGCGGTTCGTTCCTTCTGACCGGCGTGCGATGAGTGCGTTGCCGGCGAACATGATCGAATAGCTGCCACTGCGAGATCCAGTCAGTGCAGACACGGGGGCCGTAAGGCTCCAACTGCCGGTGCAACTCGTCGAGCTTCCGTTCGAGCACCTCGGCTCGTTGGTTCAGTTGGAACTGCGCGAAGCTCTTGGCAAGGATCGGCTGAATCTGATCGAGCGGATGGGCCTTCAGGAGATTCAAGACCATGGGATAGCTAATGACAAACTGACTGTTGATCGCTTCCGGGTGGCCCGTGAGCCCTTTGGTAAGGACGGTCAGGTCGATATAAGGTGACGGCGTGACAATGGCAAAGCCGACCAAGTCTTTTCCCCTCCGGCCGGCCCGTCCGGCGATCTGCTGGACCTCTCCAATAGTCAGATCGGTGAAGTCCCTCGCCTTGCGAATGCTGGATTGCGTGATCACGACCGTCCGGGCAGGAAAATCGACACCGGCCGCCAGCGTGGTGGTGGCGAAGACCGCATCCAGACAGCCGTTCCGCATCAATTCTTCGACGGCAATCTTCCAGGAGGGCAGATGCCCGGCATGATGTGCGGCGACACCGATCCGCTGGACCGTGGGAATCAAAGGATGTTCGGCAATACTCGGATATTGATCGATGACGGCTCTCAGGACCTTTCCGATCATCTCCTGCCGCGCCGGTGGCAAAAAGGACTGCGTGTGCTCGAAGGACTCCATCGCCTCGTCGCAGGCGCGTCTCGACGTCAGGAACACGATGGCGGGGGTGAGGTGTTTCTGTCGTAGGGCGATGATCAGATCAACCGGATGAATCGAGGGAGGCATTCAGTTTCATACCTTTTGAAATGACCACGATCCCGGAGTCGGTCACATGGAAGCGTTGGGCATCGGCCGCGCGGTCGTAGCCGATCTCGGTCTTAGGCGGTATGTCCACGTCCTTATCGATGATGGCGCGCTTGATCCGGCAGTGTTCACCGATCACCACATTCTCCATAATCACGGATTCTCGCACGTCCGCGTGGTCCTGGACACGCACGTTAGGCGACAACACGCTGGTTTGCACTCGGCCTCCTGAAATAATGCAGCCTCCGCAGACGATTGAGTCTAACGCCACCCCCATGCGCCCTCCCTGGTAATCCTGGGCGAAGACAAACTTCGCCGGCGGAAACTGTCCCTGGTAGGTGCGGATGGGCCATTGCTGGTCGTAGAGGTTGAATAGCGGGTCCACCGCCACGAGATCGAGATTGGCCTCCCAGTAGGCGTCGAGCGTTCCGATGTCTCTCCAGTATTTGACGGCCTTTTTATTGGCATCTTGAAAGTTATAGGCGTACACGCGGCGGGAGCCGATCATCCGGGGTATGATGTTCCTGCCGAAATCGTGCGCCGTGTTTTCCTGTGCATCGGCAATCAGTTCCTCGCGCAAACTCTTGGCCCGGAAGAGATAGATGCCCATCGATGCGAAGGCTTTTGACGGATCACCGGGAATGTGATTCGCTTTCGCCGGCTTTTCGTTGAATTCCTTGACGCTGAAGTCTTCATCAACACTCATGATGCCGAATCGCTTCGATTCCTCGATCGGAATATCGAGGGCGCCCACGACGACGTCGGCGCCTTTAGCAATGAGCCAGTGGAACATTTCCATATAATTCATCTTGTAAATGTGATCGCCGGCCAGAATCAGGACATATTCCGGTTGATCCGCCTCGAGGAGGAACAGATTCTGATACACCGCATCGGCGGTGCCGCGATACCATTCCTCGCTGATCCGTTGTTGGGGGGGAATCGAGGCGATGTATTCTCCCAGCTCGGCGTTAAAGATGTCCCATCCCGTTCGGATGTGGCGATCGAGCGAGTGCGACTTGTATTGGATTAACACCGCGACTTTGCGAAGGCCGGAGTTCAGACAATTGCTTAAAGTAAAGTCGATGATGCGGTATTTTCCGCCAAAGGGCACGGCCGGCTTGGCTCGATGCTCGGTGAGCGGGTGCAACCGTTCACCTCGCCCTCCGGCGAGCACCATCGTAAAAAGGTTCTGCATTGCGCCGATTGTAGCAGGAACCCTCAGCAAATAGAAAGAAAGCGAATCCGTTGACTTCCAGCATGGGGCAGTTGATACTACGAACTCGAATGCGCGTTCATCGTGATGGTGGGCTGAAGGGGTGGATATGAAAGAAGACGTGCTGGTGTCGTCACTCGCAAAGAAAACAGCCGTGCTTGCAAAGAGAAAGGCGGCGCCCGAGGACCAAGATACCCTCCGGTGGCGCTTGGAACATCTCGAATCCCAAATGCAGAAGCTCTCTCAACTCGTTCGAGACCATGCCGAGGACGTCGACCGGTTGGTCCGCATCGTCGCCGAGGACCGTAACGCAATCCGCCAGCAGTTGCTTCGTAAACACCACCAGCAGGTCAGAGTGCGGAAGCACTTGCGCGCATCCGATTCCAAGCCGGCTGACTACTAGCTTTCCGGCACCTCTTCCACTTCCTGCTTCTAGGCTGCCAGTTCGACTAAGTGCTGATTTATTCAGAGAATATTTGCATCATATGTAGGACACTGTATAATGCAGCTGTCTTGTGCCGACCTTGAGGTGGCTTCCCTGAACGCCTCGACGCGCAGTGGTTGTCTGTGAGGACCCGTACGTGTTTCCGCAACATACGCGATGCGGAGTTATCACGATCTCGTCGTTCTTGTGCATCATCAGCATCTCCCTTCCCCAGGCGTGGCCGGCTGCACCCTCTGTCCATCAGGCAGCTGAACCGCGCCCGACGCCGTCCGCACGGCTGAGCCTGAATGACGCGCTGGCCTTGTTCCTTCAACAAAATCTCGATGTCTTGATTGCGAAATACGGCATTGAATACAGCAAGGGCCAACAAATCACGGCGAGGCTGTTTCCCAACCCCGTCATGTCGATCGGCACGCTCAGTTCCTATACCCAGGGACGGACTCTGTCCACGGGCGGTCAACTCTTCTTTCAAGCCCAACAGTTGTTTGAATTAGCCGGTAAACGAGGGTATCGCATCGAGAGTGCCGGGTTCGGAGCGCAGTCCGCCGAGGCCGCGTTTGAGGATGCGGTCCGCCAGTTGGGCTTCACGGTAAAAGATAGTTACTACCGGGTGCAGTTGGCCCAGCGGCGGCTCGCCCTGGCTGAAGAAAACCGTGATCGGTTTTCCCGCATTCTCGAGATCAACACGATCCGGTTCAAGAAGGGCTATATCGCTGAGGTGGATTTGATTCGGATCAGGTTGCAGATGGTTGACTTCCAATCCCAGGTGATCCAATCCTTGCAGGAAGCGGAATCGGCTCGCGGCGATTTGCGACAACTCTTGCGCCTCTCGCCGGCGATGACCGTCGAGTTGTCGACCGATTTGGAATTCCGGCGCCTCGATCCGGAGATTGCGAAACTGCGGGTCGCGGCGATCGACGTGCGTCCCGACCTGCGTTCCAAGCGCTTTACCTACTCCCAACGGGAAGCCGATCTCCGGCTGGCCCAAGCTTACCGCGTCCCCGATGTGACGGTAGGAGCCGGCTACGCCATCCAAGGCTCGCTCGGTCCTGATAATCCGCAGCAATGGGCGCTCAACCTCGGATTGCCCGTGCCGTTGTTCAACCGAAATCAGGGCGGGATCCGACAGGCGGAAGTCGCGGTCCAAACGGCGGAAGCCGACTTGAATAAGGCTGTCAACGTGGTTGAGAATGAAGTGGAAGTCGCTTACAGAAATCTCCTGCAGAGCCGGCGGCTGGTCGAAGCGTACGTGGGGGGAGTGTTGGAGGATGCGCGCGCCACCTTCACGATCGTGGAACGGGCTTATGAACGGGGCGGTGCCACCATTCTCGATCTGCTCGATGCCGCACGGACGTCGCGGACCATTCAACAAAATTATATCGAGGCGTTGTTCAATTACCAGCGGAACGTCCTTCAGTTGGAATCGGCGGTCGGCCAAGAGATTGCGTCATGACTGCACACAATAGGATTCAGCCTGAGGTCGCGAGGGATCAGCCTCTGGATGACGCGCGCGTCCGACTCCTTGCTCTCAGGTGCGCACACGTCGTCTGCGTGCTGGCCATCACCGCTCTCGTTGGCTGCGGGAAGGGAGATCAGCCCGCCAACTCGGACGCCGCCACTCCTCCGCACACAAAATCCGGCAGCGGCCCCCACGAGGCGGTCTCGCGCGTGGAAACCGGCATCGTGGACTACAGCGGATCACAGCAGGATCTTGCCTTATCCGGCAAGATGGCTTACGGGGAAGACCGCTATTCGAAAATTTCCTCGCCGCTGCAGGGTCGGGTAGTCGAGGTCCGTGCCCATCTCGGCGATCGGGTCAAGGCCGGAGCGATTCTTCTCGTGGTCGACAGTCCGGACATCGCGCAGGCCTACTCCGAATTTGTGAAGGAAGACTCCGATCTACAGTATGCCACCCGTTCGCACGAGCTGGCGAAAGATCTGTACGCGAATAAGGCGCTTCCGCTCAAGGATCTGAAGCAGGCTGAAAATGAATTGGTGAAGGCCAGGGCTGAGTTCCGCCGGGCGAAAGAACGCTTGTTGTCCTTGCGCATCCCGGCCGAAGAAGTCAACAAGCCTCTCGACAAACAGCAGATCACCTCCCGCTTTGAGATGAAGAGCCCTTTGACCGGAATCGTCGTCGAACGCATGGTGACGCCGGGACAGTCGGTTGGAGGGGACGCCAATCAGGTGCTGTTTACCGTTGCCGATCTTGACATGCTGCAAGTGGTGGCTGATGTCTATGAACGCGATCTGGCCTTGGTCAAGGAAGGGCAGTTTGCCAAAGTCAAGGTCGAGGCGTACCCCGATATCGACTTTCCCGCAACCGTGGCGTCGATTGGTGACGTGGTCGATCCGGCGAGCCGCACGATCAAGCTCCGGGCCTGGGTGAACAATCCGGACCATCGTTTGAAGCCGGAAATGTTCGCCCGGTTGCACATTCAGGTTGGCGACTCAACGCGCATCCTTGTCGTACCGAAAGAATCCGTCTTGGAGTCCGACGGCAAACAATTTGTCTTCGTCGTTGAGGAGGCTAACCGCTACATCAAGCGGGAGGTCAAGGTCGCGAACTTTACGCCGGACCAGATGCGGGTCCTCGACGGTTTGACGCCTGGCCAGCGGATCGTGACCAAGGGCGCCGTATTGATTAAAGGTCAAGAAGTCAAAGGCGGCTGACTGAGTGTCTCCTTCCTATCGCTGTAATCCCCCGGATCCAATGAGTTGATGATCGCGCGTCTCGTCGAGATATCGCTCGTCCAGCGTATTTTGCTTTGCGCCTTAGGATTAACGCTCCTGTTTGGCGGGCTCTACTCCTTCCAATTACTCGACATCATCGCCTATCCGGATCCCTCGCCGCCGATGGTGGAATTAATCACGCAGAATCCCGGATGGTCGGCTGAGGAAATCGAACGGCAAATCACGATTCCGATGGAAGTGGCGCTGACCGGGATGCCCGGTCTTACCGACATCCGCTCACTGTCCATCTTCGGCTTGAGTGACATCAAGGTCTACTTCGACTTTGGCACCGATATCTTCCGCGACCGTCAAGAAGTGCTCAACCGCCTTGCGGCTGTCGACTTTCCTCTCGGCGTTCAACCGGTACTTTCACCCTGGTGGGCCATCGCGGAAATTTATCGGTACGAGCTCACGGGAGATCCGGGCATCAACTTGACCGAACTCAAGACCATTCAGGATTGGCAGGTGCGGCGGGCATTCCGGCGCATCCCCGGCGTCATTGACGTCACCGCCTTCGGCGGCACGACGAAAGAATTCCACGTGGACATCGATCCGGGAAAATTGATCAGCTACGGGGTCAGCCTGTCCCAAGTCATGAATGCCCTACAGAACAGTAATGCAAACGTCGGAGGCAACTATCTCACGTTGGGAGCCCAGAATTACAACGTGCGTGGGGTCGGTCTGATCAACAGCATTGAAGACATTGAAAACGTGATGGTGGCGCAAAAGGACGGCACGCCGATTTATGTCAAAACGCTCGGTCAGGTCAAAGTGGGCAGCCGAATCCGTCTGGGAAAAGTTGGCATCGACGAGCGGGATGACGTCGTGGAGGGCGTCGTGCTGCTCCAACGCGGGTACAAGGCGCTGCCGGTGCTCGACAAGGTCCGCGAGAAGATGGATGAGCTCAACGAGTGGAAATTACCTGCCGGTGTCAAGATCCGGACGTTTTATGATCGAACGACATTGATCCATACGACCGTCGAAACAGTCACAGACATCATGATCAGCGGGATGGTGTTGGTCTTCCTCTTGCTGTATGCGTTCTTGGGCAATCTCCGGGCAGCCGGCATTGTCGCGCTCACCATCCCCCTGTCGCTCCTCTTTACGTTCGGGATGATGGTGCTTGTGGGCCAGTCGGCGAACCTGATTTCCCTCGGCTCCATCGATTTCGGCATTATCGTGGACGCGACGCTCATCATGGTCGAGAGCATCTTCTTTCATTTAGCGCATGCGAAGACTCCAGGCCTGACCGTGCACCAGCAAATCGTGCGGGCGGCACGCCAGGTCGGTCAGCCCATTTTTTATTCGACGGCCATCATTGTCGTGGCCTTCATTCCGCTGTTCACGATGACGGGGGTGCCGGGAAAAATTTTTGCTCCCATGTCCATTACCTATGGATTCGCCTTACTCGGCGCGCTGTTGATGGCCTTTACGCTGGCCCCGGTGCTGTGCTCCTTCCTGTTGACGGGACCGATTACGGAGCACGATACGATGGTCGTCAAGCCACTGAGAAAGCTGTATCAACGCACGCTCGACTGGGCGCTCGATCACCGGAAAATGGTCGTGGCCCTGGCTGCCTCCCTCCTCATCGTGGCCCTCGTGGCGCTGCAGTTTCTTGGCGGGGAATTCATGCCCGCGTTGGAAGAAGGAAATCTCTGGGTGCGCGCCACCATGCCGGTCGATATCTCATTCGACCAGGCGGCGCGGCTCACGAGCGACATCAGGGCGATGTTCCGGGAGTCTCCGGAAGTGACGACGGTCGTCTCTCAGCTAGGCCGGCCCGATGACGGTACCGACCCCACGAGTTTTTTCAACGCTGAGTTCCTTGCCAACCTGAAGCCGCAAGCGCATTGGCGCCGAGGGCTCGGCAAGGATGACCTGGTTGAAGAGATCGAGAGCCGGCTCAAGACGATCCCAGGGGTCATCTTCAATTTTTCACAGGTCATTCAGGACAACGTCGAAGAGGCGATGTCCGGCGTCAAGGGAGAAAACTCGATCAAGTTGTTCGGGGCCGATTTGAAAACGATGGAAACGCTGGCCGGCGACATCGAAAAGGCCATGCATCAGGTTCGAGGTGTGAAGGACTTGGGAATTTTCCGCCTGCTCGGCCAGCCCAATTTATTGATCAAGGTCGACCGGCAGGCGAGTGCCCGCTACGGGTTGCAGGTGGCCGACGTCAACGCCGTTGTGCAGGCGGCAATCGGAGGTCAAGCCGTGACGCAGGTGTACGAAGGCGAGCGCTTGTTTGATCTCGTCGTTCGGTTTCTCCCTGAATATCGGCAGGACGTCGAGGCCATCAGCAACATTTTGGTGAGTACGCCTGATGGCGCCCGCATTCCCTTAAAGCAGGTCGCCACGATCACCAGTCAAACCGGAGCGTTCATTATTTATCGCGAAAACAACGAGCGGTACATCCCCATTAAATTCAGCGTTCGAGATCGGGATCTTGAAAGTACCGTCGAGGAAGCGCAGGCGCTGCTTGCCAAGCGCATTACGTTGCCTGAGCGATATCGCATGGAATGGGCCGGCCAGTACGATCAATTGAAGGATGAGCAAAAGCGCTTGGCCAAAATCGTGCCGCTGAGCCTCCTGTTGATTCTCTTCCTGCTCTACATTACCTTCGACTCGCTCAAAAATGCCTTGTTGGTCCTTTCGGCGGTACCCTTCGCGTTGATCGGAGGCGTGATCGCGCTGGTCGCCACTCATACGAACTTCAGCATCTCGGCGGCGGTGGGTATCATTTCCACCTTGGGGGTCGCGATCCTGGGCGGCGTCTTACTGATCTCTCGCATCGAAGACGGCCGTATGGCAGGACTGAACCTCCGCGAAGCGATCATCCAGGCCGCTGCCGTACAAATGAGACCGATTTTAATGGCGACGATCGGCGCGGCGATCGGACTGCTGCCCGCAGCCGTGGCGACGGGTATCGGCTCTCAGGCCCAAAAGCCCCTAGCCAGGGTGGTCGTCGGTGGAATGCTCACAGCCGCCTTCTTGATTCTGGTGGTGTTGCCGGTGTTATATGAAATGGTGCATCGGCGAACGGACCAAGACGAATAACGAAAGAGGATGATCGTGTATATGAGATGGAAATGGATGTTGGTCACAGTCGTCATGATGGGTTTGGGCCTCAGTCCGGGCGGACCTGAGTTGTTTGCACAATCAGGCCTGCGCGGCCTCACCGTTCCCGTGCAAATTCCCTATGAAATGCCGCCCCAGTTTCAGGAGACTGCCCCTGCGGTCAGCGTTCCTCCCAATACCAAGCCCCTGACTCCAGAGGAGCTCCAACGTGCGGAATCCCTGCTGCCGATGCTGGAGGGAAAGCAAGAATTCTGGGCTATGGGGGAGTTCGTTCACCTAGGGGAACCGAGTGTACCTGTCCTGGTCAAAGCCTTGACCATGCCGGGGCCGAGGACTCGCTATAATGCAATTGAGACGCTCTCGATGCTGAATGCGGCTTCCGCCGTCCCTGCGTTAATTGCGTCCGCAAAGGACCCGAATGAAATTCCCCGCGTAAGGGAGCATGCGCTGCGCGTAGCGATCCGTCTGGATGCCTCGAAAACGCCGGAGGCGATCCAGGCGATGGCCACCGATCAAAATTCTTCGATCAGGAAGGCAGCGGCGTTCGGTTCGCGGTATGTCCGTGACAAAGCGGTCGTACCGGTGCTGATCGGGATGATCGGCGACGATGAACGCTTTGTCGCCCTGTCCGCCGTCCAATCGCTCTGGATCCTCACGCTACATGAGACTGAATTCCACGATTGGGAGGCGTCCACAAAAGCCGATCGCCAGGAATGGATGCAGGAATGGACGGAATGGTGGTCCGGACAGAAGGAGACCTTTCAGATTCCAGAGCCTCGGCGGCGCTCGTGATCATGCAACAGTGATGAGACGCCGGAAAGGGCCCATCCTGCACAGCTATCCACATGTTGCGGCTCAAAAAAACACTGTGTTATACGTCATGCAGGGCCCTCACTCAGAGGCCGTGGCGAGGCGAAGGTAATGGCTGTTCTCCCGATCGCAAAACTGGGAAATCCAATCCTGCGTAAAATTGCGGCTCCCGTAGACCCGCGCGACATACGCACCAGGGAGTTCCAGCAACTCATCGATGACATGTACGAAACCATGTTGGAAGAGCCGGGCATCGGTCTCGCGGCGCCGCAAGTCTCGAGGTCTATCCAACTGGTAGTCATGGCCTGTGAAGGCGAGGGCGGATTTCCCACGACCACGCTAATTAATCCGACGATTGTTTATTATGGTCCGCAACAGGTTGAAAACTGGGAGGGCTGTCTGAGCCTAGACGGCTTGCGAGGAAAAGTGACCAGGCCCGCCCTCGTGCGAGTGAAGGCGTTGGACAGGAATGGCAAGCCACTCGACCTTGAAGCCGACGGGCTCTATTCCGTCTGTATCCAGCACGAGATGGACCATTTAATTGGGAAAGTCTTTGTTGACCGGATGACGGATCTGTCCACGCTAACCCAGTTGAATGAGTTCGACAAGTACTGGCGGAAAGAGCCTACCCCCGTTATCTGAGCCACCCTTCGATTGATCGCTGTGAAAACGCTATTGCGAGTCCTCCAGTATCTTCGTCCCCATCGCTCGATGGTCATCGGCACGTTTCTTTTTGCAGGACTGACGACGGCGTTCGAACTGGTCCCGCCTTGGCTGATTAAGGTGCTCATCGACGATGTCATTCAGGCCGGCAAGACACAGCTCCTGTCGCTGGTCTTCGTCGGACTTTGTACCGCCTACGTGCTGCGTAGCGTGTGCGCCTCAATGAGAATCAAGCTGAACAACAGCCTGGAACAGCAGATCGTTCATGACTTGCACGTGCAGGTCTTCGGCTCCTTGCAGCGTCTGTCGATCAGTTTTTTTGAGAACCGCCCCACGGGTGAAATCATGTCGCGCGTGCTCAACGATACGGAGCACATGCAACGGATTTTCGTCGACGGCCTGGAAGAGATCATCACCGCGGGCCTGACCTTGATCGGTATCATGGCCGTCCTCTTTTGGCTCAACTGGAAGTTGGCGTTGCTCGCGTTGGTGCCGATTCCTCTTCTCGTGCTCGGAGCGATCGCCTTTACGAAACGAATCCACAAGTATTACCGGAAAATACGGAAAGGATCCGCGGAGTTGAACGCTCTGCTACAAGATACACTCGCGGGGATTCGTGAAACGATGGGGTTCAACCGGCAGCCCTACGAGGAGGACCGTTTCGGCCGTAAGAGCGATCAATGCCGCAAGGACACACTCAAAGCGATGTACCTCTGGTCCTATTACTCGCCGGGGATGATGCTTGCCGGCAGCCTTGGAGCGGCGCTTGTCCTGTGGAACGGCACGCATGAGGTCCTGGGACAGCGCCTCTCCGTGGGCGAATTGGTAATGTTCATGTCCTACCTGGCCTTATTCTATGTGCCCATCAATCAGATTCATTCGGTCAATCACATGTTGCAGCATGCCCTTGCAGCAAGCGAACGGGTGTTTGAAGTGCTCGACATCGTGCCTGAGGTGAAGGATGAGCCGGGACTCCGGGCTCCGGTGCCTCGCTTGACCGGTGAAATCGCCTTTCGCAGGGTACACTTTCATTATCGTCCAGATGCACCCGTGCTATACGACGTGTCGCTCATCGTGCGGGCCGGGGAGAGAGTGGCGCTTGTTGGCCCGAGCGGCGCCGGGAAGAGTACGACGTTAAAACTGCTGACCCGTTTCTATGACGTCACGGGAGGGGAGATCACCATCGACGGGCACGACCTTCGAGAAATGCCGCTCGCCTTTCTCCGCAGCCAGATCGGCCTTGTCCAACAAGAACCCTTCCTATTCAACGGCACGGTGCGGGAGAATATTTTGTACGGCAATCTCTCGGCGAGTCATGACGACGTGGAAGCGGCTGCTACAGCGGCGCGTGCCCATGAATTCATCGTCAATCTGCCCGAAGGATACGATACCTGGATCGGCGAGCGCGGGGTGAAGTTGTCAGTCGGTCAGCGACAGCGTGTGTCGATTGCCCGGGTGCTATTAAAAGATCCTCCGATTGTCATGTTCGACGAAGCGACGTCCAACATCGACACCGAGACGGAAGTGAAGATTCGAGAAGCGCTGGAGGAGCTCACCAAAGACCGGACGACGATTGTCATCGCCCATAGGCTTTCGACCGTTCACGGGATGGACCGGATCATCGTGCTGGAGCATGGCCGTGTGGTCGAGGAGGGTCCCCATGAGGTGCTCATCACCCGCGGCGGTGTCTATGCCGGACTTTATGAGGCCCAGTTCCAGACTTAGTCCCAGATCTCGTCACAGACTACGCCTGACAGCATTCCTATGGTCTTGATCTACGAAAACGATCCGCTGGATAATGAGGATGCTCGCGGACGGTTTTATCATGTCTGTCGAGGGAGGATCGTGCGGACGGAGATACAAATACCATCGGGTGCGACGGTGTACGAATGCGTTGTCTGCGGGATTGACCTGGAGCCGGAAGATTTCTGGCTCGCCCGACAGAAAGGATCGGTGTAGATATGACTCGCAGTGCAGGCAGGAAAACCGTCGCGGTCATGAGGGGACTGATGATGCTGTGTGATAGTTGCTATGACCAGGTCCTCGCAGAACACCTGACCGACCACAAGAATTTCGTGCAAAACTACGAGGCCCTGTTCGACACCATTTGTCCCGGCTGTACCGACATCAATCGTCCGTTGGTCGACGACATGCTGGGCAGCTCGGAGTAGTCCCCGGCAAGTCGCAACGCCTATTTACTTACACTCCTTCCCGTTGAAGTACATGCAGGTCGATTCTCCTGATTTCACCTTCCACGTTTTCACGAGCGGCATCTGACCATCGCCTCGCATTTCAACGACGAAGTCCACTAAACCTGAAATCGGCAGCTTCTCCATGTGCGGCTGAGCGGCCGCCGGGACGTCGACGTAGAACACGGAACCGAGCGTGGAAATCAGAATGCGGTGGTTGTCTTTATCGACTTGGATGACGGGACTGTAATAACTTTTGTCTTCGGTCAGGCCCGGACGGGCAATCAGCAGCACTGCGACGGCGAGAAGAATCGTACGCATGTAGGCCATGACGATCACTCCTTCTCAAAAAGGTCGAAGATGGCGTCATTATACGCACCGGTCCAAAAAGAAGGAAACTGCTATTTCGTAACCAGCGGATGAGAGGATCAACTTACAGGGTGACGACGTCGGCGGAAGAGACCGAGGCGTTCTTGATCCAGTAGGCCCGCACGTCTGGGCGGGCTTTGTCCATCAAGGAAATGAGCATGTAGATCGGCAAACTCAAATTAAGCCGGCTCCAGTTCTCTTCCCACTCGTTCGCAATTTTGATGTCGGTGACCGACGGCCTGGCCGGATCGTGAGGGTGCGAATGATAGACGACTTGCAGTGTCAAACCGTGTTTTCTCATGTCTTTGACCGCCTGAAACATCTCTTGGGCATCCATGATGAACGCAATCTCCGCCCGCTCTTCCGGTGATAGCTGTGAGAGATGGTTCATCTTGGCTTCATCGAAGGAAGCCGCCTCGGAAGCGCCGTCCAGACTCACCACATTCTTGATCCGATAGAGCCGTGTCACCGTTTTGTCTGTGCCGGCCAAAAATCCACAGCACTCGTATGGATCGAGTTGGCGCGCGTGAGCGACGAGGTCGTTCATAATCTGTCGGGGAATGGTCAGATCGGACACGTTATATCGAGCAACTGACGGTGTAATCGGTGCTGAGATCTTTGATGCGAGGATTTGGACCGCAGAGAGGACAGTCGGGATCTTTCGGGCGACTGACCTTCCTGAACTTCATCTCCAGGGCGTCGTAAATCAACAGCTTGTCAGCAAGCGTCTCGCCGATGGCGAGTATTTCCTTGATCGCTTCGGACGCCTGTAGGATGCCCATTGTCCCGGCAAGCACACCGAGCACGCCGGCTTCCTGGCAATTGGGAACAAGACCTGCCGGCGGTGGTTCAGGATAGAGACAGCGATAACAGGGATAGCCGGCGTGAGGCTTGATCGTGGTTAGTTGGCCTTCAAAGCGGAACATGCTGGCTGAAACCAATGTGGTCTTGGCAAAGAAGCAGGCGTCATTGACCAAAAACCGTGTCGTGAAATTGTCGGACCCGTCAAGGACGACGTCATATTGCTCGACCAACGGGAGGATGTTGTCGGCATCCACCAGTTGGTGATACGCATTAATCGTGATCTCTGGATTGATGGCGGTCAACGTACGTTTACCGGATTCCACCTTGGGCTGTCCGACGGTCGCGGTTGTGTGGAGGATCTGCCGTTGGAGGTTCGAGAGATCAACGACATCGCCGTCGACCAGTCCAATCGTGCCGATGCCGGCCGCTGCCAAGTACAATCCAGCAGGCGATCCCAGCCCTCCGGCTCCGATGAGGAGCACTTTGGCCTTGCTGAGTTTCAACTGGCCCTTGCCGCCGACATCCTGCAGGATGATGTGACGGCTGTACCGCTCGATCTGTTGTTCAGTGAGTTCCATGCCTCAATTCACCGGTTACAGGGGCGCACGCCAGGCGTGAGTTATTCGACCACGTTCAATTCGATCGGATCAACGACGCAGCCTTTGTGACGGAGTCCCTGGATCGCCCTCTCGACTTCCGCGGTCTCTCCGGACAGCTCGACATCGACCCATCCCGTTGTTTCTCGCACATCGGCCCGACGCACGTTGGTCACCACGTTATATTCACGTCCGATCTGATAAATGATCGGCTCTTTGACCTTGTCTTCCGGAAAGCGAACATGAAAGCGGAGGTGTGCCATTATCGACCTCCTGCAATGGCGGGAACAATCGACACTTCATCGCCGGCTTTGAGCGACGTGTCTTTTCCCTTCAAAAAGCGAATGTCTTCCTCATTGACATAAATATTCACAAATCGGCGCAGTTCTCCGCTCTCGTCGCAAAGACGCGCCTTGATGCCGGGGTGAGCGGTGTCCAGCGTTTCAATCATGTCGACGATCGTGCCGGCGGTCACTTCGACTTCGCCCTGCCCTTTGGTCAACGGCCTAAGCGGGGTGGGGATGCGGACCTTGATCATGCGTCACCACCGCCGTTCTTGCCCATCCTGAATGTCCTCTCAAACGCCACGAGGCTGGGCAGAATTCGAACCGGCCGCCCGACGGCGTCGACGACGGCCTCCTGCGTCTTCAATCCGTTGCCCGTCACGTAGGCGACGGTCACGTCACCTTTTTTGATCGTCCCGTTTTTGACCAGTTTTTGCAGCACCCCGATCGTGACGCCGCCTGCCGTTTCCGCAAAAATTCCTTCGGTTTGCGCAAGGAGCTTGATGCCTTCCACGACTTCATCGTCCGTGACCATGTCCATAGATCCCTGACTTTCGCCTGTCGCTTTCAGGGCATAGTACCCGTCGGCGGGGTTCCCGATCGCGAGTGACTTGGCGATGGTCTTAGGTTTTACCGGCTTGAAGAAGTCGCGGCCCGCTTTGAATGCCGTAGCAATCGGCGAACAGCCTTCCGCTTGGGCCCCGTTGATCTTGGTCCGAACCTCGTTGATCAACCCGACTGTCTTCATCTCGTGCAGGCCTTTCCAGATCTTCGTCAAGAGCGAACCGGAGGCCATGGGAATGACGACCTGATCAGGCGTGCGCCAGCCGAGTTGCTCAACAGTCTCAAAAGCGAGTGTCTTGGATCCTTCGGCATAGTAGGGCCGCACATTGATGTTCACAAAGGCCCAGCCATGCTCAGCGGCGATTTCGCTACATAGGCGGTTGACGTCATCATAATTGCCTTCGACTTCGACTACGTTGGGCTTATAGATCAGGTTGCCCAGCACCTTGGCTGCTTCCAGATCGCCTGGGATGAATACATAGCAGCGCATACCGGCAGCAGCCGCGTGGGCGGCGACGGAGTTCGCCAGATTGCCTGTGGACGCACACGCGACGGTTTCAAAACCGAGTTCGCGTGCCCGCGTCAGCGCGACCGCGACGACTCGATCCTTGAATGAGAGGGTGGGGTGATTGACGGTGTCGTTCTTGATATACAGCTCGTCAATTCCCAAGTGGGCGCCGAGATTTTTGGCCCGGACCAATGGAGTGAGACCCGCATGCGGGCCCAGATAATTGGTGCCTTCGACCGGAAGCAAGTCGGCATAACGCCACATGCTGCGCGGACCTTCCTCGATCTTTTTGCGGGACATCACCTGCTTCACTTCTGCGTAGTTATACTTCACTTCCAGCGGGCCGAAGCACATTTCGCAGACGTGAATGGCTTTGGTGGGATATTCCTTGCCGCATTCCCTACACACGAGCGCTTTCATCTTGGCCATCGTATCACCACCTTCATGAATGAGGTCGCACCGCACAGCCTGCGAACGGGTCGCCGTCGTCGAAGAGTTCAGTAATCGTGGGATGTTCGCCACAGAGAGCGCATTGAGGATTGCGCTTCACTTTGATTTCCCTGAACTGCGTTTTACGTGCATCGAAATCCAGAAGTCGGTCGGTTAACGGACGGCCGATCCCAAGTACCAGCTTCAAGGCTTCTGTCGCTTGAATCGTGCCAATGATACCTGCAAGCACGCCGATGACACCAGCTTCCTGGCACGAAGCCACAAGTCCGGGCGGGGGAGGCATCTTGAACACACAGCGGTAGCAGGCCGACTTGCGTGGGAGAATCGTAGTGACGCGCCCATCGAAGCGCAGAATGCCGCCATGGACAAGCGGTTTATCGGCGAAAAAACAGGCGTCGTTGATCAGGAACTTGGCCGTAAAGTTATCGACACCGTCGATGATCACGTCGTAGTCACTAAACAGCTTCAGCGCATTGCCGGCGGTCAGCCGTTCTTCGTACATCGACACCGACACGTCGGGATTGAGCGCTTGGATCTTCTCTTTCCCCGAGAGGACCTTGGGACGTCCGACGTCGGCTGTATGGTGCAGGACTTGACGCTGAAGATTCGTCAGATCGACGACGTCGCTGTCGATCAATCCGATGCGTCCGACTCCCGCGGCGGCCAGGTAGAGCGCCGCGGGCGAACCAAGTCCGCCGGCGCCGACCAGGAGAATTTTGGACTTGGCGATTTTCTTCTGGCCCTTTCCACCGACCTCGGGCAAGAGAATGTGCCGACTATAGCGGCTTATTTGCTCTTCGGTAAATTCCATGTTTCAACTCGATGCCGAATTGGTGTCCAGCTTCCTAGATGCGGCTTTGCCCCCTGAAGCGCGTGGGATTTCCTTCTCGTTCAAATATTAAAG
>JARDZZ010000152.1 GCA_029240595.1 Nitrospira sp. | reverse complement strand
GGAGCCGTCCGGAAAACTGGTCTTGTACACGTCGACGCAAACGCCGTCATCGATACGAACCCAGCTGGCCGAACTTCTGGGTCTGCCGCAGTCGATGGTTCGAGTCATCGTGCCGTTCGTCGGCGGCGGATATGGCGCCAAGACGCATCCGCGCTTGGAACCATTGGCCGCGTTGATTGCGCGCAAAACGCATCGGCCGGTCCAGTGGGTGTTAACGCGGGAGGAAGTATTTCTCACCGCCCATTGCCAGGCAGCCGTGGTGAAAATCAAAACCGGAGTCAAGAGAGACGGAACGATTGTCGCGCGACAGGTCGAAGCGGTCTACGACATCGGCGCATACGCATTGACATCAACCAACACCGGACGCAACGGCGGCGAGGTATCCGGCGGACCTTATCGGATCAAGCACCAGGATTTGACGACTTATTGTGTTTACACCAATACACCGCCGACAGGCCCTTATCGTGGGTTTGGCGTGCCGCAGGTGTGCTGGGCGTATGAGTCGCAGATGGATGATATCGCTCGTCGATTGAGCATCGATCCGCTGGAGCTGCGGCTAAAAAATTTGGTGCGCGAAGGGGATCCGTTTGTAACGGGGCACAATCTGGTCTCCGTCGGAATTTCGGACTGCGCTCGGCGCGCCGCCGAAGCCATCGGATGGCAGCGGGGCGCCGAGCAAGCTCCTCGCGCTCTCTCGGGCAAAGTACGCGGCAAGGGCATGGCGGTCATGATCAAGACTACCATGACGCCGTCGAATTCTTCAGCGCTCGTGCGGCTCAACGCCGATGGCTCGGCGGTGTTGCTGACCAGCAGTGTCGAGATCGGTCAGGGGACACTGACGTCGCTCGCGCAGATCGTCGCCGAGGAATTAGGGCTGTCCGTCGAGCGTGTGAGCGTAACCTTTCCGGACACCGATGTGACGCCGTTCGATCAGTCCACCAGTTCGAGCCGGACGGTATTTACGATGGGCGGCGCGGCGCGGCAGGCGGCGCATCAAATCCGCCAGCAGCTCCTGGAAATCGGCGCCCGGCTTCTGGAGGCGAACGTCGAGGATCTCCAGTTGATCGATGGTTTTCTGGAGGTCAAAGGAGTGCCGGATAAGCGGCGCAGCATTCCGCAATTATTTCAGGCGCGCTATGGAGCAGCCGTCGGAAATATGGTCGGCAGTTTCGACAATCAGACGTCAGGCGGGTTGGATCCGACAACCGGAAAAGGAAAAGGTTCGGTCTTCTATTTCCTATCGGCTTGCGCCGCGGAAGTTGAAGTTGACACCGACACGGGAAAGATAACCGTGCAACAAGTTATAACCGCGGTAGATGCGGGCAAAGCCATCAATCCTCGGCAATGCCACATGCAGAATGAGGGTTCGATGATTATGTCGCTGGGGTCGAGTTTGTTTGAAGAGATGGTGTTCGATAACGGCCAGCCGATCAACTCGACGTTCCTAGAATACATGCCGCCGTCGATGGAAGATCATCCCAAGAAGTTTCAGTCGCTACTGGTCGAAACACCGCATCCCGAAGGGCCTTACGGTGCCAAAGGCGTTGGCGAAGCGGGCCTCGGTCCGATCGAGCCGGCCATCGGCAACGCGCTGGCGAACGCTTTGAACGGAATACGGGTCAAGGATTTACCACTGCGGCCGGATCGAGTTTTGGCGGCGGTTCAGTCTGCGAAAGAGCATGGCGCATGAAGATCGAAATTCGCACAACGGTTAACGGCCGCGAAATGGAAGCCGTGGTGAAACCGAATCAGACCGTGCTGGAATGGTTGCGCGATGATTTGCGCCTGCGCGGCAGCGTCGAAGGATGCGGCGTCGGCGTCTGTGGATCCTGCACCGTGCTGGTCGACGGCCGGCCCATTAGTTCTTGTTTGATGCTGGCCACCAACATCGAAGGCAAGCAGCTAGCGACCATTGAAGGTTTGGCAACAGGAGATGAGCTCGATCCCATCCAGCAGGCGTTTCTCGACAACCAGGCGTTTCAATGCGGCTACTGCACGCCGGGAATGATTATGGCCATCAAAGGACTGCTGAATAGCAATCCTCGGCCGACTGAGGAAGAAGCGCGCGATTACCTGTCGGGAAATATCTGCCGCTGCGGCACGTATTCAGAAGTCCTCGCGGCGGTGAAAAGCTTGTCCGAGGGAAACGGCACCAAGCAATAGAGTCGGAGACAAACGTCCAATGATTAATGACCTGCGAGAGTTCCTCAATCTTCTGGAAGCAAAGAAAGACCTGGTCCATATCAGTCGGCCGACTTCGCCGCGCTTCGAGATCGCCGCAGGCATCAGAAAGACATCCGACATCGAGGGGCCGGCATTGCTCTTCGACAATGTCGTCGGCCATTCGATGCCGGTAGTTGGCGGCCTTTATGCGGTTCGACGACGAGCGATCTGGGGCCTTGAGACCACACCGGATAAGATTCACAGCAAAATCATGGAAGGTCTCAAGAACCATATCCCGCCACGTCTGGTGAAAGATGGTCCTTGTAAAGAGGTGATTTTAACCGGGGAAGATGCGGATTTCAGTCGCCTGCCGATCTGTACCCATAACAGCAAGGATGCCGGTCCATTTATCACAATCGGCCTCGGTTTTATTCGTCACCCCGACTACGGCAATAATGTTTCGATCAGCCGCATGCAGATTTACGACGGCAAAACCATGGGATGCCGAAGCGTACCGCCGCAGCACCTGGGCGTTTACTTTCGCGAGTTCGAAGCCAAGGGAAAAGCCATGGAGGTTGCCTTCACCATCGGCAACGATCCGTACGTGACTTTATGCTCTCAGGTTTCGGGATCGATCTTTATGGATGAGCTGGAGATCGCCGGAGGATGGAGGGGCGAACCCGTCGATGTCGTGCAATGCGAGACCATCGACGTGCAGGTGCCCGCCACCAGCGAGATCGTGCTCGAGGGAGAATTGACTGCCGGCGAGCGCCGCACTGAAGGGCCGTTCGGCGAGTTTCCAGGCTACTACCAGGCAGTGACCGAACAGCCCGTGTTTAAATTGAAAGCGATTACGCACCGACGCAATCCGATTTACATTACCGCGCTCACCGGCCCGCCGACCACCGATAACCATGTCATGAGAGAAATTGTTCTTGAAGCCGTGTTGTATGACCGGATTCGTCAGATCTGCCCTACGGTGCGCGACGTCTGCGTCACTAAAGGCGGCGTCAATTTACATGTAGTTGTTTCGATCAGGCCGACCTTTATCGCCCAAGCCCGCGACGTCATGCTGGCTTGTTTTTCAACCGAACGTATTCGACCCAAGCTGGTGACGGTGGTTGATGAGGATATCGACCCGCGCGATCCGGTCATGGTCGAATGGGCAATGGCGACGCGCTTTCAAGCGGATCGCGATCTCATGGTCCTGCCGAGACAAGTCGGCGCGCCTCTGGATCCATCCACTCCGGCACCTCGTCTCGGCGCCATCATGGGCATCGACGCGACGCGTCCTTATGGTCAAGAATTTCCGGAGGTAGCGGTGGTTCCGGGCGCGGAAGATTTTGTTATTCCCGGCTGGACCGATAGTCGTCGTTGAGGTGCTGAGGAGGATGGTGCCCCAAGGGTGACAAGGTCGGCTCTGAGTGCTGACAAGTCGAGGTTGTGATGCCTCTCTGTCAAGCAACGGGTGAGCGACAAATAGGCGCACATTCTCATCGTGATCTCATGCGCGAAAAATACAGACGCGGAAAGTCGGTCCCAGTGGCACTGCGGTGGTTAAGTGGAGACACAGGGCCTCTGAACCTCGCGCTGCTCAACTGCCGAGGCAGTAAGGAAAAACAGAAATGATAAAAATCATACTCTCTATAGTATTCGTGCTTCTGATTGGTCCGCGAGGTGTCTTTGCCCAAACGCATTTTCTGCACAGCTATTCCGGAACGAGCAGTACCCAACTGGCGGTCTGGGCCGCGAAGGATCTGAATCTTTTCTCAAAATATCGGCTCGATGTCGATTTCGTCTTTATCCCCGGCGGAGCGCGTGGAATGCAAGCCCTTATGGGCGGAAGTACACATTCTTCAGATACGGATGGTGTGGCTCCAGTTCACGCGATCGCGCGAGGAGGGGATGCCGTTATTGTTGCGGGTCTGAACAATAGGACACTCTTCAAATTCGTGAGTCAGAAGGAAATAACGGACGCCTCACAACTGCGGAAAAAAAGAATTGGTGTCGCTAATTTCGGCGGATCCAATGAATTTGCTGTGATCATGGCGCTGAAAGAGTGGAATATTCCAAGGGAGGCCGTGACGCTGGTAGCTGCCGGTGGAAGCGCAGTTCGGCTTGCAGCGATGGAAAAGGGAGGTTTGGATGCGACTGTTCTTCCTTATGATCAAGCGCTTATGGCTACAAGATTAGGGATGAGGGTCTTGGCAGATATACCCGATCTGGTTCCAAATTTTCCGGATAAAGTTATCACCATGCGTCGTTCGTTTGTTCAGAAGGAGCGCGAGACAGCGAAAAGGTTCCTGCAGGCGGTAAGTGAAGCCATTTACCAAGTGTCGATAAGTGCCGAAAAGGGCACGTCCGTATTGAGGAAGAGGCTCGCCGTAAAAGATCCAAAAATTATCGAGGAGAACTACAACGTTTACGGCCGCATCTTCGCTTTTCCTCCTCGAGTCGGACGTAAAGGTTTGGAAGGCGTGCTGGAGCAAGTCCAATTACAGACAGGTGCTCCCAAGACTGACTTCGAACTGGAGCGTTTTCTAGATGAAAGTATTATTGATGAGCTCGAGCGGGAGGGCTTTTTTAAGAAAATTAGCAGTGACAGCTCCAGATGAACGCTGATTTCACTAGTGATCCGAGAGGAGAAATTCCCGGTGCAACGATGATGAGAGATGCTTGGGATGAAGAAGCAGATGTAGTGGTATTGGGCTGTGGTGGAGCAGGGGCCGTTGCTGCAATTACGGCATATGACGCTGGAGCAAAAGTCATCGTGGTTGAGAAGGGAGAGTTCGGCGGCAACACCCGCCTGGCTACTATGGCATTCCTTTGCCCAACCAATAATTCACTAGCTAGAGAACACATCAAGGCTCTCTCATTTGGAAGGCTAGGCGATGACATTATAGATGTATATGTTGAATGGACGTCAAAGAATGTTGAGTACATCGAACAGCTAGGCGGTGAAGTGGAGACGTGTTTCCCAGGGGCATCGTTCTCCCCTTTGCCGGGTTCTGAAACAATGCTGCGATATCGAGTCAGCGCAAGGGCAGAAGGCGAACTAGGTGGAGAGTCTCTGTGGAACCTGCTTTCGAAAAATTTGCAACAACGTAACATACCTGTTCACCGACACACTACTGCAAATAGAATTATTCGTTCGGCCGATGAAGTTGTCGGGGTAGTAACTCAGAAAGAAGAGAAACGTTTTAACATCCGTGCTCGTAAAGCAGTTGTGCTCGCGACAGGAGGGTTTGAGTACAATGAGGAGCTCAAACGAGAATTTCTGCCTGCTTATCCGATTTTCGCGTATGGCAATGCCGGAAATACCGGCGACGGCATTAGACTCGCCCAGGAGCTCGGTGCAGATCTGTGGCATATGAATGCCGTAGCGGCTCCAATGGGGTACAAGTTCCCGGAGTTTCAATCCGCATTCATTATGCGCATGCCGGCAGATGGGTACATTATAGTCGACCAGAACGGCAACCGATTTTGCAACGAGACAGGCCTCGAGCATTATAGCATGTGGATGTCGGTCACATCCTTCAATACCGAGTCTCTTCGTTTCTTGCGAATACCCTCCTACTTGATATTTGACGAGCAGACTCGGCTGGCAGGACCGATTACGCGGGTGGGCCATGGCGCTAACAGGGTTTATCAATGGAGTCCAGACAATTCTCAAGAAGTAAGGCGCGGATGGATTAAAAGCGGCAACAGTCCCGTGGAGCTTGCGAACAAACTGGGAATCCAAGCGACTGAGAAACTGACACAGACCTTTCAGGATTATAAAGAAGCTTGCAAAAGCGGGACGGATGAGAAATTTGGGCGGTCTAAAGAAACCCTCGTGGAGTTTGACAGCAAGTCTTATGGCGTGCCGCTGTGGCCATGCTTATTGAATACTCAGGGTGGTCCCAAAAGGAATGCACGAGGAGAAATAGTTGATGTTTGGGGGGAGCCTATAAAGCGGCTTTACGGTGCTGGAGAGGTTGGGTCTATCTGGGGTTTTCTGTATCAGAGTGGCGGAAATTTGGGAGAATGTTTAGGCCTAGGTCGGCTGGTGGGGCTCAATGCAGCAGCGGAGCTTCCTTTGAACTAAACAGGATAGCCGGGGGGCATTATGTTGGGTGGGCTGTTGAACAAGTTTT
>JARDZZ010000151.1 GCA_029240595.1 Nitrospira sp. | reverse complement strand
GATCTTAGTCCAGCATACGGGCTCGGTTTGCAAGGAGATTCACGGCCCTGCCAAGAAGGGCGAGCAGGCTCGCAGTGTCATCGACAACACAAAACTGCGGCAGGAACTATCGTGGGAGCCGAGAGCCGATCTGGTCGAGGGCCTCAAGAAGACGGTCGAGTATTTTCAGGCGCGCGTACATTGACAATGGCGCGTCTCCGGCATCACGCAGGCGGGCGGGCACTAATATCTCGGGACTGATCGGTCCACTTGCGCTGACCAAGCATCGATTCCACCCACCAGGTTCTTCACATTGGAGAATCCTTGTTGGAGGAGGAAATTGGTCGCGTCGGCACTTCTCATTCCATGATGGCAAATCGCAACGATCTCGGTTTCGCGGTTGAGTTTACCCAGCGATTGGGGAAGCGTTGCCAGAGGGATGAGCGTCGACCCGTTCAGCTTGGCCAGATCGAATTCCCATGGTTCCCGGACGTCCAAGAGGACGAGCTGATCGCCTTTATCGAGCCGGCTTTTCAATTCAGTGGGAGTGATGGTGTAACCCATGATCGCCTCCGATTTTCCTCTTTCAGGCATCATAAGTGAGCCTTGAAAAGGCTGTCAATCCAGTCACCTGGATCACGACCCGCCCGAGGTATCTCACTGCTCGCAATGCTGTTCGAAGATGCGATACGCAGTTCACCTGAGGACAATAATTGTTCATTTTTGTTACGGATAACTGCACCACCAGTCGGCTCCTACGAGTCTTCCTTGGCTATCCTAGCGCGCCAGGACGATCTAAGGTCTTGTAATATTTAGTCATGTATCCTTTTTGTCTCTAGGTAGGGCACGGTACTTGCTCAAGCAAGGGACTGAACGGCCTCGTCGGCCCTTGCCACCAATTGGGATTCGTGGGAGGGTCGGCCATGAGGAAGTCAGATGTTCAGATTCTTGTCATCTTGATCACGACGCCCAATCGGCGAGAAGCGGTACGTATCGGACAAGCAGTCGTGAAGAAGAAATTAGCAGCCTGTGCGAACATCCTTTCGCCGGTGACATCAATCTTTAGGTGGAAAGGCCGCATCGAGAAGAGCCAGGAGGCCCTGCTGATCATGAAAACGACTAGCCGTAGGTACGCTGCCCTGGCAAAAGCAATAGGCTCGATGCATCCATACGAAGTGCCAGAAATCATCGCCTTGAAAGTGACAAAAGGTTTACCTCGATATATAGCGTGGGTCCATCAGGAAACCGCTATTGATTGAGTTGGATACAGGCTTCTTTACCAAATTGAGGGGTTGACCAACGCTGCCTGGATGGGTACACTCGAAATCAGAATTGGGCATGCGGAGGGACACCCTTGCAGCAGGGGGTGAGGGATATGGGACAAGTGAGCGGCGTTGAGTCCAACGATTCTTATACGGTGGTCATTTTCCGGGGTTCCACCGCCAAACCACTCCGGTTTAGCTTTCCACGGAAATTCGTTCGTAAGATATTGATATTAGCTGCAATTGTACTTGCGGCCGATATCCTAGTGATCTCCCATTACGTGGTCAGAACGGGTGAAGTCTGGGAGTTATCGGCTTTCCGTAGCGAAGCGCTCAGCGCTCGCCAGCAGACTGCGGCCTTCTCGACGGCGGTCGATGACTTGAAAAAGCGGCTGACCAGTATGAAGGAGGTCAACCAACGCCTTCGGGTCATGTTGGGCATTGAGATGCCGAAGACGGGTGACCAGTTAAACGGGCGCGGGGGTGAAGAAACCCCACTTCCCGAGGGCAGTACGGTGAACTCCCCTGACAAGCTCATTCGCGGCGGTGCGGTGCTTCAGCCAGCGAGCGCCGTCGATGGCCTGATTGAGCTGAACACCTCCAAGTCAACGGATCTTGACGAACAAGAGCTCGTGGCTGCTGTCAGGGATGGTATCGTCTGGCTTGCCAAAGAAGCGGATGTGCAAGAACAGACCCTTCAGGAACTCGCCCTCGCTGCCGAACAGAAATCCTCCCGTTGGGCCGCCACTCCTTCCATTTGGCCGGTCAAAGGCTGGGTGACTTCGGGATTTGGCCCGCGCGTGTCACCATTTACCGAAAAGCCGGCGTGGCACGATGGGCTGGACATCGGGGCTGCCGCGAATGCGCCGGTGCAGGCGCCCGCACAGGGCCGTGTCACGAGCGTCGGGTTTGATTCGAAGCTGGGAAACGTGGTCAAGCTCGATCATGGATTTGGTATTGAGACGCTCTACGGACATCTGGCCAAGGCGCTTGTGAAGGAAGGGCAGCGTGTGAAGCGCGGTGATGTGGTGGGATTGGTTGGAAGCAGCGGCCTCGCCACCGGTCCCCATCTTCATTACATGGTCAAGGTGAACGGCCAGACATTTGATCCTTCGAAATACATTCTCGACTAAATGGTTCTTCCAGCGAGCCTGATTACGCGCTAGTCGTTCTGACATAGCGCGTATTTTTTTGTCCGGTCTGCGCTGGCATGGCGTGGTCTACATGGCACTGGCCTTACCTTCCATCTCACCAAACCCATGACCGATCTCGAGATCGCGAGAGCCTACCGGCCTCTCCCCATCCAGGACATTGCCAAACGACTCGGCCTCTCGCCGGACGAATTGCATCCCTATGGACGATACAAGGGAAAGGTGGCTCTTTCGGCGCTGGATCGGCTGAAAGACAAGCCGAAGGGAAAATACATATTGGTGACGGCGATCAATCCGACGCCGCTGGGAGAAGGGAAAACGACGACTTCGATCGGATTGGCGATGGGACTCTGCCGAGTCGGTAGGCGTGCTGTGGTGACCTTGCGTCAACCATCGCTTGGACCGGTGTTCGGCATAAAAGGAGGCGGAACCGGCGGTGGCCGCGCTCAAGTCTTCCCGATGGAAGAGATTAACCTGCACCTGACGGGAGATGCTCACGCCGTTTCAGCCAGTCACAATTTGTTGTCGGCGTTCATCGACAACCACCTGTTCCATGGCAACGCACTCGGCATCGATCCGGCTCGCCTGAGCTGGCCACGATCGTTGAATGTGAGCGACCGGGCACTCCGCCACATCTCGCTCGACGAGAGCGCCCGGTGTCGTCCGGCGAGCTTTGTGATCACTGAAGCATCGGAGGTCATGGCCATCCTGGCGCTGTCATCGAGTCAGGCTGACTTGAGACGCCGACTTGGCCAAATTGTGGTTGGGGTGACGACGGACGGAAAACCGGTTCGAGCGGAGGACTTGTCGTGTGCGGGCTCCATGGCCTTGCTCCTGAAGGAGGCTCTACTGCCTAATTTGGTTCAGACGCTCGAAGGGACACCGGCATTCGTCCACACCGGTCCGTTTGGCAATATCGCGCATGGTAATTGTTCGGTCATCTCTGACGCCATGGCTTTGCGCTGCGCCGATTACGTGGTCACAGAAGCCGGGTTTGGAAGCGACCTGGGCGCTGAGAAATTCTTCAACATCAAGTGCCGACTGTCGGGGTTCGTCCCGGCGGCGGCCGTGGTCGTCGCGACGTTACGCGCGCTCAAACTCCATGGTGGGGGAGGCGTGGTGAAAGCAGGCTCCCCCGTCCCGGTCAGCCTCTCCGGGCCCAACCAGGAAGCGCTCACTCGGGGATTCGCAAATCTGGAACAGCATATTGCCAACGTCAAGGCCCATGGTATTCCGGTCGTCGTGGCCGTCAACGCGTTCAAGGACGATCCGCCTTCAGAATTGGAATGGCTGCGAGGACAGGCATGTAAGGCCGGCGCGTCAGAAGCGGCAATTTCCACCCATTACGCGGACGGCGGAAAAGGGTCGGAAGAACTCGCGCGGGCGGTGATCCGCGCCGCCGACCTGCCCGCATCATTTTCCTGCTTATATGATCAAGCTTGGCCGACAAAGAAGAAGATCGAAACTATTGCCACAAAGATGTACGGCGCGTCAGGGGTCTCATTCGAGCCGCAGGCTGAAGAGGACATGGAACTGGCCACGCAGTTGGGATACGAGCGGCTGCCTGTGTGTATGGCCAAGACGCCGCTGTCACTTTCGCACGACCCCGCGCTGAAAGGTCGTCCCACCGGGTTTACCTTGCCGATCAAAGAGGTGCGATTACTCGCAGGCGCTGGGTTTCTCACGGCCGTCTGCTCCGGCATCCAGTTGATGCCGGGGTTGCCGAAGAAACCGGCCGGAGAACGGATTGGCCTCGATCCGCAAACCGGCGAAACGGTCGGGCTCTCCTGACGATCAGCGCTGTTTGAGATAGCGGAAGAACTCAGAGTCCGGGGTCATGACAACCGTGGATTTGTCATCGAAGCTCTTTTTGTACGCTTCCATGGACCTGGTAAACTCGAAAAACTTAGGATCCTGTCGGTAGGCGTCGGCATAAATTCGAAAGGCTTTCGCGTCGCCGGCGCCGCGAAGCTCTTCCGATTCCTTATAGGCTTGCGCCAGAATGATTTCACGATCCTTTTCCGCGTCCGATCGAATCTTTTGGGCTTCCTCCGCACCTTCAGCACGATATTGCTTGGCTTGTTGCTCCCGTTCCGCCTGCATCCGTTGAAAAACCGTCTTTTCATTTTCTTGCGGCAGATCCGCCCGCTTGATCCGTACGTCTTGAAGCGTGATGCCATAGGCCGAGGCCTTTTCGTTGGCCCGCTGGGTGACGACCTTCATCAGCTCGGCTCTCGCCGTGGAGACGATCTCGGCTAGATCATGTCGGCCCAATTCCACCCGCAGCTCTGAATAAATGATGTCGTGAAGCCGCTGCAGTGCCCCGCGCTGACTTTGGAAGTTCTGGTAGACCTTCAGTGGATCGTTAATCAGCCACTTCGCAAAGTTGTCGAGCAGCAACGTTTTCTTGTCCTGCGTGATGACATCTTGGGCGTCCGAATCGTAATCCAGAAGGCGCTTGTCGAAGTAGGTGACTTCTTCAAAAAAAGGCACCTTCACGTACAGGCCGGGTTCCATGACGGTGCGAACCGGCTTGCCCAGTTGCACGACGATGGCCGTCTGGGTGACATCAACCACAAACAGCGGGGAGGCGCCGAGGATCAAGAGACCAATAAAGACGGCGATGACCGCAATGGTCAGCCCCTGCCTGCTCATGGCTGGCGTCCCTCCGTCGGTACGGGGGGCTTCTTGGAGAAGCGGTCAACGGGTAGGTAGGGGACCAACCGCTCGGCGGCCTTTCCATCGATGATAATCTTTTCCATCTTCGGCAAAATTTCTTCCATGGTCTCGATGTAAATACGTTTGCTAATGGTATCCCGCGCTTGATTGTATTCCCGCAGGGTGGCCAGGAACCGATTGGCTTCGCCCTCGGCGCGATTCAAGCGCGCTTGTGCATAGCCCTTGGCCTGATTCACCACCTGGGCCGCTTCGCCTTTCGCTTTCGGCAGGATGTCATTGCGATAGCCGATCGATTGATTGATCAGCTTTTCACGGTCCTCCTTCGCATTGGTGACATCTTTAAAGGCGGCGGCCACGGCTTCAGGGGGGTCCACATCCTGGAGTTGCACGGCGGCGATCTGTACACCCGCCTGATACTGATCCAAAATCTTCTGAAGCAGATCCTGTGTGTCTTGCTGAATCTGCGCTTTCCCCGTCGTCAGGGCCTCATCGATCTTGCTCTTGCCGATGACTTCCCGCATGGACGCTTCAGCGGCCTTGCCGATGGTGTCATGGATGTCGGCAACGTTGAATAAGAAGTTCCGGGCTTCGTTGATCTTGTACTGGACGATGAACTCGATCGCCAGAATGTTCATATCACCGGTGAGCATCAGGGCTTCCTGTGGAATCATCTGTTGCCGGCTTTGGCGATCCGTCCGAAAGCCGATTTCCACGCGGTGAAGTTTCGCGACTTTTGGCTGTAGCACCGACTCGACGAGCGGGATCTTGAGATGAGGGCCAGGACCCACTGACCGCACCGGAATGCCGAAGCGCTTCACAATGCCTTCTTCGTCCGGTCCGATGATAAACGCGCTTTGCCAGGCTAGAAAGAGAAGGAATCCAGCCAGCAGGATGTTTCTGAATCCGCCGCTGGGAAGCAGGTTCTTGAATTGCAGTTGCGCCTGCTTGAGCGCATCTTCAAGCGGGTCGCTTTTCCTGCTCCACGGGTCTTTGGGATCCCAGACCATGCGGCGATTTGCGGAAGGTTTACTGCTTGAGAACGGGCGACACCATAGCAGAGTGCCCGTGCCTTCGCAACACGCTGAGGGCTGACGGAGCGGGGTGCAGCGCGGCTAGACGGTCACAGAGCCTCCGCACGACGAGCCGGGGCCGGCGGTGCAACCGTAACAATGATTCCCTGTGACGATTGATCGGTCATTCAGCGCCAGAGGATTGAAATCTCGTATGTGTCTGGGCGCCCGTTGATCGACGGGGAGGTTCAACATCTGGTTAAAATCGCAATCGTACAGCGTGCCGTCCCACGCGACGGATAGCGTATAGCGGCACATGACGC
>JARDZZ010000150.1 GCA_029240595.1 Nitrospira sp. | reverse complement strand
AAAGAAGAATTGGAAGAAAACGGCAAGTGCGGTGGCCCGCTTGTGAGTATTGACACCGGCCACAGGAAGAGGAAGAAAGAGAAAAGACAGGCCGTCGGGCAAGATACCTATTAGAGATACAACAGTGACGTACCGACAAATCACCTTCAATCTAGGTGCGCTGGTACTGCTACTGGCGCTGCTTGGTCTTGTCTATTGGCAGCATACGGGGGCTCGAGCGGTGCCCGGGCTCCTCGACGCCTTGCAGAGCGGTGACCTTCAGACACAGATGCTGGCGGCACAGGGACTGAGGCATATCGGACAGCCGGCACAGGCGGCCGTTCCCGTTCTGATAGAACTGGCGGTCGGGCAGGGCAGATCTTCAATACAAACCGAAGCAGCTGGCGCCTTGCCTCCCATAGACCTGAGCGCCGCACGGAAGGTGATGGTGCGTTGGCTGCCCAAGCTTCAAGATCCCGATCCGCAAGTGAGACGCGACGCCGCAGCGGCGTTGGGAGCACTGGGACCAGTGGCGAAACCGGCGGTCCATTCATTGCTTGGAATCGCAAACGATCCCAACACCATCGTACGCGACCGCGTGGTGCGGGCCTTGGCGGCGATCGCGCTGCCTCCCGAACTGGTCGCACGAGGACTCACCCAGGCGCTGCAGGATCCGGAATGGACCGTACGCTATGCTGCCATTAGCCCCTTTTCGTTTGGCGGAGTGCTGAATCCTGAGTCGCTTGCCGCTTTGCGGCCCCTCGTGCACGACCCGAACGAGATGGTTGCTCGCTTGGCTCAATCGGCGGTCGCGGCGGCCGATCATCCGATTCCTGTCTCGGTCCATATTTTCTCACTGGATCAGGGAAGCGACCGAACGCTTCCCTTGTTGCAATTGACGAAATTGGGGCCTCGTGCGGCCGAAGCCGTTCCCAAGCTGGCGTCGCTGTTGACGGCAGAGCGGCCGCTCGAGCGTTATCTGGCGGCCTGCACACTCCAATCCGTTGGGCCCAGCGCAGTGCAGGCGGTGCCCGCGCTGCAACGAACCCTGGATGACCCGGATCCGATCGTGCGTGAAGCGGCCGCGGAGGCATTGCAGGCCATCGAGGCCCGGCGGCCATGAGTTCTACGGCGACGGATTCACCTCGGCGCTTCACGGTATTGACCCTGGTCCTGTACTGGTCCTGCACCCTGTCGGGCCTGGCCATTCCCTGGATTGCTACCGTCGCCGTCGACATGGCCAAGCACGACCAGTCACTTGCCGGAGCCGTTCGTCAACTGCGCCTGCATCTCTTTGCGCCCGGATACAACCTCTTCGTCATTGCGCTGATCAACGCGATGCCTTTCATGATATTCGCCGTGTTCTTGCTGTTTCATCTGGGCCGAGCTCCTATGGACGACCGAACCCTTCGCGGACGTCGCAGCGCCGGTGTGCTCATGACCGTGATCGGCCTGGTCGCCTTCAGCCTGTGGACGCATCTCACAACGCTCTGGCAGGCGGACGCCCAGGCCGCGCTCGCCTATCTCTTTTTGCCCTTCCTCTTGCTGCTGTTGATCCCGATTTGCTATGCATTCGGACGCGCGCTCTCCACGTTAGTCTTTCGCTGACGCTGGACAGGCTTCTGTGGCAACGTATATATATGCCCACTGATTCCCACTCACCGAGATGAGCCGGTCACTCAAACAAGTCTTGACGATTGCCGGATCGGATTCCGGCGGCGGGGCCGGGATCCAGGCCGACATCAAAGCCATGTCGGCCAACGGAGTCTTCGCGATGTCCGTGATTACGGCGATCACCGCTCAAAACACGGAAGAAGTGACGGAGGTGTTCGACTTGCCCTGTTCCATTATCGCGGCACAAATCGACGCCGTCTTTGACGATTTCGATGTGGCTGCCGTCAAAACCGGCATGTTGTCGTCGGCTTCGATTGTCGAGACGGTCGCGAAGATGCTGAAACCCCAAGAGGTGGCCAATCTGGTGGTCGATCCGGTCATGATCTCCAAAAGCGGGCATTCGCTCTTGAAGCCGGATGCCATCGAGGCGATGAAAAAGCAGTTGTTCCCACTCGCGATTCTCGTCACGCCTAATATCCATGAGGCGCAGCAACTCTCCGGCATTCAGATCACCTCACTGGCCGATGCTCGCCGTGCGGCAAAGGTGATCCACGGACTCGGATCCAAGCATGTGCTCATCAAGGGCGGGCACCTCCTCGCCGAGCGGGCGACCGATCTTCTCTATGACGGAAGGTTCTTCAATGTCTTCAAAGGTGAATTCATCGATACGCCTCACACGCATGGAACTGGGTGCACCTACGCCTCAGCGATTGCAGCACAACTGGCCCGTGGCAAGACGATCACGGACGCCGTCGCGGCAGCTAAGACCTATGTGACCGAAGCCATCCGTCACAGTTTGGCGATCGGCCACGGTGCCGGTCCCACCAATCATTTCTACTTTTTGCCGGAATCATGAAACGATCACTCCTGTCCTCTCAGTCAGAGGGTCTCGAACGCCGTCCGACATCGCGTCTTGTTCGCCCCTCGCTGTCCTGTACGCCGCTCACGTTCCTGCTCACCGGATTCATATGGCTGTCAGTGTCGTTTCTACTGGGGGCCGCCCTGCTGTTGGGTTTGGTCAATGGTACGCCACTGCCTCACTGGCTCAAGCCGGTGCACGTACACGGCGCGCTGCTGGGGGGCTTCCTGCAAATGATCATCGGCGGCTTTCTCTTCTCTCGTGCCAACGGCCACACCCACGCCTCTGCGACATCTCACTCGTCTTTATTTTGGGCTCTCAATGGTGCGACGGTCGGCCTTCTCGTCAGTTTTTGGCTCGGCCACATGACGATGGCAGGCCTGGCAGCACTCGTGCTCATCGGGATTGTCCTGTGGATTTCACCAACAGCCTGGCTCCGGATCGGCAACGCGTACCAGCCGGCCGGTGCAGTATGGATTGCTCGCGCTGCCTTAGTCGCCTTGCTGCTCGGCCTGATCGCCGCCGCCCTGATGACCTTCCGCATCATCGAGGGCGCTCACAGTTATCTGCGACTTTTTCACGTCCATTTCCTCGTGCTCGGATTCCTGACGGTCACGTTCATCTTGGCGCTGCATCAGATTCTTCCGGTTCTCATGCAGGCACCGCTTGCCAGCCATGCACTGACCCGCATAGCATTCTGGTTTCTGCCGGTCGGTTTCGCGGCCTTGCTCGGCGGATTTGTCACATCATCTCTCTGGTTGGAGATCACCGTCGGAGGGCTCTTGGTGGCCGCCGTGGCCATGTGCACGTACGATTTCCTCGTCGGCTGGATCAAATCTGGCGCACCTGAACATGCCGCATCCGACCATCTCTTGCTCGGTGTCTGTTTTCTTTTCCTCAGCACCGTCGCTGGCCTGGCAATGGGGGCCAACTACCTGCGTACGCCGCCGGTGATGCCGATTGGATCGCTCCATTTGGTGGCCTATACTCACCTCGCGTTCATCGGGTTTATGACGCAGGTCGTCTGCGGCAGTCTCGCGACAGGCGTGCCGAATATCCTGGCGGTGACCCGCGTACCGAACAGCAAGAAGCGTCAGGCCTACCGCGCGCAACTCGACGGCATCATGAACCGGTGGAGAACAGCGCAGCTCGCTGGAATGAGTCTCGGGACGATGGCATTGGCGGTCCTTGCTGCGCTGACATGGAGCGTTCCGCTTGGCTCTTCATCCGTGCAGATCACTGTCTGGATCGCCGCCGGACTGCTGATCTTGAGTCTGACCTTGTTTGCCGTCAAGCTGACCTGGGCCGTGGGCTTCCGGCCTTCCTAACTGCGCATCTCCCAAAGCTGCACCCCGACCGTGTTCTTGCACAGCAAGATCGCTTCTGGAAATGGCTACAAGACACGGTCAACTACCGCGTGCGATCGAGCAAAATGTCAATCCGGCTCCCCACGTCCGCGCGAAGAAGTCTGCTACAATGCCCCCGCATGGAAGAATCGCTGACGTTTCACGACGAACGAGGGCATCGCATCTCCGCGATCCTGAGTCGCCCCGCACAGCCTACCATCGCCATCTGCGTCCTCTGCCATGGCTTTCTCTCGGGCAAAAACAGTACCACGAACAAGACCCTCACGAGGTTATTGAACGAGAAGGCCATTGCAACTTTTCGGTTCGACTTTTTCGGTCAGGGCGAAAGCGAGGGGCATTTTGAAGACATCACGCCGTCGCTGGCGGTTGGACAAACCCATGCGGCCGTCACCCTGGTCCAGGCAAGGGGTTTTGGAAAAATCGGCCTCGTCGGATCGAGCTTCGGCGGGCTGGTGTCGATCCTCACCGCTGCTCAACGGCAAGACATTGACTGTCTAGCCTTGAAATGTCCGGTGGTAGATTTTGCCGAAGAACTTCGCTTAGAATTCGGGCCGGATGAACTGGCTCGGTGGCAAGTCACGGACACGATTCCGAACCTCATGGGAGGACCGGAACGGATCCGATTGAAGTACGGCCTGTATGAAGATTCCCTTCAACAGGTTGCCTACGGGCCGGCCGCGCAGATCGTGGCGCCGACGTTAATCGTCCAGGGCGCATGTGACGAGCTGGTGCCGCTTCATCAAAGCCGGCGCTTGTTGGACGCGCTGCGAGGTCCGAAGCGGCTGGACCTCTTGCCGGAGGCGGACCATCAGTTTACGCGGGGCGAGGATTTCAGAACCATGACCACCGCCATGACCGACTGGCTCGTCCGGTATCTGGTATGATACGGACCGACTGCCCGGGCAGGAATTGAAGGAACGGCCATGATCACGGAAGGCGTTCAACAAACCCTCACCGTTCTCTATCCACTCTACAAAAATGAAGTGTATCAGCGGCGCGAGCACATGATCCGGTTGACGGCGTTCGGTGCGTTCGGCTTGATCGCGATGATCTTTGCACTGCTTCTGAGTCCCGTGAAGTCGCGGCTCTCTTCTCCGGAAAGCGTGCTGTTGGCCCTCGGGAGCCTGACCTGGTGTGCACTGTTCTGCGGGCTGGTCCTGCAACAGCAGCATCGGCACCGCCTGGCGAAACAGGTGCTGATTCAACTCGAACAGGCGCTCGGCTTTTATGAAGACGGCCTGTTTGTCGATCACCAGACGCTCTACCCCGCCAAATGGAAAACGGCCTGGCTGACCGACCGGACCGGCCTGCACTACTATGCGTCCCTGTGCGGATTGACCGGCATCTTTCTCTTTGCTCTGATCTTGGTTTAAAGGCCCCCACGGCGGGCTCGACCACCTCGTCGCTGCTTTCCGCTCTTCGCAGTCCATCCGCACAAAATCCATTTTCTCTGGCCTATTGAAGGCGTCGGATAGAGAATGCCCTTACCGCGACTGAATAAACGGACACGATCACGTTCCGTCAAGGAATGACCCGGATGCTCACTCACCCACACTTTCATCGTTTCCTCATTATTGTGGCGCTCCTCGCAACAGTGAATGTGATCGGCATTGCCACCTCCCTCCTCGCGGAGGAGCAGCAGTCGGCCCGACATCACAGTTTGATCCATCGTCAGGCATCCGATCTGCGACCGCTCGAGCCGGCAACGAGCTTGCCTCCGACGGCTGCTGCCTCATCGACACCTGCTCCACGTCCGCTGCCTCGGAAACTCGCAAAACGACCCGCACAGACCACGATCCTTGGCGCGGTGGCTGCGACGCCGCAGACGACTTCTGCCACGACGCTGTCGGCAACTACAGACATACAGAAAACCGGTAGCGAGAGCCGCGCCTCGCTGCCTGCGACCGGCCTGGCATCGGCAGGTTCCCTGGTGCCGAGCGCGCCCGCGACAGCTTCGAGCACTTCCACCACAGTGCCGCTGACGAGTGCCGCCCCCATGACCAAGACCGCTGTGGGCGGCCTCGCGAGCACAGGAACAGTTTCCTCAATTTCTTCAGGAAGCCATGCGACTGGCGGACGCGGACTCCAACGTATTTCTGATCAACTCCCGGTCTCTCAAATGATTGCGCCGACGGTGACGGTCTCTTCTCCTCCGCCGCCATCAGCTCCGCGGCAATCTTCTGCGCCGCCCTCGTCCGAGCCATCGACGACCTTGTCGCAGCCGCCGGCGTCGACATCGTCTGGAACAGGCAGCGCCACCTTGAGCTGGACATTGAACAGTGAAGCCGATCTCGCGGGGTATAAACTCTATGTGGGCACAGCGCCGGGCCGATATACGTACGCCGGATCCCCGGTGATCATCGGCCTTATGGGCAGCTACACGATCTCAGGTCTTCCGATGGGGCAGACCTATTACTTTGCCCTGTCAGCCTTTGACTCGTCTGGCAATGAAAGCGCACTCTCTTCGGAAGTCAGCAAGAGCATCTACTAGCAGCTGCTCACGCCGCATCCTTCTCACTGTCTCTCATCGATCACTTCTTCTCAGACATCGCGCAGCGGAAGCCTGTATAACTGTTTTTGGTGTCCGGCAGGAGTTTGAAACGGC
>JARDZZ010000149.1 GCA_029240595.1 Nitrospira sp. | reverse complement strand
TCCTCTGCTGTCCCAACTCCAATGGCATACGAGACAACGAACAGCGACGCGGTGAGCGTCAAGGCCGCTACCCCGCCGCACCGCGGTCGTCGGTTCACGTCCGGATAACACGGCGGGTGCATACGGAAGACTCCTATTGATCCAACACGAACGTTACCTTCAGATCGACGCGATACATCGTAATCTTATTGTTGTCGATGACCACCTGTTGTTCCTTGACCCAGGCACCTTTGATGTTGTGAATGGTTTTTGAGGCGCGCATGATCCCACTCTGAATCGCGTCCTCAAAGCTTTTGGACGACTCGCAACTGATTTCGATGATTTTGGCAACTGACATGGGCGACCCCTCCATGTTGATGGATTAAGAAAAGTGGTCAACTTCCTACGAAAGCAATCACTATGCCATCTTGCCCGCAGAATTTAGAATCGGCCCAAGTATCCCCTTATTTCGTGTGGCAGCCAAACAGTGTTATATGAAGCACAATGGCATTTAACAAGCACCCAATAATCGTATGAACCCTGTTCGCCCACTTTATGTCCCACCTCTCCTGTACGATAAACACGAGTCTGCATCACTGATACTTCGGGATGGATCAACTGCCCTGATCCGTCTGGCCGATCAGAACGATGCAATACCGATGCAAGAATTTGTCGGGCGTCTCTCACCAGAGTCCAAGCACCATAGGTTTTTCTCCGAGAGTACGCCGTCCGCCGATCGTATTCGAACTTTGTGCGACTCATCCAATCCCCGCTCTCAGCTCACGTTCATTGTCACCCGGGTCCTTAACGGCGTCTTTCGGATCATCGCGAGCGGCTCTTATTGGGCGAGGGATATGCAGATTGCTGAGGTGGCAATGGCGGTAGACGACGAGTTTCATGGCAAAGGCCTGGGAACGCTTCTCTTAGAACGGCTCGCTTTGCGAGCGATTCGAAACGGGTTTACGCGTCTGTGGGCGGTGACCCATGCAGAGAATCTGGCAATGCGCGACGTCTTCAGAGAATCAGGCTTCACCGCCCATGAAGCCTATGAAAGCGGCGACATTGAGGTGGAATTATCATTAATCCCCACAATGACGACCGTCATGCGGGCCGAACTGCGGGAACGGCTCGCAACGATTGCCTCTCTCCGATCGTTTTTCCACCCACGAGGTGTGGCAGTGATCGGTGCATCTCGCGATACTCGCAGCATTGGCTACCGTCTACTGGAAGCGCTGATAACCAATCGGTTTCAAGGTTCAATCCATCCCGTGAATCCCTTTGCCACTGAGATTTTGGGACTCCGAGTCTATCCATCTTTGCGCCAAGTCCGCGAACCTATCGATTTGGCCGTGATTGCAGTGCCCCGTGACCAGGTCATTGGCGTGGTAGAGGATTGTGCGGCCCACGGAGTTCGAGCGCTGGTCATCGTCACGGCTGGATTTGCCGAAGTTGGCGTGAAAGGTGCGGCCCTTCAGGAAGAATTGGTCCGGAAGGTGCGTGAAAACGGCATGCGGATGATTGGCCCGAACTGCTTTGGTTTGTTGACTACGGATCCGACTGTGCATCTCAATGCCACGTTTACATCGCTTTTCCCGCCGACCGGCCGGGTCGCAATGGCTTCGCAGAGTGGAGCCATTGGTGTCGCCTCACTGGCAGCAGCGCAGCATCGTCATCTGGGGATTTCGTCCTTTGTAAGCATTGGGAACAAAGCCGATGTCTCAACCAATGATTTACTCCAGTATTGGGAGGAGGATCCTTCCACCGATGTGGTCCTTCTCTACGTAGAATCATTCGGCAATCCACATCGATTCGCGCGCATCGCCCGCCGGGTGGCTCAGCGCAAACCCGTTGTAGTCGTCAAGGCCGGCCGAACGAAAGCAGGTCGACGGGCAGCGGGCTCTCACACCGCAGCCCTTGCTGCCAATGACATGGCGGCGGATGCCTTATTCCACCAGGCCGGCATCATTCGTGTTGAGACGCTCGAAGACATGGTGGCACTGGGCACTGGTTTGATAGATCAGCCGTTACCGCACGGTCGTCGCGTAGGAATCATCACCAATGCAGGAGGACTCGCGATCCTCTGCGCCGACGCTTGTGAGGCAGGGGGACTGACTGTCCCGGAATTATGCGGCCCGACTCAGTCGAAACTTCACAGCTTTGTTTCATCAACTGCATCACTGAACAATCCGGTCGATCTCATTGCGTCGGCCACACCTGACCAATATGCCCACGCCATTGAGACATTGCTTCTCGCGGATGAGATTGATGCGCTGATAGTGCTCTCCATGTCTTTCACAGCTGCGGACGCAGCAGGGATTGCTGACGGCATTCAGAATGGCATTGACCGTGGACGTCAGGCTGGTGCCAAGACCAAACCGGTACTCATTGGCTGGATGACAGAAGGGGATGCGGATCGTCGCTTCTCAGTTCGCGCGGAAAACATTCCTGCCTATCTGATGCCAGAAGCTCCCGCGGTCGTACATAGTAAGATGGCGTCATATGCGGAGTGGCGGCAACAACGTGTGGGGATGCTTGTTGACTTTGATGATCTGAATCTATCGGCCGTAAAGGAGATTTGTACCGCCGCTGTTTCACAACGGGGGACCGGCTGGCTCACAACTGAAGAAACTCGGAAGGTCTTAAGTGCGATGAAGCTGCCGGTGCAGCCAGGTGGAATCGCCCACACGGCCGATGAAGCTGTCATGGTGGCAAAGCAAATCGGCTTTCCAGTCGCCGTGAAACTGGCGTCGCATCGGATTGTCCACAAAACCGACGTCGGCGGAGTGCAACTGAACCTTGCAAGCGAACAGACGGTTCGAGAAGCTTTTGACTCGATCAGAGCGCGGGTCTGTGAAAGCCATCAATTAGATGCCATGGAAGGCGTGCTGGTGCAACCGATGGTCGCAAGTGGTGTTGAAGTCATGGTTGGAGTCACGCATGATCCCTTGTTTGGCCCATTGATCGTCTTCGGTCTCGGTGGAATTCACGTTGAGATCCTCGGCGACATCCAACTTCGCATTTCACCGCTGACGGATCGCGATGCTGCCGATATGATTCGTGAGATCAAAGGGTACCGCCTGCTCACCGGCTATCGTGGTCATCCAGCGGCGGATCTGGAAGCAATTGAAGAGGTGTTACTGCGGGTTTCACGTCTCGTTGAGGAAATTCCGGAAATCGACGAACTCGACATGAATCCCATTTTTGCTCTTGCCCCAGGCCAAGGCTGTAGAATTGTGGATGCCAGAATCTATGTCCGTGCGAGGCCTCCACTTCATTGATCTTCTCCTAGAGGAACCCCGCTCAGTGGCTCGGACGGGTGACGACCATCAGTCAGGATGTGTTTCGCTGAGCAATGGGCGATGGTTGGCGTATATCTTTGCCGGCACGTGGAGATTTTCGGCTGCCTCTCGAGCCGTGTAGGCGGTGGGGTGAGGCATCTCCTCGTAAGGAATGTGATGAATTTTAAGATAGGCTTGAAGTCGCTGGTGACCAACCATGGTGACCTCCGTTCTGTGCCCGCCGGAGCGACTTCTTTGCTATGTTTCTTACGCAAGGGCAGTGCCATCCCCCATCTCTGGATATCCTGCCGGATGGCGCTCGCCCACTGTCGCGATTCACCACGCTGCAAACGAAAGAGCCGTGGCAAATAGCCACGGGATGCCACTTTTTTCATTAGGAAGTCAGGAAATTCGCAAGGCATGCCTCCTGCTGGTCTTACGGGCGGGTATTTCCACTGTGATGTGTACCTCGCTCGCAGATGTGTAGGAGCAGTGCGTTGTGGCCACTAATCCATTGAAGGGGCGCACCGTTCAGTCGGTTGGCCGTCAGAGGGGCGTCCTACTCCTGACCTTCGTTGCCTGCGTGATGGGCTGTGGGAACCCTCAGGAAGACAGTTCGTCGGCCATGCCCATGACCGCCAGCAGTCCGGCCGGACTCTTGCGCCTCAGCCAAGAAGAGCTTTCACGGACTTCGATTGAGATCATGCCGGTCGCGCGCGGGCAGTTTCAGTTCATCCGCGAGTTTCCGGCCACCATTCACCCGAACGAAAACGAACTCGCGGAAGTCACGACATTAATTCGCGGCCGTGTCGTGAAAGTGCAGGTCGATGTGGGGGCCGATGTGAAAAAAGGCGATCTCCTTGCCCTCCTGCACAGCACCGATCTGGGATTGGCTGAAGGGGCCTACCTCAAGGCCAGTGCCAGGCTCTACGAAGCAGACTTGTCGTACAAGCGGGCGAAGGATTTGTATGAGCACCGGGCGGTGAGCTTGGCCGAGTTCCAACGACGGGAAGCGGCAATGAGAACCGCACGTGCGGAGACACGTGAAATGGAGAACCAGCTGGAGCTTCTTGGGGTGCCCCGCCACGAAATCGACCGGCTGGATCGCGAGCATACGATCAAGGCAGACGTCGTGCTCCGCGCACCGTTTGACGGCCGGGTGATCATGCGCAACATCACGCGCGGAGAGGTCCTCGAGACCAACCACAAGTGTTTTACGGTTGCCGACCTTTCCGACGTGTGGGTAATCGCAGCCGTGCCTGAAAAGGATGTCGAGTACATTCAAAGAGGCCACACCGTCGACCTGGTGGCCGCCGCCTATCCTCATGCCATCTTCAACGGCACCATTACCTACGTCGGTGACGTGTTGGACCCTGCCACCCGCACGTTGCCGGTCAGAGTCACGGCCCGCAATCCCGACAAACGCTTGAAGCCTGAGATGTTTGCGCTCGTTCGCATTCAGGCGACGCCGGATCCGAACACGCTCACTGTGCCGCTCGCGGCCATTCAAAATGGACCGACGGGTCACATCGTCTTCATCCAACGCGCCCCTTCCGAATTCGAGGTGAGGACTATACGGCTCGGCGAGGAATATGGCGATGTCGCCGCTGTGGTCGGCGGCCTTAAAGCTGGAGAGCCGGTGGTCACCAAGGGCTCGTTTGTGCTCAAGTCCGAAATGGAACGGCACAAGATCGAACCGGCGCCATGATCGCCTCCCTTCTGGAATTTGCTCTCCGTCAGCGGATCCTGATTCTCGGTGTCACGTGTGTTGTGTCCATTGCCGGCATAATTGCCTTTCAATCTCTTCCCATCGACGCCTATCCGGACGTGACAAATATTCAGGTTCAAGTCCTGACGGAAGCGCCAGGACTGTCACCGGTCGAGGTGGAACGGTTCATCACCTATCCGCTCGAGCTTCAGATGACCGGATTGCCTGGTCTCGCCGAGATCCGGTCACTATCAAAATTCGCGCTCGCACAAGTGACGGTCGTGTTTCAGGACGACGTCGATATCTATTTTGCACGCCAGCTCGTGCTCGAGCGGATGATGGCAGCGAAAGAGCGCCTGCCCGAGGGCGTCGAACCGGTCATGGCACCGGTGAGCACTGGGCTTGGCGAGGTCTATCAATATTATCTGGAAGGACCGCACGCGAAAGACATTGATGAAGCCGTCGTGCATGCCGAGTTGACAGAGCAACGGACTCTTCAAGACTGGGTGCTGCGACCGCTGTTCAAGGGTATTCCCGGCGTGATCGACGTGAATGGGTTGGGCGGATTCGTGAAGCAATACCAGGTGCTCGTCGACCCGTCAAAGCTGAGAAAGTACGATCTGACGCTGCATGAGATTTACGACGCCGTTGCAAAGAACAATGCGAATGCTGGCGGGAATGTCCTCGAACGTCATGCGGAACGGTCCATTGTTCGCGGTTTGGGCCTGATCAAAACGCTCACCGATATTGAGGCCATCATCGTGAAGGAAGTGGGCGGCACGCCTATCTTTGTCCGCGACGTGGCGGAAGTCCGTATCGGCCATGCCGTTCGTCACGGCGCCGCAGTCCTCAACGGAGAGCACGAGGTGGTTGCCGGGACTATTCTCATGCTGCGCGGGGGGAATGCGCGCCGCGTGGTCGACGCGGTATCGGCCAAGGTGACAGAACTGCACCAGATGAATGTGCTGCCGCCGGGCACAACAATCGTGCCCTTTTACGACCGGATCGAGCTGGTCCGGGCGGCTGTCCATACCGTCCGGGACGCCTTGATCGAAGGCGTTGTGCTGGTGGTTCTCGTCTTCTTTCTCTTCCTCGGTCATGTGCGTAGCGCGATCATCGTCACCGTGACGCTGATCGTGACCCCCTTGGTCGCATTCCTCGTCATGGAGCGGCTGGGACTCTCGGCCAATCTGATGACGCTTGGCGGCCTCGCCATCGCCATTGGCGAGATCGCTGATGGATCACTGGTGGTTGTCGAAAATGTGTATCGTCATCTTGGGAATCACCGCGCGGCGCCACAGGGCAATCTCGAGGTCATTCTTCGGGCGACGAAAGAAGTCGGGCGTCCGATCCTGTTCGGCATTCTGATCATCAGCGTGGTGTTCTTACCGCTCATGACACTCCAGGGCATGGAAGGAAAAATGTTCGCACCGTTGGCCTACACCCTCGTCATTGCCCTCCTGGCATCGGTACTGGTGACACTGACTCTCTCGCCGGTGCTGGCC
>JARDZZ010000148.1 GCA_029240595.1 Nitrospira sp. | reverse complement strand
GAAGGAGATGACATACTTGTCGGAATCGAACAGCCACGTGGCAGCAGAAAGGGCGGTGACCTGCCTCCAGGATATGGGTCGTCGGGAGGGCCGCGCCGGTCGCGTGATAGGGGTTTCTAAGCCGCCGGTCGTCTCTTACGACTGAAAGAGGCAGCGCTCTCCACATCCCGTTCACCATGCATAGTTTCATTCAATGTGACGACATCTGGAAGGTCTATCGCCTTGGCGATGTGGATGTGCAAGCGCTCGGTGGACTGAGTCTGAGAATTGAAAAGGGCGAGTTTGTCGCCGTCATGGGCTCATCCGGTTCAGGGAAGTCCACATTGATGAACATCCTGGGTTGTCTGGACCGTCCGACGAAGGGACGTTACCGACTCGAGGGCCGGGATGTTGGTGAACTGCAGGCAGATCAGTTGGCGGATATCAGAAACCGCGAAATCGGATTCGTGTTTCAGAGTTTCAATTTGATTCCCCGGACGAGCGCGCTCGAGAATGCGCAGTTGCCTCTGTTGTACCGAGGGCTCCCACTCGCAGAACAGCGGGCGATGGCCGTGCGTGTGCTTCAGCGAGTGGGGCTCGCCGGTAGAGAGCATCACTACTCCACGCAACTCTCTGGCGGCCAGCAACAACGGGTCGCCATCGCACGGGCTCTTATCACAAGCCCTTCCCTCCTGCTGGCGGACGAGCCGACCGGCAACCTCGATACCCAATCGAGCCGGGAAATCATGACCATGTTGGACGCACTGAATGGCGAGGGCATTACGATTATTCTCGTCACGCACGAAGCGGACATCGCTGCGTACGCACGGCGCGAGATCGTGTTGAAAGACGGCAAAGTCTTAAGCGATCGCATGACGAAACCGAGTGCACAATCCGTCGAGGTCTAGATGCCGGCCTTTATCTGGCTCACCGTCATGACGGCCTTGCGCATTCTGGCCCGTAATCGCCTGCGTGCTGGGTTGACCATGTTGGGAATCGTCATTGGAGTCGGCGCAGTCATCGCCATGGTCAGCATAGGAGAAGGCGCGAAGCGGGCTGTGCAGGCCCAAATTGCCACGATGGGGACGAATGTCATCATCGTTTGGCCCGGCGCAACGACGGTGAGTGGGGTGCGCGGCGGCCAAGGCGGGGCTGTGACCCTCACCGTCTCGGATGCGTTGGATCTCAAGAAAAAGATTCCGTTGCTGTCGGAGACGGGATGGGCAAGGCGAGAAGTCATGCAGATGGTCAACGGGAACCGGAACTGGAATGGTCCGATTAACGGCGTGTCGCCGAGCTACCTCACGATTCGGGATTGGGCGTTTTCGAGCGGAGGGCCTTTCACTCAGGCGGATCTCGACAGCGCTGCCCGCGTGGCCTTGATCGGTCAAACCATCGTGGACAACCTGTTTGATGAAGGCGAAGAACCGGTCGGCGCAGTGATCCGAATTAGAAACGTCCCGTTCCGCGTCATTGGTGTCCTCTCGCCGAAGGGCCAGTCGGCGCAGGGATCCGATCAGGATGACGTCATCTTTATTCCTTTTACGACCGCAGAGCGGAAAGTCTTCGGCACGATGTTCTTGGGCTCGGTCGCAGCCTTGTTCGCGTCAACCGATCGCCCTGAAGACCTCCCGGAAGCCGTGGAGCGAATTCGCGAGGTGTTGCGCGGACGTCATCGGCTTCAGGCTGAGCAGGCCGACGATTTTACGGTGAAGACGCAGGTCGACATTGGAAAAGTGCAGGAAGGAACGAACTACACGCTCACCCTGTTGCTGTTTTCGGTGGCTTCCGTATCCTTGCTGGTGGGGGGGATCGGCATCATGAACATTCTCCTGGTGTCCGTCACTGAACGGACACGGGAGATCGGTGTCCGGATGGCGGTCGGCGCCAAGCGCCGTCACATCGTGATGCAGTTCCTGATTGAGGCGATGACCTTAAGTCTCTTGGGAGGAGCAGTGGGTGTCGTGCTGGGGGTCGTGGGAGCAAAACTGACGACCGTAGTGGCTGGATGGCCCACCGTCATTTCGACAGACGTGATCCTGATCGCCTTCTTTTTTTCTCTCGCCGTTGGACTGTTTTTCGGTCTCTATCCCGCCAACAAGGCGTCTCGACTCAACCCGATTGAAGCGCTCCGATACGAATAACCGTACGATCACGCCAGCGAAGTGGCGGACAACACCACTTCGATGCGCGGATTTCTCCGGTCGACGTGTTTGTAGAGGTGCGTTTCAATAATCCGATTGTCATTTAAACCGAGACCTTCGCAGATGGCATCCTGGGCAATTTTCAACCCGCCATCCACATCCCGTCTCAAGGCCGACGTAAAATAGAAGCGGATGGACAAGGCGAGCGCAGAGGATTGGAGTTGGGACAAGAGGACGGCCTTATGAGGAGATGCTGCGAGCCGTATCCAGACGAGTTGTCCGACCTGTGCCTTATACGATCGGCCGGTCGATGAGAGCAGACGGCGCCCGTTCACCGTGGCATATTGATGGTTGATGCTGGGAGGAACGGGAAGCGTGAGGGTGATGGACCGTTGCTCTTCATGAAGAGCCGAGAGGGCCGCAGCATTCAGGTGAGTCAGGATGGCAGCCTGGGGTTGCGCTGGACGGCGAATGCTTCTCGAGGTGCGAAAAGAGACCAAAGTGGGTGGAAGGCTGGAAGCCGGAATTCGGATCGGGCGCCGATAGCCGGGCATCAGTTCACGCTGTGTCTCGAAGTGGCCTAGCTCGGGAAGTCGTAGGAAGGTTCAACGCGTGCCTAGAGGAGGTTAAGAATTTTCGCCATGTTTTGTTCATAGCGACCTTCGGAGCGAGCAATGTAGCGGCGCCATTCGCTGGGATTCCAAATTTCCAGACGATGGTAGAGTCCGACGAGGATGATTTCCTGGTCATCGTCCAGCGGCACCAGCTTTCGCAACTTTCCTGGAATAAGGATTCGCCCGGCCTTGTCGAGTTCGGACGTCCCAGCTTCGGAGACGACGAAGTGCATGAATAGTCGGCTCTGCTCTTCATCGAGGGTGGTTTTCGTCCGCTCGAGCACTTTCTCCCATTCCTTCATTGAATAGATCAGGATGGACTCTTCCGGGCCTTTGAGGAACACCACTGCCTGCCCTTCTGAGTCGACTTGCTCGCGAATGGGCGATGGGACGATGAACCGTCCTTTCTCGTCGACTTTGCAGAGGTATTCTCCCGCAAACATCAGCGAACGCGCTCCTTCACGAGGGGACGGGTCCCCGAGTCCGGTCTCGAATCCACTGCTCCAAATCTGAACGGACGAATCGCCATTCTTTCCCAAGCTTGAAAGCGGGAATTTGATGATTGTGAAGATAGCGATACAGCGTTCTGGAAGTGATTTTGAGATAGCGGCAGGTCTCTTCCGCGGTCATGAGCTCGCTCTTGGGCGCTTTGGTCATTGAACATCCGCCATGGGCTCGCCGGCACCATATGCTTACACTCCAATTGGCGTCAGGGTAAATAAATCAACGACATCTGTCAAGGAATTTGTATGACAATACCTGTCATAGGCTGTCAAGCCCGTCCCCATCACCGACGCCTTCATCAGAATTGTCCATGGCTTCCAGATCATCCCCGGCTTCTGCTCCCATCTCATTGCCCATCCGTTTCATCAAACGCTCCATGCTTCCGGGATCGTTCTCATCAAGACCGGCCAGTGCGCTGTCGTCGGCTAAGGATTCCATCCGCGCCTCTTCCGATTTCGGCGACGCGAAGCGCGACAAGAGCCGTTCGAGTCTGAGACTCTGACAATGGGAGCAGCGGAGCGAGCTTTCAGTGGAGCGGCTCAGGACGAGAAAACTGCTCCGCTTGTGGCACTCGGCACAGCGATATTCGTAAATCGGCATCCTGTCAAAGTCCGAATCCTGTCAACGAGCGGTCAGCGTGGTCGGCCCAAATACGGTCTGGTACAAGGCTCGAGTCAAGTGTCCTGGCGAGCGTGAGCGCCGAGACTGAGAGGGCCCCGGCCTCTAGCAGCGTCTTGGCGCACTCGTTCAGCGTCGTTCCGGTGGTATAGACATCGTCGACCAGCAAAATTCGACGGCCGACGAGGGGCTCGGCGTCCCGCACGGCAAATGCGCGGCGGAGATTCCGCAATCGCTGGCGGCGCGTCAGCGCCGTTTGAGGCTCTGTGGCAACAGTGCGGATGAGGCTGGTCATGGATACCGGCCGCATGAAAAAGCGCCCAAGCCTGTCGGCAAGCAAAAGCGATTGGTTGAACTCTCGAACTCTCAGCCTCGACGGGTGCAACGGAACGGGGATGATAACATCGCACTCGATGTCCGGCGGGAGTGCGCGGATCATCAATCCCGCCAGAGGTCCAGCCAGCGCCGATACCCCCCGGTACTTCAATGCACAGATCGCGTCCTGCAACGGTGGGATGTAAGGATACAGCGTCCAGGCCCGATGATAAGCAGGGGGATGCTCGCGGCAGTGCTGACACGTGTGACCGGGAGTCCAGGACGTGGCAGCTGCAGCCACGAACGGCTGATCGCAGTGGGAGCAGCGAGGGCCTGAGAGCGGATGGATGCGCTGCCAACAGGCATCGCAGAAACGAGGGGCTTGATCCGTCCGTAAGGGCTGGTCACAACTGATGCAGTCGACGGGAAGAACAATGCGGAGCGCCAGCCGGCACCATCTCAGCATGTGGTCACGCATCAGGCTGAAGGTAGGAGAACCGGCGACGGCTGTCAAGGTTGTCGCTCCGTGAAGGGGTATGGTATAGAACACGAGGTCTGACACGAATGTTGCCCCCGTTAATTGCGCCGATAGTGAAGCTGACGGAGGTGTCCAAGCTCTACGAACGGGGCGACGACCGGATCTGCGGGTTGGATCGGGTCACGTTGGAGGTGACAGCCGGTGCTTTCTGCGCGTTTGTCGGCCCCAGCGGATGTGGCAAGAGCACGTTGCTCAACCTGATTGCAGGGCTCGACCTTCCCACATCGGGGGACATTCAACTGAACGGACAATCCACCGCCCACTACAACGCCGACGACTGGACGAGAGTTCGCCGTCAGTGCATCGGAATCGTCTTTCAAGCCTTTCATCTTGTTCCCGGTCTGACCGTTGAAGAAAATGTCGCCTTCCCTCTGCTGCTGCGAGGCGATGAACGCCGCAGAGTTGCTGAACGAGTTTCTGAAGTGTTGGCCCTCGTCCGCATGAATCATCGCGCGCGACATCGACCGAGTGAGTTGTCGGGGGGGGAGCAACAGCGGGTAGCGGTAGCACGCGCGATTGTGCATCAGCCCCGGATTGTGCTGGCTGACGAACCGACCGGCAACCTGGACTCGCAGCATGGGGGCGAAATTATCTCGCTCCTACGCACCTTGGCGAGAGACTTCCACCTTACGGTGCTACTGGTTACGCATAGTGCAGCTGCAGCGGAGGCCGCCGATTATATCTGGGCGATGAAAGACGGACGATTGTTAACGCGCACCGAACGCAGCGCGGCAAGTTGCTGAACGGAGTGGGTGAGCGGAGTGCAGTAGGACTGTGATGGATCTTACAGTCGACATTGCGGGCGTGAAATTCCCCTCATGTTTCATGAACGCGTCCGGCGCCTTGTGCGTAACCGAGGATGAACTCATGGCACTGGGCGGCTCTCATTCCGGAGCCATCGTGACCAAGTCCATGACGATCGAAGCGAGGCAAGGCAATCCCATGCCGCGCTATCACGGGTTCCCCGGTGGCTCAATCAACTCCATGGGACTGCCGAACCTCGGCTACAAGGCCTACGCGGCATTGATCCCTGCACTGAAGCAGTTCGGCAAGCCGGTCATTGCCAGTGTGGCAGGGCTGTGTGAAGAGGATTTCCCAACCATTGCTCAGGTTATTAATCACGCAAAACCGGATCTTATTGAAGTCAATCTTTCCTGCCCGAACATTCCGGGCAAACCTCAAATAGGCTACGATGCGGATACCTCCGAACGGATCGTCAAACGGCTACGGAAGATCGTGACGGTCCCCATGGGGGTGAAGTTGCCGCCCTATTTTGACCCGGCTCATCACAAACTGATGGGCGATGTACTCGCTCGTTGCGGAGTGGATTTTCTGACTTTGATCAATTCCGTCGGCAACGGCCTTGTCGTCAATCCAGACGCGGAAACCGTGGTTATTAAGCCCAAAGGCGGCTTTGGCGGACTCGGCGGAGCGATGATTAAACCGGTCGCACTGGCTAACGTACGAGCCTTTTGGAAACACTTCCACGGCACTATGCCGATCGTGGGAACCGGCGGTGTCGTGGACGGCGTCGATGCCTTCGAGCATGTGCTCTGCGGCGCCTCGGCGGTACAGATCGGGACGGTATTAGTTGAAGAAGGCGTCCAAGTCTTTGAACGCTTGGAGCACGAGCTTACGGCCTGTTTGGAAAAAAAAGGCTATAAAACGATTGAGGACTGCCGCGGCAAGCTCAAGGGGTTGTAGCAGAACCGGCGCACCGGAGGAGCATCGAGAACTATCGGGCTGAGTGTAGTAGAGCGGGTCGTGGGACCGCAGAGTTATTTTGCGAAGGATTTGGAAAGCAAGCCCAGCTGGAGGGCTCGTCTGAG
>JARDZZ010000147.1 GCA_029240595.1 Nitrospira sp. | reverse complement strand
TGAAACGAACTGCTTTTTACCCAGGCAGCACTTGGTGCCGCGGTCAGAGTGAAATGCTTGACGGGTTCGTAGACGACCCGTACTCCCACGCTGTCCGTCCGTGTGGCCCCGACGGTGCCGATGATCGTGGTGAGCGCACTCGTATAGCCGAGGGTCAGCTCGCCGTTTGGGATGCGGCGCCGGAGGCCCACATACGCTTCTGGCCGGTCATCCAGCGACCCGTTCGTGAAACGGGGTCCCGCCCGAACGTCAAGCCGCGTGTCCGTCGTAAAATCATGGGCCCAACTCAACAGAAAGGCGTGTGAGGTTACGTCCTCGGCATTCCCTCCTATGAATCCTGCGATCGGACTTTCGAGATTCCCGCCAAACGTAAAGTGGCGCCCGACATACGCCGGCCCGATCCAATCGTGCGCGCTCACCTTCCGCTCGAGGCCGAGATTGAAAATGTGGGAATTAATGTTCACCTCGTCAGCGAAGATGTCCTTGGAAAAAGCGTATTCGCCGCGAAATTTGGTCAACGAATCGATGCGGTATTCGGTGCTTGGATTGATGAAGAATCGCTCGGTCTCAAAACGGGCCGTCTGGGCTGACGTGAGAAAATTCAATTCGTATGGTGTGCGGGTTTGCGCGTATCCCATGATGCCGTTGAGATTGAGGTTGTTCGAGAGACGTCCCCGAAGTTCAACGGTGCCGAATTGCCGCTGCTGCACCGTCGAAAGCTCGCTGAACTTGTTGTACACCTCTGAGTCAAACCGGTAATTGGCGATGGCGGTCAGGCGCGTCGATTGATAGCTGGCCTGCAGACCGGGGGTGACACGGAGAAAGACATCCTCCTGTCGACGGTCCCTCGTGGAAAAAAACACGTTGTCATCGTACACGACGCCCGTCGCCAGCCATGGCATCAGGTAAACGCCCTCAGGCATGCGCTCGGTGGAACCGCCCATGGTTTCGATGGGAGAACGCGGAATCCCTTGTAGCAGTTGGGCCCTGACCGTTGCTGGATCAACAAGCATCGTCATCGTCAAGACGCAACAGGCCCATTGCAGAACACGCATCGCATCGCCCTTACGGCCTCGTGCGAAGCCACGTCGTATGCCGGGGGTCATATCGGAATTGCCAATGCACAATCGACCTCGACGGCGATGCTTCGGCGGAAGAGATGCACGGACAACACCAAGAGGCTTTGTCCGGGACGCCGGTCCACCAACACACCTTCGACGCCGGTGAGCGGCCCTTCGGTGATGCGCACCCGTTGGCCGGTCTGAAGGTACGGATACGGTGATGCCGGCAGCTCGGAGTTCACAAGCGCGCGGATCGCATCGATCTCCGTATCGGGAATCTCTCCCGGCCCTCCGTCTTGTCCGCCCAGCACCCCTACCAGTCCCCTCGCCTTGAGCAGCTCGACGTAGCGGGCACCGCTCAACTCGTCCCGCACGAACAGATAACCGGGAAACAAGGGGCGGCGAATCCTGTGCTTGACACCCGCACGAGAAGACCACACGCCGATGGTGGGAAGAAAGACTTCGAAACCTCGGCCATCGAGCTGTCCTCTCACCAATTGTTCGCAATGGCTGTGGGTCCAAAGGGCATACCAGCGTCGAGTTCCGCTCTCGATCATTTCCGAAATCCGATTCTGGTTGCCGCTTACGAGAAGTGACAAGGCTCCGCCCCCTTCGGTTTGGCCATGGTTCCCCATCCCGAATCTCCATTGCCTTTCTTCCCGCAGCCGACGATACTTATTTGCAGAAAGCCGTCGTCTGCGCTTCAGTGAACACGCTCAGCGGTTCCCTAGCACCGCCGGTTTGTATCCCCTGTTCTGGACCACCGTAACGAATACAGGAGGTGGGGACTATCCGTGATGTCACTGAAACTGCTGGGGAGAATACCTGAGGGTGTATCGGTAGTATTGTGGAGGGCCCGTCAAGGGGCCTACTAGTCTCTGCCCTGGGGTGCCGAACCGGGTGCTCTCTAGGAGTTTCCCTAGTTCGAGTGGCGCCTACTCTTCGCCATAGTAAAGCAACTCACCATTCGCTCGAGTCTCTATTTTCACAGAAAGGACTGCCATGAAGATCGCTCAGTTGTCTCCGCTCTGGGAAAGCGTCCCGCCCCAATTGTATGGCGGGACCGAACGAATCGTCTCCTACCTGACCGAGGAGCTCGTTCGTCAAGGTCACGAGGTGACGCTCTTTGCGAGCGGGGACTCGAAGACTGCAGCGCATCTCAAACCCTGTTGCGATCGAGCACTGCGTCTCCACGACAACGGGACGATCAATCGCGACGCGCCCAATATCCTGATGCAGGAATGGGCGCTCGGCGCTGAGTCAGGACAGTATGACGTGGTGCATTCGCATCTGGATTTCCTGTCGTTCCCAATGAGCCGGCGCGCTCATGCACCCGTGGTGACCACGCTGCATGGTCGCTTGGATTTGCCAGAGTTACCGCCCATCTTCAACGAGTATTCGGAGCTGCCGGTGGTCTCCATTTCAAATGCTCAGCGAAAACCCTTGCCAGGCGCAAACTGGGCAGGGACCGTCTATCACGGGATCCCCAAGGATTTATATTCGTTACATGAGCGCCCTGGATCGTATCTGGCGTTTCTCGGTCGGATTTCGCCGGAGAAATGCCCGGATCATGCGATTGAGGTGGCCAAGCGGGTCGGCATGCCTCTCCGCATCGCCGCAAAAGTCGATGCAGCGGACCACGCCTATTTCAAACAGAAGATCGAGCGTCTGCTCGACCATCCCTTAGTCGAATACGTCGGTGAGATCAACGATGCCGAAAAAAACGATTTTCTGGGCGAAGCAGCCGCACTTCTCTGCCCCTACGACTGGCCCGAACCGTTCGGACTCGTGTTGATCGAAGCGATGGCTTGCGGCACGCCGGTATTGGCCTATCGGCAGGGATCGATTCCTGAGGTCATCGATCATGGCGTCACAGGCTATATCTGCGACAACATCGCGGAAATGGCTCAAGCGGTTGCGGGACTTCCGCTCATTGACCGACAACGATGCCGCGACGTCTTCGAGAAGCGGTTTACCGTCGAGCGAATGGCGAAGGACTATCTCCATCTCTATGAGTCGATGGTGGCTGCTCCTCATCGACCCCGGCTCCTGACGCGACCCGCGAGCCATGCGCGTGTCGGTGCCATCCACACACTGACCCCACAAGCTGACGTAGCGTAGCTGATGAATGCTGAGTCTCTTCGGGAGACTCAGCACTCCCCCACTATTCCTTCGTTTAACGGGAGAGGGCGGGTTCGACAGGAACGATTTGGGCCATGCTGACGGCCTGCCGCACCATTTGGCTGGCGTAACCCCACTCATTGTCGTACCAACTCATCACCTTCACGAGATCGCCGTCGACGACCTGTGTCATCTCGCGGTCGATAATGGAGGCCCGCGGGTCTTGGATGATGTCGGTAGACACCACCGGGTCCTCCGTGACGCCCACGACACCTTCATAACGCTCACTCCTCGCCTCTTCGAGAAACAGCGCGTTGACTTCCTCGACCGAAGTGGTGCGTGCTGTCACCATGACCACATCCGCAATGCTGCAGATGGGGACTGGCGCTCGGACTGCCGTCGCATCGAATCGTCCTCGCAATGAGGGCAACGCCCGTGCAGTCGCCGTAGCCGCCCCGCTGGTCGAAGGCACTAGGTTCGCCGCACCGGCACGGCCCCTCCGCATGTTCTTCTTCGAGCCGTCGACGATCCCCTGGCTCGCGGTGTACGCATGGACGGTATTCATGACGGCTTTGCGGAGTCCGATTCGACGCCCGATGATTTCCACAATCGGGGCGACGCAGTTGGTCGTGCAACTGCCACACGAGAGGATGGCGCCGTGTTTTTCATCATAGACGTTGACGCCAAAAATGACCGTGGGGATATCGTCGTCCTTGGACGGCGCCGACAGGATGACGCGTTTCGCGCCGGCATCCAAGTGCTTGGAGAGGTCTTGCCGCTGATTGAATTGCCCCGTGCATTCGAACACGATATCGACTTGAAGGTCGCCCCATGGAAGCCGCGCCGGGTCTCGTTCCATGAACGTCAGAAAGGACCGGTCCGCCATCATCAACGCGCCGTTTCGAACCGTGACCCGATTCGGATAGCGGCCGTAGACGGTGTCGTGATTCAACAGGTAAGCCAGGTTCTCGGCGGGATTCACATCATTGATCGCCACCACATCGAGTTCCGGATTCGTCGCCAAGATTTTGAAGGCGGCCCGTCCGATCCGTCCCAAACCATTGAAGGCAACTTTCATCACTCACTCCCTCCCCTCATCATCGATCTCCCAGAGCCGATCAGGATCAGGCCGCAGCCGGTTGGTGCACCGCCTGCCGCCTTTTCTCCTCCAGTTCGCGGTGCGCCCCATCGAATGCTTCCGTAAATTGCCGGATCCCTTCATGCTCGAGTTGCCATGCCACACAGCGCAGATCGATGCCCGCTTCCGACAAGTGCTGAATCGTCCGAGCCGCCTCCTCAACCCCTTGCGCAATTTGATCCGGCTTCACCTGTCCATGGTCTGCAAAGGCCCGAATGGTTTGTTCCGGCATCGTGTTCACGGTGTCGGGCCCGATAAGGGGCTCCACGTACATGAGGTCATGGTACGAGGGGTCTTTGGTGCCCGTACTGGCCCAGAGAGGTCGTTGCAGCCTTGCTCCCTTCACCGCCAATCGGTCCCATCGTTCGCCGCTGAACGCCCGTCGGAATGATCGGTACGCAAGTTTGGCAGAGGCCACGGCCGCCTTTCCTCGCAGCGCCGCAGACATCGGACGCCCTTCGCTCGGGCGGTCCAATTGTCGAAGCAGTTGGTCGACAAGTCGGTCAATGCGGCTGAGGAAGAAGCTCGCCACCGATGTGACCTCCTTCAACGATCGTCGTTCAGCCGATCGACGTTCCAATGCGGACAGGTACGCCTCGATCACCGCTTCGTAGGCGGGCAACGAAAACAGCAACGTCACATTGATGGGAATCCCTTCATAGAGCAGCTGCTCGATAGCGAGGAACCCGGCCATCGTCCCTGGAACTTTGACAAGCAAGTTGGAACGATCGACCAGCTCGTGGAATCGGCGGGCTTCGCGCATGGTGCCGGTCGCATCGTGCGCAAGGTGCGGGGACACTTCGAGACTCACATATCCATCGACGCGATCCGAGGCGTGATTCATGTCCATGAACAGATCACAGGCTTCCTGAACGTCCCCGACGAGGAGCCGCTCATAAATCTGCTCGGTGCTATGGCCTTGTCGAGCGAGGTTCTGGATGTCGGCATTGTAGTCACCGCTTTTCAGAGCAAGGGCAAACGTGGACGGATTGGCCGTGACGCCGCGCAAACCTTCCTCGCCGATCCGGCGTTTCAGATCTCCACTGCGGATCATGCCGCGACTGAGATTATCCAGCCAATAGCTCTGACCGCATGTGTAAAGCTCCAGCAAGCGTGACATCAATCCCTCCGGCAAGTGTTGATTCTGGTTTTAAGAATCGGCGCTGTACACTCAGAGGCTCCCTAGCCGCCGTCTTTCTGTCTTGATTGAATCCTATGCGCGCGAACGATCGTCGAAGCGGATGGTCGTACAGTGATCGGACGCTGAGCGCCCAAAGAGGCCATAGCCAACCTCAGAGCCCGGATTTGAGCCGTGCTTTCATGTCAGCCGTCACACGTCGGGCCGATTGGGCGTATGTGTGCCATGGATCTTGCCGAAGATGCTCGAGGCGGGCCGGCAGGTTGGCCACCGTAAAATGATCGGATGGTAGCTTCTCGGAGAGCTCTTCCCAGGCAATGGGCACAGAAACCGGTGCGCCCGGCTTCGCCCTGGTCGAGAATGCGGCAATCGCCGTCGCTCCCCGAGCATTGCGAAGGTAATCGATAAATATTTTTTCTTTCCGGGCACGTTTCGACATGTTCGCGGTGAACCGCTGGGGAATGGTCGAAACCAGATGATCGGCTACCATTTTCGCAAAGCCCTTCGCCTCCTCCCACTCCACGGTGCGCTGAATGGGGGTGACGATGTGCAGTCCCTTGCCGCCCGTCGTTTTGAGGAACGTGACGAACCCGAGTTCCTCCAAAAGGGCTTTGGTCAACTGGGCTGCTTCAATCACTTGTCTCCAAGGCACCGAAGGGTCGGGGTCAAGATCGAAAATCAGGCGATCGGGACGTTCCACCTTATCCTTGAGAGACCCCCACGTATGAATCTCCAAGACACCCATCTGTACGAGGCCCAACAGCGCCTCCAGCGACTCGGCCAGCATGTAAGTGTCGCGGCCGCCGTTCTCCTCCTCGATCTCGATGCGGCCGACGGCCGCAGGCACTTTTTCATTCACATGCTTTTGGTAAAAGCATTTTTGGTATCCCTCCGGGCAACGGACCAGCGTCAGGGGGCGGCCCTTCACGTGGGGGAGCATCCAGTCCCCGATCTGTTCGTAGTACCGGACGAGTCCTGCTTTGGTGAGACCGATATCCGGATACAGGACTCGATCGGGATTCGTGAGTCGTAGCCCCTTGACGGGCCGCTGACGGTTCGGCTCCTGATTTCTGCGCGCGTTGTCCACCGGCCCTGGGGACGCCTCTTCCGGAGATTGCTGGGGGCGTTCCCGTCCGATGGCTTCGGCCGGCTT
>JARDZZ010000146.1 GCA_029240595.1 Nitrospira sp. | reverse complement strand
GGGCGCCGGCCTTTTCGATGACTTCGCCCTTGAAGTGTTTGTGCGCGTCGTGTCCTTTCCCTTTTTGATCCGCTACAGCTAAGCTGGCTGCTCCCAGCAACAGGGCTCCGCTGACGACGGCACCGACCAGGAACCCAGCGACTCTCTGCATGCTCCGCATGTGCATCCTCCTAGTTTGCGAAATGGATGGCCCTCATCGATGAGCGGCCTTGCGAAGTATCATAGTGTCTTGAGATATCGGAATCAATGCGAGATTCACTTGAGCTTGAGACGGCAGCCGAAATTTTCACTCACCGACCTCGCGAAACTCTGAATGGTGGAAATTGGCGGTAGGGGGTCCGCAGTGCATGGATGGCAGACGTTCAAGACAAAGATCAGCTAATTAGCCGCCCGCCACGTGCCACACAATTCAGCATGTCCCCGCTGTGAAGGGGCAGGCAAGATAAAAAATTCGGCGAATTGAGTCTATGCCTATGGGACCTATGGAGCCGCTTCTGAGCCTGGTTTCAATTTGGCAAGAAGTTGGGCCATTCGTTCCTGATGCGGTGAAGCGATTGTAATGAATCCCACGCCTAACTGACGTCCGCGGTTCCAACGCACTGCCGCTCGCTCAATATGGATTGGCGCCTCGTCGGGAACTTCAAGGCGTAAAGCCAATTGGATGCCTGTGTAGACCTGACAGTCGGTTTCAAGGCAGCAAACGCTCTGTGACAGATTGATGACCGTTCCAACAGATTCACTCAATTTCGGTCCAGAGAACACCGTGTGAAAACGCACCGGAAACCGTTGGTGACGACGAAGGTCCAAGAGGAACCTATTTCCGCTGAGTGTGCGATTGAACTGCTGGGTAAACTGTTCAAGGCTAGGCCCTTGGTGAAGATGTGTCAAGGACTTAGAAGGCCGATAAGCGCATGCCCAAACGCTCATGGAGCTGCCGCACTCACTCTTACATTGGCAAGGTGATGCGCCGCCGTCTCAACCAATTCGAATGCGGCGCGTAATCTGCCCATTGCTCTCCCAGTAGGTACGCTTGTTCGCTATGACCGGTTCCCCCATGGCTGGTTGAACCTCCCCGGCTCTGTCGATGGCCCGCGAGGTGATGGTATGCTCGCCCGCTACGGCCTCCTTCCAATCCAAGTGCCAGAACTTCCACGCGAACTCATGCTCCTGCCCACGATCAATGGTGGCCGCACGCCATGGTCCGTCATCGATGCGAACTTCCACACGTTGAATGGGCCTTCCCCAGGCGGCACCATAAATTCGATGCGTTCCGTTCTTCACCGTCACCTTCGCCGTCACAGATTTGAGCAAGGCCGGCCCAACCACCTTCTGGGTCCACACGAGTTCCCCGTTGTCGCGCGGCTCTTGACGAATCGTGACATAGTCCTTGGCCATGAACCGGCCTGCCCAGCGCTTGTCGACGACCTCGATTCGCTTGAGCCATTTGACATTGGCGACCCCATACCATCCCGGCGCAATGAGACGCAGCGGAAATCCATGCAGGGGAGGCAGCGGGTCGCCGTTCATCTCATAGCAGAGGAGATTTGCGGGAGCCAACGCCTCCTCGATCGACATGCTTCGGCTGAAGTTTTGCTTCATCTTGATGTCACGAACCTCTTCGTCGCCTTCGTCACTGCCGAAGAATACGACATCAATCCCGGCCTTCTTGATGCCGGCCGCGCGTAAAATTGGAGCGAGCGGCGTTCCTGCCCATCTCGCATTCCCGATGCCGCCGGTGAACCAGTCGAAGCCGTGATTGCCGCCGCACTCCAGCGTAAACGTGACCTCCTGCCGCGGCCGCGCGTGGATCTGTTCCAAGTTGAGCGAGATCGGCCTTTCGACCAACCCATCGATGTTCAGCCGCCATTCTTCAGCCTTGAGAACCGGCCGGTTGTAGTGACTGACGGTGAAAAAATCCTCATTTGGAGTAGTCCAGGAACTCAATTGCTCCCAATTGCGCGTGTTCAAGTCGCCATATTGTCGAACGGCCGCATCCGGTGGGGCGGGAGCTTGATCCAAAAAAGGGACGACCTTCTCGCCCTCGCTGATACGCCACATTTCGGCATACAACGGAGAATCCGACAAGGCCAACGCCGCGAGCAGGGTGCTTCCACGAATCAGAAAATCGCGTCGTGAAACGCCGGAGAGGGCGGAAGGTGTCTGTGAGTGATCGTCAAAAGATTCGGGCGGTGTCATCGTAGCCCTCCTTTCTGAGCGTAGGCTTGGCGTGCTAGAACCTCGATGCCGTCAACGTCACATCCGTGCTTGACCAGACACGGCTGAAGCGCGATTCCACTTCGGCCGCTTCGGTGTTCTTGCCCTGCGCCCGAAGCGCCTGTGCGAGCCCGAACAAGGACCAGCCGTTCTCGGGGAAGCGCCGAAGGTCCTCGCGGTACACTTTCTCGGCTTCGGCATGTTGCCCCTTCCTCAACAGGGCGGCGCCAAGCGAATGGCGAATCGGGTAGTACCACTTGGGCGGTTCGAAGTAAAGTCCGGCGTCCTCAATCTTGGCCGCCTCCCGGAAGTAATTGATGCCGGCTTCGAGGTCGCCTCGTCGGGTAGCGATCTCGCCGGACAGCGCGCTCACCGCGATCGAGAGCGCCGTCTTGCCATCGGCACCTTCTGGCGTCGCCGCGTTGATCCCTGTGACCGTGTCGAGCGCGGCTTGCGCCTCTGCCCACCGTCCTTTGGCGGCCTGCGCGACGCCCCGAGCGTAATGTGCCATGGCGTACGAGAAGCGAAGGTCAGCCGGCGGAAGCGGTTCGGCAAGCACTTCATCCCACTTTCCAAACGTCGTCAGCGTCAGCGCGCGGTACGGCAGCATCTCCTGCAGCATCCCGACTTGACGTGCCGCGTCCAGGTTCACTTTGGAGGTGAGTGTCGTGGAGGCCTCAATCGCCTGCATACTGCGTCCGGCCATCGTGGAGGCGAAGGCGAGGAAATGGATGTTGTGCGGGTAGTAGGCGAGCGGATAGACACCTGTCGGGTGTTGCCCTTCAATGAACACTTCGTCGTTGTGAATGGCGTGTTGATTGGCCTGAACGGCATCGTTCCACCGTCCAACGCGGATATAGATGTGTGCGGGCATGTGGACCATGTGTCCTTCGCCCGGCATGAGCCGAGCGAGCCGCTCGGCACAGGGCACCGCGGCCTCCGGGTTCACCGCTTCGACGGCGTGAATGTAGTAATGGCACGCGCCGGGGTGGTTCGGGTTGCGCGAGATGACTTTCTGGAGTTGACGGACGATTTCGTTGGTGCCGGGGTAGGGAGTACCGTCCGGTTGCCAGTAGTTCCACGGGCGGAGATCCATCAGCGATTCAGCGTACAAGGTCGCCGCGTCGAGATCGTCAGGGTAGGTGTTGGCGACCCGCTTCATCGCGCGCGAGAACGCGGTGTCCAACCGGGCACGATCGGTCGGCGGAACCGCCTCATACCGCTGCGCCACCGCCTCGATGTAGGCTCGCTCAGGCTCCGTGGCGTGGGATCTGAGCGTCATCGCCTTTTGCGCCGCGGCGTACGCGGCAACTCCGCTCGCCGAGTCCATTGGAGCGTTGACGTTCGGGCCGTAGGCCAAAGCGATGCCCCAGTAGCACATGGCGCAGGTGGGATCGAGTTCTGCGGCCCGCGTGAACGACCGGATGGCTTCCGCGTGATTGAATCCGTACATGAATCGCAACCCCTGGTCGAAGTACTGCTGTGTCGCCGCGACTTGGGTGGAGATGGGCTTGTGATGGGAGCCGAGGTTTGTGTAGAGGGGGACTGTGTGAGAAAGGTCCTTCGGCCCGGGTGGCACCGCCGATTCTGTGCCCCAACCGGGGGCGGCACAGAAGAGCAAAACCGTCGCGGCGAATCCGAGCGCTGACATTCGCTTGAAATGAGTCTTCAAAGTTTCCACGTCGGATGATCGTACGTTGGTCCTCATATCTGTCCTCCTGTGTGTGCGTGACGGTTCTCGCATCAGTGCGCAACGACGCCTCGCACTATAGGGGCTATGGGCGTTGAAGTCTTATCCGGGAGTCTGATTCTCTTAACAGAGGCGTGCTGGCCTGCGTGTACTTGCTTTGGCGTCCGGATTTATTTGCCGAAGCGCCGCAACGCGGGTGGAATTCACAGGGGAGATGTTGGCGAAATACTCAAAACAGTGAAGAGAGGAGTCGATTCGCATGGCGAGTCTCGACATACGTCACGGTGTCATAGTGCGTTTTTGTTACCGGGTTGGCAGAACAGAACGAGGGAAGAAACCCGGGAGGGTTCTCCCTCGTCCATTAGCGAGGCGGGACGGATCACGCCACTGGCTCTCAATATTAAAATGCGCGCTAGCGAGCCAGAGGAATAATCTAGGATAAGTTACTTCTCGTCTCGGATTGCGGCTTTGACTTTTGCCTTGAGCTCAGGTGTGACCTCCCGAATCCCGTGCTGCTTCGCGTGTTCCGCCGCATTCTTCAGCACTTCCTCTTCGGTGGTGCCCCTTATGACATGTGTGCATCCGGACGATGGATCAACCTTGGCGCACTCAACGATTTTCCCCATGATCGCACCTCCTTGTTCAGCCAGGACCTGCTCGTATCCGACCGCTGTCAAAACATTGTTAATGAATGCGCGAACGATAGGGAAATTTTGAGGACATTGGAGGAGAGAGTCAATGGCCGTCTGCAGTCATCACTAGCTATGGATGCAATTATGGGGTGCCCGCGACGCCGAAATGGTATTAAACTGGGTATATTTCGTGACGTGAATGTCCCCCTTTTCGTGTTTCAAGGGGGCTTGCTAGGTATGCATTGTCTGGTAAGGACATAGACTGATTGTATGAAAAGGAAGGGCAGAACAACCTTTCTAGAGTGTAAGGCGGAATAACTGAGGGTGACCAAGGAGGTTCAGCATGAGTCGTATTTTATGGACCCTGCCCGTTGTCCTTATGGCCGGCCTCGTGGTCGCTGGTTGTGCTGATGACCCTAATCCAGGTCGCCAACGACCCGCGTATAGTTACGAGAACGTCGACATGGGATCACCACAACCTGGTCAATACCGTTTCGACGAACGTCCGCCAGCTTCAAACACTGATCCATATAGCCGCAGCCAGGCTGGGCGCTATTAGGGGAACACTTGAAGGGAAATTTGATGGGTTCCCCCTGTCGATTGCCGTCTGAAGTGCGATGAGCCAACGGGGCTCGCCATATGCCGTGAAACGCAGAATGTTCCATGTCAATGACTTCATGGTATCTCGCCAGTTTCTGCAAAATGTGTTAGCTCTTGCATGCTCTTCTTAAAGAGGGACTTCCAGTCCGGTTGTGAGGCATAGTGGGACGGCTCATTGAGGGAATCACCATAAACAACTGCCGTCTTCCTAGCCCATTGTCTGGCGTGCTCGAGCCCATCCGTTGATATCAGAGTTTCAAGGCGAAGGCGTTCACTCATTCCAAGACCGCTCTCAACGACCAAGCTACCAGATGATCCGGGTTCCCGTCACCCCGCCGCGAAGCGGTTCCTGGCACCGTTTCCTTTGTATCACCCAGGACGACTTCCTCAATGCGAAGCCCCTAAGATGAAACATCGGGTGATATCTAGAATCCATTGTCCGATGAGAGCAGGACATCTTGTCCCCACCAATGACAAAGTGTGTGGAATAGGGAGTAGGGACGGGACGTGATCCGGTTGCATGTGCTTGATTTCCGAATACGTTCTTCAATCTCCTCACCGCCTTCAGACACGGGCCTGACGCTTGCACCATCATCGAACTGAGGAGGACCCCATGACTAAATATTTGCTGTCGCCTATGGTATGTGTGCTGGTGAGCCTGCTTTCCGGCTGTACGACCGAAAGGCATTATCCCGCACCACCTCAGACCGTAATTTATGAGGAGAAGTCATCTGCCGATACGCGCTCGGATGCGCGAGAGGCCGCTCGTGAAGGGGCACGCGAAGGCGCCCGCGATACATACCGTTAGTTTGCGCTACGCGCGAGTGGTTCTCGCTACGAATGTCGGAGCGACGTCTGGCGGCGAGCCGGAATGACGCCGGCCCGCCACGCGCCGCTCCCTTTCGTTTCATCTCTTCCTGGTTTAATCGCATCACGCCCCCCCATAATCGCCTTATTCTTGCACTACGGCAAAATGTTTCTCGCAAAACTGACGGGCTACCGCGGCCAATACATGATGATGGCTATGCCTGAAAGGCAGATGAGGCCACCGACCAAATCCAAGCGGTCCGGCGTGATGCGATCCACCTGCCACCCCCAAAGTATCGAGAGCACGATAAACCATCCGCCGTAAGCAGCATACACGCGACCGAAGTGAGCGGGCTGGTAGGTGGGCACAATGCCATAGAGAAACAGGAGAGCTGCGCCCAGAAGCCCTATGCTCCAATGGCTCCCGTTCCGCCACCACTGCCAAACAAGATATCCACCTCCGATTTCAAACAGGCCCGCAATGAGGAACAAGGCGACCGATTGCATCATGAGCATAGGCGTCTCCATGTATCAGGCTTGGTGCGCTGAAGTAGCACGGACGAATCAATCACGCAACGCCCTTTCAACGGAGAAGCAGCCTATCGGCGTGCATGTTCTAGAAAAGCAGAATGGTTGTGGAGTTTGGTGCGAGGCGAAGGAGTTGGACGGAGAGCAGCCG
>JARDZZ010000145.1 GCA_029240595.1 Nitrospira sp. | reverse complement strand
GAGATGCTGGAGGCTGTGGCCCAATATCAGGCTGCGAAAGTACTCTTCGATGGTCGGAACCTGAAGGGAGAGCCTGCAAGCATCGAGCGCTTCTACTATGGGTATTTCGCGGCCACAGAAACGATTAACCTCATCGGCATGAAACACATGCGCCAGGCTCCGCAGTTTGCGTATGTGATGAATGAGCCTCTTCGTGACCCGCAAAGGTATGGAGAAACCGTCGCTGTGAATCGAGGGATGAAGGTCAAGACCTTTGAAACTCCAGAAGAGGCTTTCGAGTGGCTCGAACGCCCTCCAGCCCACAACCCCGATGGTTGACACGTTCAATGGAAACGCTGGCGATATGCCGGCCCGCTATGCACCGGAGATGATGAGGCTGCAAGATTGTTTCAAGCACTTAGCAAAATAGCCTGCCCTTTTTCTTACCGCCTGATTCGCTGTACCTGCCGTTAGACGGCTTTGCTAGTGACGCTAGCCACGGTGGCTCACCAGGTTCACACCGCAGGCGAAGGTCAGATGAAATTCCAGCTCATATCGACGCAGTTGCGGCGTTGGGTTTTTACTTGCCCTCGAGCGAGGCGGTTTTCACTTTTCCTGTGACCATAAAGGGCATCAACGGAAGGGTCTTCGCCTCTTTATGCACCTTCAGGATCGCAATGGCGCCACGCAAGGCATCTGTGAGGGAATGCGTTACGATGGGAATGACGCCTTCTCCTTTATCCAACACGATATCCATCGTGGCCGCTCCCGCAGGAGGCACCATAACGGTTTGCACGCCTCGGAGACGATTGGCGGGATTGCCGCTCTCCCATACATCCTCCCAAAGCTCAGCGATGGGATGGACTGCTGAAAAGTTGTTAGGGCCTGCATTCACGAAGTAGATACGCACCCGCTCCCCTGGCTTGGCTTCCAAGAAGTCTCCTCCACTCTTGCCGTGGACGGGATCGTATCGAAAGACCCCTCCGTTGAAGACCACATGCTCATATTTCCTATCAAACATAGCCTGCACATCATCCGGATCTTTAAACAGCTCGCTTTGGACCAAGACATATTCACGATCCGCTTTCGGCATGGCTTTCCGGTCCTTTGGATCCACGATGATGGCGCCTATCATTCCACGCGCCACGTGCTGAATCATGGGAGAGGCGCCGCAATGATACACGAAGATACCCGGCTCTTTGGCTTCCCACGTGTACTGCAGTGACTCTCCCGGTTGGAGTTCTCGATAATGAGTGAGAAAGTCAGTTTGGGCGGCGTGGAAATCCATCGAATGGGGCCTGCTGCTGGTGTGTGTATTGGTGAAGCTGAAATCAACTCGATCACCCTGTTGGACGCGAATGACTGGACCGGGATACTGATTATTGAAAGTCCACGCCTGATAGGTCGTGCCCTCGCCGTCGATTACCACCTCAGTTTCAACCGCTGTCATATCGACCTTGACGGTCTTGGCGTCCGAAATCGCCGCCATGGCAAGCATCGCCACCGACCCTGCTAGAATCAACCCTTGCCGTGCTGTTACCATTATGACCCCTCCCTGTTTATGAGCCTTACAGACGATTCTTGGATACTGCATATACATAAAAGAAGATACTGGTGATGTTCTTAGTTTTGCTTATGGGACTTATGGAATGTTCGGATCGTCATCATGCTGCCGTGTGTAAGCCTTGCTGGTGGCCAGTATGAAGAGATTATCGCCCCACACCTTCGGGTAACGTAGCGACGAACATGAGCCCATTTCAAGCCTATCCTGTAGCCTTCACGTGCTCCTCTCCCGCGGCGTTCCAGCTCGTAGCCGAGGGTCGTCCGAGATGACCCATACTCGCAGTTGATGAAGGACCTGACGCTTCGAGCAGAACTTGCCGGCCTGGACCGCCTCGCACGGCCTCTGCTATATCAGGGACATGACGATCAAGGCATTGCACCACGTCAGCGTCGTCGTCGACGACCTTGCAGCCGCTATCGCTTTTTTCACCGCGCTCGGCATGACGGTCGAAGGCGAGAGGCCGGTCGAGGGCCCGTGGGTGGACCGCGTCAATGGGCTCCAAGGTGTCCGAGTCGACATCGTGTTAATGCGGACCCCGGATGGGCACGGACGGCTTGAACTGACGAGGTTTCGCAATCCAAAACTGGTCGAGATGGAACCGGCGATCGCACCGCCGAACACGCTGGGTCTTCGAAGCGTCATGTTTACAGTCGAAAGCCTCGACAACACCGTCGCTCGCCTGCGCGCCAACGGCGCCGAACTCGTCGGCGAGGTGGTCCACTACGAGGATGTCTACAGACTCTGCTACATCCGAGGCCCTGCGGGCATCATCGTCGCGCTGGCCGAGGAACTCTGACGCCTCAACGCCTTCAGAGAAACTGATGGCGCACAAGCGCTCCTTCGACTTGATCGGTTTTGTTACGCGCACTAAGTAGGGAACTTGGATGTCAGCCCGCCGTACGCGGCGAAATAGTTCGTAGTCCCTCAAGTGCTCCGCCATTCAGCTCTTTTGTCCTGCCTGCTATACAGATACTCTGAGGCATATTGGACTTAATGGATGTGGAAGGAGGAACACCGCATGCTTAGAACAATCATAGGGGTCGGCCTCTTGCTGACCGGGATTCTGTTGAGTGCCAGCCAGGGGGGTGCTCAGTTCGAGAGAGATTCCGAGGCCACACCAAAAAGTTTTATGAGTGGGAAGGATTGGAAAGCGTTATCTAAAGGGGAGCAGCAAGCCTATGCCGTCGGAGTCGTTGACGGACTCGACCTTGCGTACGCCTATAGCAAGAAGAAAATCGACCTTAGCTGGATCAATACGTGTGTTACCGGCATATCATCGGAGCAGGTCCGCGCAATGCTCGCTGCGGAAATTGACGCCAATCCAGAGGAGTGGAATCGGCTCATCGTCCACCAGGCGATGTTCCGCGCGCTGAAAAATTCCTGTCAGAAATTACCGGGGAGTAGTCGATGAAAGAAACGGAATATGATCCGCGTGTATCTGTTTTGTCCGGTGTATCTATTTCCATCCGGAGATAACGCGGTTTCTTTGAAGATCCATGGGGTGACGGTGCGCCCCTAATCGGCCTTCACCATTTAAGGCCTTGATATGGTTACTGCTGTCAGTTTCTTGTTCACTGAAAGCTTTCGATCTATTCAGTGGTCCAACAGTTGCTCATATGTCAGCATCGTGGAGCAATGGATAGAAGCTATGAGAAACCTACTCGATTATCTGCTCGTTCTGACAGTGCGATTGGGTGCAGGGTCTGCGCTCGTGATGGTGAAGAACCTTTGGCCCTAGGAACCTAGGATGAAAGGAAAGTGGTTTAGCCACCGGCGAAGACGGGGCGGAAGCCCGCGTTGGTCAAGATGCGTGCGACAGTGTCACGGTGATCACCTTGAATCTCGATCCGTCCTTCTTTGACGGTTCCTCCAGCACCACAAGCCTTTTGCATGTCCTTCGCCAGCCGCTCTTTCTCGGCCTGACTGATGCCGACAAATCCTGTGATGACTGTCACTGTCTTCCCTCCCCGGTGCGCGGTCGAACGAAGGATATCCACCCGGCCGCGATTTCTTTTGGGTTCGGCTGGGGTCTTCTCAGCTAGATCCCGAGCAGGGGGTTGGGTTCGCGCCGGCAGCGGTGTCACATCCTTGAGGGCCGCGAACGGACTCTTCCATGCGAACGGCTCATCACTCGTGGGAATGTGTTTCTTTTCTTTCATGCAGTGGGTACTCAGGTCGGAAGGTTAGCTTGAAGTGAGAGATTCTACAAGATATCTTGGAGCCGGCCCGCTACGCCCGCCGAAATGGTTCCTGACACCGTTTCATGGGTCTTGCACTTAGAAAACAAGTAGTTTGTTTCCTGTTTTTTAACTAAGCTTCAGTGAGTCTTTGGCGTCGCACCGCACTGATCTTGGCCAGGGCACGACTGAGGCCTTTTTTTCGGACTGTTTTTGATCGAGAACGGAATTGAGCTGGCGGAAGGCCGAACTCTCGTTTGAAGGCGCGGTTAAATGAGGCCTCCGATTCGTAGCCGACCTCAGCGCCTATGTGCGCGACGCCGCTGCTCGTGGATGTGAGCATTTGTGCGCCAAGCCGAAGCCGCCAATGTGTGAGATAGGCAATAGGCGTTTCCGAAATATAACGTCGAAACCGTTCTGCGAGTACGGTCCGCGAAATGCCGACCTCTTTCGCGAGTGAAGCAATCGTCCAAGGATGTGCAGGGTGACGATGAAGCAAGGCCAAGGCCTTCCCGACTTCTGTGTCGCGGACACCGGCCAGCCAGCCGGTTTGTTCCGGAGGTAGATTAACGATATACCGTCGCAGCGTTTCGACGAATAACACTTCAGACAACTTCGCGAGTACAGTCTCACAACCAGGCCTGGACGCATCCACATTATCCACTGAATAGCGGATAGAGTGTTCTAGCCACTCACCTGACGGATCGTCCCGAATATTCACCTTGAATAGTGCTGGCAGTGCGCCAAGGAAAACCCGGCTTAACTGGGGATCACACGACAAGTAGCCGCAGACAAATTTCGTCAGCTCGCCACCTCCGCCCATGCGGGAGACTTTAAGACCTTGTGAGAGGACTTGGTTCAGCACTTGTGAGCGGTCCACAGCTTTGATCGGCCGACCGTTTCCCAAGATGTGTGGATCACCGCTTGGAACAATGAGGATGTCCCCCGCGTTCAGTTCCAGCTGCCGGTCGTCCCCTTCGAGATTGGCATAGCCGCGCCCCTGCGTCAGCAGGTGAAAGATGATCACGTGCTGGGAATGGGGAGAAATGTGCGAGTTGACAGTCCGCGCGTCGACTGAGTGCGCGCACCAGGGCGCTGAAAACTCAGCGTTGTAGAAAAGAGCTCCGTTGAGCTGAACGGCCTTGAAGACTTCCGACAGGACTTCCATGCAACACCACCAGGCGGGCACGGACTCTCGGCAAAATCCGTCGAACGAGCGGGCAAGTATACTGCCGCCGAATGAGTCCCTGTCAAGAGAGCCGAACTCCCGGACAAGAGCCCACTACAAGACTTCCTTTATGGTGCGACACGTAGATGCAGCAAAGATGTCGAGCCGCAAGGAGGTTCAGCATGGGTCCCACCGCACGATCGAGCAAATTGCAGAGGTTGTTCGCACGTACGACAGTGCGCTCGATCAGGACAACGCGTGCGAGATCCGTTCTGCACTGCTACGAGTTCAAGGGCGCGGGCGCTGAAGCGACGCGCACGCAGAATGCCGCGTTTCTCCCAAGCGCCAGAAGCCCTCCGTGCGGTGAATCAGTCTCAATTCAGAATCCATGCATGAAAGCCAAGATGTTTCCAATAGGAGGAATGATCATGAAGAAACTTACCAACATACATGTGGCTTCGAGAAGACAGCAGCAGCGACCGCTGATGAAACTTTTGAAACCTATGCCGTTTGTTGTTGTATTGGGAATCGGATTAACCCTAATGGGTTGCGGAGATGGCAGCGATGATGGGATGGCTCGCGCACAGAATACTGGCACAGACTTCGTGGCGCCAATCGTGTTCCAGGCTGCCGGGCCGGACATCGCTTCGATTCAGAACACAATCGAGCAGTACAGGATCGCCTTGAAAGGAAACAACAACGGCAACGATGGCCCCCACTCCGATGGTCGTCGCGAGATTAACTGGGACGGTGGAGGCGTTGATACGACAACAGCACCAGTCACGCCGTTCAATACGTTCCTGAACACGCGTGGTGCTCAGTTCACCACGACCGGGACAGGCCTTTCGCAAGCCCCGCCTTCAGGAGGGCCGCAGGGCGGTCTGGCTACGCTCTTCAACAACCCGACCTACGGCACCATCTTCAGCACCTTCAGCCCTAAGCGGCTCTTCACGCCAGTGGACAGTAACGTCACTGAGGCACACTTCTTCGTGCCCGGATCCAATGGAACCGTGGCAGCAAAGGTCAGCGGATTCGGCGCGGTCTTCACAGACGTTGATCTGCCGGATGGAAGCGGCCCTGGCAATAAAAACGGAAACCGTCAATCCAGCACACGCATCGAGTGCTTTGGCACCGGCGGAGAACTGATCTTCAGCAGTTTTGTTCCAGCGTCACCGGGCGACGGAAGTCTTTCCTTCCTCGGCATCGTCTTTACGGATGCACGCATCGCCCGGGTGCGAATCACGAGCGGCGATGCTTCCCCAGGGCCAAATGATGATGGGACACATGACATCGTCATGATGGATGACTTCCTATACGGTGAACCGCAGCCCGTACAACCGACGCCATAATGGGCGAATGCCCCGCAGGATCGATGATCCTGCGGGGCATTCGGATTGTACGTCTTAGGCAGGGCGCGCTTTGTAAGTGCGAGAACTTATTACCCCTGCAGCCGCCGGCAAGCGGTTCCTGCGCCCGCAATGGTTTCTGACACCGTTTCCTGAGTAGGAGCCGGCCCGCCACGCGCCGCGAATGGTTCCTGACACCGTCTCCTAAATCTTCAATCACTTAGCAAAGTAGCCTGTCCCCATTTCTTATTCCTCAAAAGGAGAGAACTAATAAACCGTAGGTCAAATGGCTTCCAATTGCCCGTTCAGGTTTATTTGAGCGCGGAATCGATTCGAACCGCTGATTCGGGTGTCACCAGTTGACTCGTCGGGGCCTGATAGTTCTCTCGATAGATCTTGAAG
>JARDZZ010000144.1 GCA_029240595.1 Nitrospira sp. | reverse complement strand
CATTCATATGCGGTGGGCGGATGAGGCCGGCGCATTGGTGAAGGTCCCACCGCAATAGAAATTGGCACAAATTTGTTCGTGTCGACAGAAAGGGCGAGATGCTATAAAAACAATGACGGGCGGTACGAAGCCGGCCAAAGGCTAACGGTTTGACACCATCATAGAGTCTGGGACAGAGTGAGACCTCTCTGAGAAGTGCACGACCATACATTCGGAAGCGACGCATGAAGCAATCCAACGTAGAGAGAATCTTACTGGCAACGGACTTTTCGGACAGCGCTGTCCTCACACATGACTATGCTGAGTACCTCGCGCTGAGCTTAAGCGCTTCGTTAGACATCCTGTATGTCAGCGAATCCGCTCGGGCGTCTTCCGGAGCCGAGCTAGCGGCTCAGCAGCATGTCCAGACTCTCCTGCATACGTTACACGACAGGATGAGGGAACACGGAGTGCGCGTCACCGCTCGATGGGTGGCAGGGAATCCCGGTGCGCAGATCTTGACCGCAGCACGACAACTCGATGCCGATGTGATCGCAATGGGTATGCAGGGTCACACACAGGTATCTTATGGATTGCTGGGCAGTACCGTCGAACCGGTCACACGAGCCGGATACTGTCCGGTCCTCACTGTCCCGTTGCCTCAGAAGGAGGCGAGTTCCTGCGGTATGACCTCGACGGGCACAATTGGAATTCGGCGTATTCTGGCACCGATTGACTTCTCAACGCCCTCCTTGGATTCCTTGGAGTATGCGGTCAAATTGGCTCAGGACCTCGCAGCAGATCTTGTCTTGTTGCATGTGTTGGAACCAGAGCATGGAGGCTGGAACCTCACTCGGATGGAAGAGGCCGAACGGATACGCTCCTCCTGGGAAGGTCGGCTACGGGAATTGGTCGAGATCATCAAGTCTCTGGCAGTATCGGCCACCTATGACATTCGTGGAGGGCAGCCACCTGATTCCATTCTCGCCGGGGCGCTGCAACACAAGTGTGATCTCATTGTCATAGGCACGCATGGACGGCAGGGGCGGGATCGTGCGAATGTCGGAAGCGTTGCCGAAGCCGTGCTCAAGCAAACCGCTTGCCCCGTACTGACGGTCAAGAATCCAAAATTCCCTTCAGACGGCCGTCGCATCATCTCCGGCGCGTTGTCCCAGCCGAACGCAGGCACACACTGAACAATGGTCTCGAGACGGACCGCCGCCGCTCAAGCCAGCACACAGGTGGATGGAGAGGAAGTGGCGGCGGCGGCAAATGGATGCCGCCGCCGGCCCTTTCACGACACGCCCTGAGCCTAATGGCTCAGCCGCCTCCGACCTCGCCCTTGGTCTCGAGCACCAGGAACTCACCTTTCATATGCTGGTGAATATCGCACCAAAAGGGAACCTGAGTGGTTTCGCTGATGCCCGTTGCTGGATCCGGCTGAGAGGCTTGCTGAAAGTGGAGCGTCATCGTCTGCCCTGGTTCCAGATGGTAGGCCCTGAACCCTTTGCCTTTCGGGCCTCGAATCTCCACCCCGCTGCCTTCCTTCTTGACAACTCCTGCCTTGAACAGCGGAGAGCTGATTCCATGAGTCATGGAACCTTCGTTACGAACGATGACGGCCGTCAGGGCACCGGCGGTCGTGTGGCCCTTCACCTTGTATCCTTGGTCCGTAATCGAGATTTCAACTTTCATCTCCGGGTCGGCCGCGTTGGCCACGGAGGGAATGGCTGCTGCGACCGCAATACTCATCGCTCCACAGGCCACTAAAACGAGGAAACTCTTCACTGCATCGGTCCTGACCTTCATGACAACCTCCTAATTGTGTGTGATGTGCTAGTCTCGACGACTGATTGTGCAACAGAAATGCCTGAACCAATTTCAAGTACGAATGTTCACAGCCGCAATGTTCTTCATGAATAGGCTCAATAACTTAACGGAATGCAGAAATTTTCCGGCACCACGGTCGCGCATCAGGTGGCTGTTGCCTTCCGCCTCACGGTCAAAGAGCGTCATGTAGCGGAACTCCTCTTACGGCGAACAGGTTTACTGCAGCGTTTTACGCAATTAGCACGCCATACCCCCCGTGACCCGTCAAGACTTAGTCGTGCACCGGTATTGCTCTTGCGAGATGTGCTGGCGTACCAACAAACCCTGATGAAATCGTCATTCAGAATGGGACTCAGCTTCGGCTTAACCTCGGGCGTGATCACCACGCTGGGCTTGATTGTTGGCTTGCACGCGGGCACGAATTCGCGCGCCGCAGTACTTGGCGGCATTTTGACGATCGCGATTGCCGATTCGCTTTCCGACGCGCTAGGCATTCATCTTGCGGAAGAATCCAAGGGCATGGCGCCTGTTCTCCAAGTATGGGAATCGACGGTGGCGACCCTTCTTTCCAAGTTCATCATTGCAGCGACCTTTGCTGTCCCACTGCTGTTGTTTCAGCTTTGGACGTCCGTCCTGGTAAGCCTGTTTTGGGGCCTTGCAATCTTGACGATGCTCAGTTTCTTCACAGCACGCACGCAGCACATTCCTGCATGGAAAGTCATCGGAGAGCACTTGCTAATCGCCCTCTCCGTCGTCATCGTGTCATATTATGTGGGCCTCTGGGTCTCGGAGCTGCAGCTATGAATCGGATAATCACAGCAACCTTCGCTTCACACATCGGTCAACGCCTCCTCCGATGGGCGGAGTAACACGGCGGGAGCGCAGGGTACCTACGTAGACACATCGGGAAGGAGTAGATACATGGCAACGTTCCTTATTTCCGGCAGTCGAGGCACGGACGATCCCACCATGGCGACGCTGCCGTTTATGGCAGCCAAGACGGCGAAGGAGCAGGGGCATGATGTCATTGTGTGGTTATGGAATGAGGCCGTCACGCTGGGCCGTAAAGGAACAGCCGACCATGTTCACGGTGTGAATTTGACTCCACTCAAGGATCTACTGGCAGCCCTTGAGACAGCCGGAGTTCAGATCTGGGTCTGCGGCGCCTGTGCCGTGGCGAGACAGATAGGCGCCACGGACCTTGTTACCGGCGCGTCGATTAAGGGGATGCAGGATTACATCAAAGCCGTGGCCGAGCGGGAGAAAAGTATTGCCTTCTAATAATGATGGAGCGAATCTATGCGCCCTCAGTTTGTGTTCGTGCTCTTATGGTTCATCAGCGGAGGTGTCGTGTCGTTCTCTGGAGCTGCGGAGCAGCACATGATGCAGTCGCGGGTCCCGCGCGACAAGCTGGCGGAAGCCAAAGCTCTTGTGAGCCCGTTCCAGAATTCGCCTGAGATCCTCGCCAAGGGAAAAGCGCTCTATGAGGGAAAGGGAACTTGCGTCAATTGTCACGGTCAAAGCGGAGCAGGTGATGGCCCCCTCTCTGCATCGTTGAATCCCGCCCCGAGGAATTTTCGTCACCATGGATTTTGGCGCCATCGTACGGAGGGGGAAATCTTCTGGGTGATCAAGTTTGGGTCGCCAGGTACTTCCATGATTGGCTTCGGCGGGGTGCTGACAGACGAAGAGATCTGGGCACTCATTCAGTACGAGCAACGCTTCGCCGGAGAGCATGGACCAAGGCCCGGAATGGGGCCCCGCCGCGGGAGAGGGGGGATGGGACCAGGAGGCGCTGGATGTTGTACCGATTCAGACTCTAAGCCGTGAATGGAGCCACTGTTGCCTTTTGCGTCAGCCCGCTCGATCCATCAGACCTGGAATGCCCCCACGGTGGCAGACCATCCTTCTATCTCCCCTCTAAGATCCCGTCAAATCTCGTCAAAACGCTGACCGGTTGGGGAACCTCCCTGGCATGAACCTCGCTTTACGGTAGCGGGCAAACATTTCATCACGGAGGCACCTATGAAAGAGGAGAACGCCAAGCGGTCAGAACAGTCCTCACTAGTACTCGCCTTTCTCGGCGGAGCCGTTGCAGGTGCGATCGCCGGAGTGCTTTTCGCACCGAAGGCAGGTAATGAGACACGGCGGGACTTGAAGGGGTATGCCCGGAAGACAGAGAAGGAACTGATCGAGAAGGCTAAGGAGGCGAGGGCGGCGCTCGATGATGTCATTGAACGGGGGAAACACGTCCTATCCGAAAAGCGAGCTGACGTCGAAGCGGCGGTGAAAGCCGGCAAAGACGCCATGAAAGAGCCAATGGCAAAGTGAGCATGGAGCGGTGAAAAGTACGAAACGCATGAGCGAAGCAGGCAATGTCGCCGTCTTGTTCGTGGGACTGATGATCGCCTTGTGTCTATGGCCTGTCCAGGAGAGCATGTCAGCCGGTTCGAGCGGCAGTACGAATTCAAAGCCGGGAGCCAATGCGGATACAGGACGGAGCATCTTCAACGGAAAGGGCCTCTGTTATTACTGCCATGGAATGGACGGCGATGTCGACAAGCGGCCCCAATTAGCCCCTGACACTGCGGCGTTCATTGCCGAGCTTGATCCCAAGCCAGCCGACCTGAGAAGCCGAAAGGGACTGCGGTTACAATCCGACAGGGCGCGGGCCAGAATCATCCGGGAAGGTCATCTGGGGACCGGCATGTTTCCAGAGACCACAATGACTGATCAGGACCTTAAGGACACCCTGGCCTATCTTGCGCTTTTAAGGAAACAAGGCTATCCGAGCAAGAGGATACGTCCATGAGGCACCTCGTCATCGCGTTAGGGCTTTTCGCGTTCTTTGCGACCTTCGACATGGCTCTGGCATCCGATTCACGAAAAGAAAACGTCAAGGCGAATGATGCCGATGCCGGAACCAAGCCGTTAACCGGGGACAGCCTACATGGCGAAGCATTGTACAAAGCTAGTTGCGTAGTCTGTCATGGTGCGGGGGCGACAGGTGGCGTCGGTCCCCGACTGGCGGCCAATCCCATCCTGCTGGACGATCAGGCGTTTTGGAAGATCGTGAATCAGGGGCGGCACGTCATGCCGCCATTAAACGGTAATGTCAGCGATCAGCAGGTAGCCGATATTCGCGCATGGCTGATGACAATCCGGTAGCTCCCATCTTTCGAGAGCCGGGCAAAGTTGGTCAGATGAGCCAGCTGGGGTGAATCAGCAAGACGGCGCCCAGAGCCGCCATGACCACACCGCTGACCAGTTTTAACCAGCGGCCCGCCCGGTTCTGCAGCTTTGTGTGACTCAGTGTCATGACCGCGATCGCCACCATCAGACTGTCATCGAAGATATAGGCGAGGTTATAGAGCGCAAGGTATCCATAGTATTCCCATGGCGGCATGTGCCGCAGACTCAGGATCTGAGTGTAAAGCGCCGGAAAGCCAGCCGTACACAGCAACTCGATCAGATTGACCAGGACAGCGAGTATGACAATCCCTGCAAGAGCGCCGACGATGTCTTCGGCTTGGAGAATACGGCGAACGCGGGCATAGAATACGGGTTTGGCAAATTCCGGAATGGAGAAAGACACTCCCTGATGCAGCGCAAAAAAATCTTTCAGGTTAACTACTCCGACCAACATCGCGACTGCACCGAGGCTCACTTGAAGCGTACGCGAAATACCCACCACGAGAAACACGCTTAACCAGGCTGCCATGAACGCAAAGTACACCAGGCCGCTGACCATTACAAACACTCCCGCCAGCAGAGCCATCTTTCTGCGATCGTGCAAATTCACGAGCAGCGACAACAGAAAGAGGAGAACCCACATGGCACAAGGATTAAATCCGTCCAGTAATCCGAGGATGACTGTGAATAGAGGCAGCCCCATATCACTGACGCGAACCTCTCCAAACCATGGTGCCTGGAAGCGTTCTTGGGTCACGGATGAGCGCCCGCCATCGGCATCCTGCCGGTCGAGTCTCTCTCGGATCTCACTGCCGGTGGTGTCGTTCGACCGAAAGCCTACGATCAGCTCCCCATCGATGACAAATGCCGGGACGCCAAGCTGGGTCACGCCTCGTTCCGCCGCCACACTCTTCAGGCGTTGCAACGCCGCTGGATCCTCGGCGATGTCGTAAATTCTGATGTTGACCGATGGGCGTTCCGCCCGGAGTTTATTGAGAAACACCTTGGCAGTTTCGCAGTGCGGGCAGCCCGTGCGCACGTACACGTCTATTTCCTGAACGGGAACCCCGGCTGAGACGGCCTCCGGATTTACCAACAACATGAACAGCAGACAGAGGCTGATGCGAGGGAGCATGACCGATCTCAGCCGACAGGCACTAACTCACCCTGTCGAATGGTGCAACGGATCGAATGTAGGCCATGACGTCCAGCATTTGCTCATCCGTGAGCTTGCCGCGAAAGTCATGCATCGGAGTGAACAAGGCGCCGTTGGCGATCGTGACGAGCAATTCCCAGTCGGTTTTGGCTCGAGAGGCCTGTGACAGAAGATTGGTGGGGCGAACGATCAAATCGCGGCTGTCGGGACCGTTTCCGTCCAGCTGCTTTCCGTGACAACGAAGACAATGTTGTTGATAGACGGATTGCCCGGCTTGTGAATTCCCGCGCATGGTTTGCGCGGACACCAATGACGTAACCGCAATGATGAATGTCACGGCGCTGAACAGCATCGGTTTCAAGGCCATGTTTCGATTCCTTTCTTGCATGGACCTAAGGTTGGTGCAGGATATGTGCCTGCAACTGCACGTTCAACTCGGCTCCACGGCTCCCTTAGTGTACCGTTTTGCGGCAGTCTGGAGTTACGGTGTGGGGAGAGAGGCGCCACATCTGTACATTTGGTCCCCTTTAAAGGGCTCAGGGATGATCAAATCATGGAAGGTACCAATTGCATCAATGGCATTGCCATTGCTTCTTTGGTAGATCATGAAGCGTAC
>JARDZZ010000030.1 GCA_029240595.1 Nitrospira sp. | reverse complement strand
GCTCCTGGTGTTGTCTTCCGCTCATCTCTCATTGGAGGCCACGGTACAGGCACCCCAACATGTGCTGCGCGCATCCGTTCCACGGGAGGCTACCCCATACATTGAAGTCGTCGACCTCCGCCGCCACGATCGCACGGTTCTTTTGAGCCCCACCCTGATTCAAGCCATGCGGGAAGCGATTGTGCGGCAGGCGGGCGTCCTGTTGTTTCTCAATCGAAAGGCGTACGCCGGCGCGCTGGTCTGCCGAGATTGCGGTCAGGTTCCCCGCTGTCGATCTTGCACCGTCGCACTGGCGTATTCACGGCAAAAGCGCTCGGTGTTTTGTCATTACTGCGGAGACGCCGATGCGATTCCCGATCTCTGCGCAGCTTGCGGCGGGCCACGACTGCAACCTATTGGGGAAGGCACAGAACGGGTTGAAGAAGAAGTGAAGCGACAGTTCCCCTTGGCCCGCATCCTGCGGGTCGACGGCGAGACGATGCGAAGAGCGAAGGACGCTGCTGCGATGTGGAACCGGATTCACCGGCGCGAGTGGGATGTCCTCATCGGGACACAACTCCTCTTGCGTGACGATGTGGTGCCGCGGGTTGGCTTGCTGGGCGTCGTGCAAGCCGATGCCGGGCTCAGCGTTCCGGATTTTCGAGCGGCTGAACGCACGTATCATTTTTTACTGGACGCGTCCCGGCTCGTAGAGCCTCGTGGAACCGGCGGACGTCTCATTATTCAATCCTATCTTCCCACACACCACGTCATTGAGGCTGTCGTCCAGCAAGAAGAGGGACGCTTCCGAACCGAAGAACTGGCACACCGGGAAGCGCTTGGCTTTCCTCCCTTGCTTCGTTTGATCGCCCTCCACATCTCCGGTCCAGCGGAGCGCAGCGTCGCGCAAGCGGCGCAAGCCTGGGCTACCCGACTGAGAAGTCTTGCAGCAGTCGCACGTGCCGGCTCACAGGACGGAGCAGCCGCTTGTGCTATCGGCCAGACGAATGGCCTGACGGTATTGGGACCGGTCCTGTCCCCCGTCGCGCGCGTGCGGGGGCGCTATCGGCGACAAATCCTTGTGAAGTCCGCTGACGCGGCCAGCGCCGTCGAGGTCGTTCGATCGACCCTCGCTGACCTGGAGACCACCTATCCGGCGAGACAAGTGAAATTCGACGTCGATGTCGATCCAATCGAGATGTGGTAAGGCGTTACCGCTTCTTCTGCCGGCGAGGGGATTGCGTCTCCGTGGATTGCGGCAGCCGGTTAGGATCAGTGCCTTTGAATAAGCCGTAAGAGAAAGCGATCCAGAAGACCGCAGAAAACAAGCCCATGAGCACAGCCGAGAGGATCGTGCCCATCTGCTCATCCGATGGTTGAGTCGTCGCCGATCGAATGCGCAGCATGGTGATGATTGGCCACGCCAGGCATTCGATGCCGAGGAAAAGTGTGGTCCACGCCCAGATCAGACGGAGCGTGCGGCCCCGCCACACGAGAAAGCACCCGGCGATCACCAGGATCATCAGCCCGCCCACGCCGGCTAATCCCTCCCAAGCAAGCCAGGCGCCCATCGCGACGACGAGGCTTCCGAGTGCCGCATTGATGCGAAGTGTCCACGATGATGCCATGAGGTCGCTCAGTGTGCTTGTCCGTGGTGGGTGCAGGCGCGTCGGTGACAGGGTCGGAGAGGGGCCTGCTTACACGGTACGCTTGACAAAAAATGCGGCCGCCTGGGCCCGACGGGAGATATGGAGTTTTTGAAACATGTTGGCCAGGTAGTTTTTGACGGTCTTGTCGCTCAGTTTGAGCGATGTCGCGATTTCTTTATTCGTTAACCCGTCGGCGACTAAGGCCAACACCCGTTCCTCCTGAGGGGAGAGGGAGGATGGACGGACCGGACCTTCGGCCGCCGGGACCGTCTTGATCCATTCGAGGGCGCGCTTCGTGACGTTAGGATCCAGGATCGAACGGCCTGCAGAGACCGTCCGAATGGCGCGAATCAGCGCAGCGGAATCAATCTCCTTCAAGACATACCCGTATGCGCCCGCCAAGACAGCGGCCAGAACCGAATCGTCATCCGTGTAAGACGTCAGGAAAATCACGCGCGAGTTGGGCTGTTCGGAGAGGATCTCGCGACAGGCTTCGACGCCGGACCCGTCGGGAAGGCGGACATCCATCAGAATGACGTCCGGCCTCAGTCGCTTGGCTTCAATTGCCGCGTGAGCCTTGCTGTCCGCTTCTCCGACAATGGTGATGCCCTGGTTGTTGTGCAAGACCGTCCGTAATCCCACCCGGACGACTTCATGGTCATCGACGAGGAGCAGCCTGATTGAAGAAGCTTTCGGGGAGGGAACACCTCGTCGCCGTGGCGACGTCACACTTGCAACAGTCATCGCAGGTTCCCGTAGAGAATTGGTGCCGAAGGCGGGACTTGAACCCGCACGGCTTGCGCCACACGCCCCTCAAACGTGCGTGTCTGCCATTCCACCACTTCGGCTTAGGGAATGATGAAAATGCCCATCAGCTTCGTTCTTGGTCGCCTGCCGACCGGTGGCATGCCGACCACCTCGTCTCATTTGACGGCTTCCAGGGCCTCGTTCACGGGCATTTGAACGGTGCCAATGCGATCCAATCAACGGTCTTGTGAGGGAGGGGCATTATAGAAGTAGGCCAAAATCCTTGTCAATCAATGGCCTGTCCGGTAATATTGGCCGTCTGTCGCTCGCCAGTTGATCCAATACCATGCAAGGCTATCACGATCTCCATCCGTCACTCGTCCGGGCTGCAACGACTGCATCCCCTGCGTCGCTTGCCGCCCTCTTCGACGTCGATAATACGCTCGTGCCGGGAGAGGCCTGCGAAGTTCGGTTTTTTCGCTACCTGTGGCGCCGCGGTCTCGTCGGATGGCGCGAGTTGAGGCGCAGTGTGTCCTGGTTGGTCACACAGGGTCGGTCCGTCTCGATCCATCCGCTACGGGAGCGAAAGATCTATCTCGAAGGAAAGAATTCGGCGCTGATCGAGTCTTGCGCGCGGGATTTTTTTCAACGCGAAATGGTCAGAAACATTTCCCGGAAGGGGCGCGACCGGCTCGAAGCGCATCGCCAGTCGGGCCATCAGCTGATTTTAGTCTCGGGTGCGCCGGACTTCCTCATCACGCCGCTTGCTGAGACACTGAACGTGTCCACGCTCTTTGCGGCACGGATTGAGTGTCAAGGAGCATGCTATACCGGCGCCGTCATTCCACCGCTTCCTTACGGCATTGGAAAACGGCAGCTGGTTGTGTCTCATGCCCAGGAAAAGGGTCTCGACCTGACCAGTTCGTTCGCGTACGGTGATAGCCCTGGAGATACGGAAATCCTTGACCTCGTGGGGTATCCCGTCGTCGTCAACCCGATTCGCGGCATGCTTCGCATCGCGCGCGACCGCGGGTGGCCGGTTGTGGACTGGACCTGACCATGCGTGTCACCGAAATCTTTCACAGCATTCAAGGCGAATCGAGTTACGTCGGGCAGCCTTGTGTCTTCGTACGGTTGACCGGTTGTCCGCTCCGCTGCACCTGGTGCGACACGGAATATGCTTTCTATGGAGGAAAGGAGCAGTCGTTAGAGGAGATACTGTCTCAGGTTGAAGCCTATGGATGCGAGCTGGTGGAAGTGACCGGCGGTGAGCCTCTCGCACAGCCTGATGCCATCCCTTTGATTTCGACACTCTGCGAGCGGGGCCACAGGGTCCTGGTGGAGACGAGTGGCGCCATCGACATTGCACCGGTCGATAGCCGGGCGCATGTCATTCTGGACGTGAAGTGCCCGGGCAGCGGGATGGCCGGACGGATGCATTGGCCAAATCTCGACCGGCTGACGATGAAGGATGAAGCGAAATTCGTGCTCGCTGATCGGACCGACTATGAGTGGGCTCGTGACATGCTTGTCCGGCATGCGCTGCCGGGCCGCTGCACCGTCCTCCTGAGTCCGGTGTTCGGTGCCCTTGATCCGCGTCAGTTGGCGGAATGGGTTTTGGCGGACCGGTTGCCCGTCCGATTGCAGATTCAGTTACACAAATTGATTTGGACGCCGGACATGCGCGGCGTATGAGCAATCCTTCCTGCTTGTCAGGATAGGAGCGCATTGACCGGTGATTACTGACAAGGAGCAGACGGAATGAAAATCATGCAGATTGACGCGAAGGTCGGGCGTGCGGAAACGGAAGCGGCAGAAATGCTCGTGCTCGCGCATTGCGAAGGAGAGCGTCTCAACAAGCAAGACACTTCCGCACTCGACAAAGCCCTGGGCGGCTCATTAAGCGAGCTGCTGCAGTCAAAAGAGTTCGAAGGGAGAGCTGGGGAAATACTGGTCTATCACACGCAGGGCAAGGTGCCGTCGAAACGTCTGCTCTTCGTCGGCCTGGGCAAGAAGAACAACTTGACGCTCGATGCCATTCGTCAGGCAATGGGTCATGCCGTGAAACGGGTGCGGCAGACGAAGGCCGGTGCCTTTGCTGCGCTTGTGCCGGCGTGGACTCCGCGAGGACATTCTGCTCTCGAGGTCGCGCAAGCCATGACGGAGGGGGCGATTCTCGGTCATTATCAGTTCACGGCCTATCGTAGCGACAATGGCACGCCGACAGAGGTCGGCCGGATGACGCTGCTGGCCCCGCAGAAGGCTCAGTTGCGGCAACTCGGCGAAGGCATCCGCCGCGGCGTGGCAACCGCGGAGGCCACCGTGCTGGTCCGGGACCTCTGTAATCATCCTTCAAACGTCATGACCCCGTCCCGCATCGCCAATGAAGCCAAGAAAGTGGCGAAAGAGGAGGCGCTGAACCTCAAGATCCTCGAACAACGCGATATGGAACAGCTGGGGATGGGAGCGTTATTGGGGGTTGCACGAGGCAGCCATGAACCGCCGAAGTTCATTGTGCTCGAATACAACGGCTCTAAGAAAAAGAACGAGCGTCCCGTCGTCTTTATTGGCAAGACGATTACGTTCGACACGGGCGGAATTTCTCTCAAGCCCGCCGAGAACATGGAGCACATGAAGGCCGACATGACCGGAGGGGCCGAAGTGCTGGCTGCCGTCAGGGCCGCAGCACGTCTTCGATTGCCTCTGCGGCTCGTCAGCATCCTCCCCGTTGCGGAGAATATGCCTGGCGGCCGAGCCATGAAGCCCGGTGACATCGTGAAGACGTTATCGGGTAAAACAGTTGAAGTTCAAAATACGGACGCCGAAGGACGATTAATTCTCGCCGATGCGCTCGCCTACGCCCAACGCTACAACCCGGCCGCATTGGTCGATATCGCGACGCTCACCGGGGCCTGTGTTGTCGCCCTGGGCCAATTCGCCATCGGGCTATTCGGCACAGATGAGAAACTGAAGGCGCAGGTCAAAAAATCGGGCGACAAGGCTGGTGAACGCGTGTGGGAGATGCCGCTGTGGGATGAATATTTCGAACAACTTCGCAGTGACGTCGCCGATATGCGCAACATCGGCGGACGCGGCGGCGGCATGATTACCGCGGCCCTCTTTCTGAGTAAGTTCGCCGGCGATGGCCCCTGGGCGCACATCGATATTGCCAGTACCGATTGGAGCGAGCGGGAGCGGGCGTATATTCCCAAGGGGCCGACGGGCATTGGAACAAGGCTCTTGATTCAATATCTCATTGACCGGAGCCTGTGACAGTGGCCCGTCTCGAGCTGACGTCGCGGGAAAAAATCGGGCAGCTCTTCATGATCGGGTTCATGGGAACCACCGTCACACCAGAGCTGTCTGCATTCATCAAAGACTATAAACCGGGTGGAGTGATCCTGTTCTCACGGAATCTCGAATCCGTTGAACAGATTGTTCAGCTGACCAACGATCTCCAACAGTGCAGTCCGAAGTCTTCCCTCTTGATCTCCATCGATCAGGAAGGGGGGCGCGTGTCCCGTCTGCCCCAAGGCTTTACCATCTTTCCTCCCTGTGAGCTCATCGGACGATGCAATTCCAGCGAACTGGCCTATGCGGCTGCGGCGACGATAGCCAAGGAACTCAAAGCCGTTGGCATCAACATGAACATGGCGCCTGTGCTCGACGTCAATAGCAATCCCGACAATCCGGTGATCGGCGACCGGGCGTTCAGCTCCTCGGCGCAGGCCGTCGGTGAGATGGGACTGATCACGGCGGCCGGATTGCAAGATCAGGACGTGGTCGCCTGCGGCAAGCATTTTCCCGGCCATGGGGACACGAATGCAGACTCTCACAAGGAACTGCCTGTGGTTGAGGCTTCACGGGAGCGATTAGAGGCCATTGAGTTTCCGCCGTTTCGCCGGGCCGCGGCGGCTGAGATCGCGACGATGATGACCGCGCATGTGTTATACAAGGCGCTTGATGAAGCGCTTCCGGCAACGCTGTCTCCGGCCATCATCAGCGGTCTCCTGAGAGAACAGATGGGCTATGACGGTGTCGTGCTGACGGACGACCTCGAAATGCATGCGATCGTGGACCACTACGGCCCGGGAGATGCGGCCGTTCGAGCGCTGCTGGCAGGGTGCGACGTGTTGTTGATCTGTAAGGAACGTGACCGCGAGATCGCGGCCTTTGAAGCGGTGGAGAAGGCCGTGGCATCGGGAACTGTGACGACGGCGAGGCTGGATCAATCCGTCGCAAGGATTCAACGGGTCAAGCAACGCTATCTTACACCGTACCGGCCGGCGATGATCTCCGAGGCAAAGTTGATTGCCGGCTGCCGGACGCATCAGGCGCTTCTTCAGAGCCTGCGTCAGGCGAGTCACCGCATGGAGAAACGCTCGATAGCGAGTAGCCTCTAGTTGATCAAAGGAACGCGGGCCGATCATGGGGGTCAAAAAGGGAGATCTGATCGATGAACGTAAACGGCATCCCGACTCTTGCGGCCTCGTCGTGAAGGTCATGGGCGGAGGGGAAGGGTTTGAGAAGATCGTCTGTTGCGACCATGAATTGACCGAGCTCGATGTGGTGCCAGCGATGGCGAGTGCCAAAGGGCGCAAGCGTGGTCAGCTGGCCACGGGCGTCGTCCTTGATGAAAAGAAACTGTATCCGGACTCCTGCGGGCTGCGGGTCATGATCATGGATGGCGGAGCGGGCTTCAAAGAAATCCGGTGCTGCGGCCATTCGTTGACGGTCAGTTCCAAGCGGGAGTTGCACTATGACCTGATCAGAGGGTCAGATCCGCCCCAGAACGGGCCGGAAGGGAATGCATAGTCCATCGTCAGGAGGGCTGCCATGCAGGACCGTAAGCTAGTCATGAAACGCTGGTGTGGAGTCATGGAATGGCTCGACCGGCTTGGCTATCTGACAGCAGGCTTCAGTCTGCTCGTCCTTGGTATGCTCATTTTTGCCCATGCCTGGTACGTCTTCATGACGAAAGCGGGCAGCAGCGGGCTGTTGCCTTCCGGCTTGAAACTCTTGAACGATCTGTTACTCGTCATCATTCTCCTCGAGCTGTTTCGCACGGTCATCCGCTTCCTGCAGACTGAGGTCCTGGATCTGGAACCGTATCTGGCGGTCGGGATTATCGCCTGCACCAGGCGTGTCCTTACGGCCAGCGCTGAATTGAGCCACCTGCCGAACATGACCGAAACTCAGTTCTATCAATATCTCATGGACGTCGGGTTGAACGTGGCGGTGATCATGGTCCTCGTTGTGGGCGTGTTCCTTGTCCGCAAACGTCCGGCTCAAGCTCTTCCCGTCTCGCCCTAGTCTCCAATTTCCCCTGCGTGTCATCGCCTCGAAGAACCGACGTCCGTTGAGCCCGCTGCTTGCCTCCTATTTCGGCTTATGGCATCATGCCCCTCCCTGGAGACCGGGCATGGCGAACTTGCTGGAATACGTCGGTTCTGTGCACATTTATCTCGGCCCTTATAGGGGAAATCCGATCGCGCTCTACCTCAAACGCTCTGACGCGGGCTGCCAGATCGGCCCGAAAGTCTATCCGTGGAACGACGTGGTGGGGATGGGGGATTCGCCGAATAAGGCGGCGGCGGATTTCGAGGACAAATGGAAAGCCAAGGGTCTTTCAGCCGACATGTATTCAGGGCCGTCATGGGAAGGCGGCATTAAACCCGAAAGACCGGCTCCTCCCAAGCCGCCAGCGACTCCGAAACCGGCTGCTCAAGCGAACTCTGCTCCTGCTTCGCAGGCTTCCGCTGCGCCTGCGGCTTCAACTCCTGCCCGGGTCCCGTCGACGCCTTCCGGTCAGTCGTCCGGCGAATCAAGCTAGAATTCAGCGCGACCTGGCGTTCAGCCAGGCCGACCACAGTGCTGCGCCTGTCTTCGAGACCGCTGCCCCTCAAGACGCCGAAGTCTGCTTCAACGCCTTTGCCGACAATCGGCTGTGGTTGAGACCATAACTTAAATAGACGACGATGCCGATGACGGTCCAGACGCCGAAGCGGATCCACGTCAGTTGGGGGAGTTGCCACATCAGTCCCAGACAGGCCATCGTGCCAAGAATTGGAACCAACGGCATGAACGGCAGGCGAAACGGTCTCGGCTGATCCGGTTTGGTATATCGCAGCACGATCACACTGATGCAGACGAGCACGAACGCGAAGAACGTCCCGATGTTGGTCATGTCGGCTGCCTCGCCGATGGGAATGAGCGCCGCCAAGATCGCCACCGCAACACCGGTGAGAATGGTCGCGCGGTGGGGAGTTCCGAACCGAGGATGAACCGCCGCAAGCCAGGGGCCTAACAGCCGGTCCCTCGACATCGCAAAGAACACGCGAATCTGACCCAGCATCATGACGACCAGTACGCTGGTAATTCCCGCGACCGCGCCGATTGCGATGACTGCGGCCCCCCACTTGAAACCCGCCAATCTGAGTGCCTCGGCCACCGGAGCATGGATATCAATTTGCGATGAGGGAATCAGGCCGGTGAGTACGGCGGCGACAGCGATATACAGGAAGGTGCACAGGCTCAACGATCCGATAATCCCGATCGGGACGTCACGAGCCGGATTCCTGGCCTCTTCTGCGGCTGTCGAGACCGCATCGAACCCAATGTAGGCAAAGAACACGATCGCTGCGGCTGCCCCAACCCCTGCCATGCCCTGCGGCATAAACGGCGTCCAGTTCTGCGGGTTGACGGAAGTGCTGCCAATCCCGAGGAAGAACAGGATGACGGCAAGTTTGATGAGCACGACTATGCCCGTCGCGCGTGCGCTTTCCTTGATTCCGACGACAAGGATGATCGTGACGAGCAGCACGATGATGGCAGCCGGAAGGTTGGCGATTCCTCCATCTGTGCCACCGGGCGGACGGGTCGCCCACTGGGGTAAATCGAGACCGGCCAGTTGCAGAAGATTGTTAAAGTATCCGGACCAGCCGATCGCGACTGCGACACAGGCGACGCCGTATTCCAAAATAAGATTCCAGCCGGTGAGCCAGGCAAGCATCTCCCCGAGCGTCGCATAGGAAAACGTGTAGGCGCTGCCGGCAACCGGTATCATCGCGGACATTTCCGCATAACAGAGCGCGGCGAGCGCACAAGTGAGGCCGGACAGGACAAAGGACAGGACGATGCCGGGGCCGGCTCCGGGCCGATGGGCATCACCGACAATGGCCGTGCCGATCAGGACGAAAATGCCGGTTCCGATGATCGCCCCGATGCCCAGGCAGGTGAGATCCCAGGCCGTCAGGGACTTTTTGAGTCGATGGGTCGGATGGTCGGCGTCCGCGAGGATTTGATCGATGGATTTCGTGCGGAACAGTTGGGAGATCACCGGGCGTCTGCCCGCAGCAGGTCGTGCCAATGACGGTCGGCTGAGGACGTCTTCCCGCTCCATGTTCCATCAAGTATAGCAGGCCGTCTCACAAGGAAAGGGTAGATCGCCGGCATAGGCTAGCTCGTGCCTTTCCGTGCAGCGTGGAGAAACGCCTCGAAGAGTCGCCGATGGAGCTTGTGTTGGTCGAACAGAAATTCTGGATGCCACTGAATTCCGAGAAAGAACCGCTGGGACGGCGATTCGATGGCCTCGATAATGCCGTCCGGTGCCACAGCGCTGGCCATCAAGGATGGCGCCACGTCCTTGACGGATTGATGGTGAGAACTGTTGACTCGCATCGTCCTGGTCTTGACGATGCGCCGCAACAGGCTTCCGGAGGTGATCGTCACGTCATGACGGAGCTTGGTTGCGGGAGTCGGTTGTCTGTGCTGCAGCGGCTTGGATCGCTGGGCGGCAATATCCTGATACAGGCTGCCTCCAAAGGCGACATTGAGCGCCTGCATGCCTCCGCATATAGCCAACACCGGCAGATTGGCGGCGCGCGCCAAATGCGCCATCTCCAGCTCGAATGTTGTGCGTCGTTGGCTCATCACCCTGAACTTGTACCGCTGACGTTCGCCGTAGAGTTCCGGAGCGAGATCGGGTCCGCTACCGGTCAGCAAGAGGCCGTCAATGTGAGTGAGCAAACGCCGCCGAGCTCCAAGGTCGGCGACCAGTGGAAGGACGACCGGGATTCCTCCGAGGTCTTCGATGGCGCGAACGTAACGAGCGCGCAAGAAATAGGTGGGTTCGCGTCCGCCCCATTCTTTCCGGTCACCGGCGTTGAAATCTGGTGTCACGCCGATGAGCGGTTTCATTGCTCAACGAATGGGCTCCATGGGGGCCGCGGCCTGAGCCGATGCCTCCGTCTCCGGGACGCCGAGGAAACGGATGGGTCTGTCTCCGCGCAGATGATCGGGCGTGATGATATACGTGCCATAGAGGCTCGTGGTCCAGATGCTCTTTGCCGCGTTCTCGTTTCCTCCGGAAAACGCATAGGCCAGCCCGCCTACGATGCCTCCTCCGATGGCAAAGGCCGCCTTCAACGGAAGATACAGCAAGGTTGAAACCCCGGCAGCAGCGCCCATACCGGCGCTGGAGGCGCTCCCACCTTCGGTCGTCTCGCTGGATGGCGGAAGGGACTCTTGGCTCCACGCCGAGGGCGCCACGCTGACCATGCCAAGAGCGAGGACGAGAACAACGGCGACGAGCCTGAACGTTGCCGCAGTGTAAGCACACACATATAATTTCACGAGAGGGTCCTCCTTCCTCAACAAAGTGAATCGAGCTGCATCCGTGGAAATTCCTTGGGCGCTCAGTCGAAGTGCAGCGTGCTGTGGGTTATAACAAATTACACTGTGCTTGCAAACCCCCTACCAGGTCGGAAAACTCTCCATCAAGCGGGATGGTGCGGAAGGAGATCAAGTTCTGTCGCCACATGTGATGCGACGAAGTGCCGTTTGTTGATAGCAACCATGTTCAATTCGGTGACAAATGTGTCGGCGGTGATACATTGATTGTTCTGAGTGATGCCGGATTGCAACAATAAGTCTAATTTGCACCAGGCGAGCGCTTGGACAAACAGGTCTTGCGCCCGCTCCTGGTAAGCGGGACGCTCTTCAACCGGAACCTGCACAAGCGCCTGGTCCAGCCATTCAGGAAAGCCGATGCTCGAACTCAGAGAATTGATCTGAGATTCCTCGAGTTCGACGGCCACCTGGACGCCACCTTTCCAACTCCGCTTTTTGACGTTGTACACGGTCGAGTAAGTGAAGGGTTTCCCCTTCACCGGCTGCGGGCCAATGAACAATGTGATGCGAAATTGAGATGCCTCGGAATCCATCGACATGCTGCGCATTCTACCATGGCCGATGGCAATCCCTCTTCATTGACGCTCCAAAGCCACAACGATAAGATGCCGATCATGCCGGACCTCGCGTCTGAACAGCGAATACTCGAGATCCAACGGGTGCTTCGCGAACATGATTCCACGGACGGGTGGCTCTTCTATGATTTCCGTGGAAGCGATCTCCTCGCCTACCGTGTGCTTCTGCTCGATCCGTGTATGCATGTGACCAGGCGCTGGTACTACTGGGTTCCGGCTCATGGCACACCGCAAAAATTGGTCCATGGAATCGAGCCGCACGTATTGGGTTCCCTACCCGGCGATACGATGGCCTATGTGTCGTGGGACCAGCAGCGGCAAGAGCTCGGTCGTATTCTCACCGGCAACCGCCGGATTGCGATGCAATACTCGCCCATGAATGCGGTCCCTTATGTGTCCAGGGTGGATGCCGGCACCATGGAATTAGTGAGAAGCTTCGGAGTCGACGTCGTCAGCTCGGCGGATTTCATCCAACTATTCGAAGCACGCTGGACCGACCGCCAGTTGGAGTCGCATCAGTACGCAGCCGCCGCATTGAGGCGCATTGTGGACGACGCGTTTGGACATGTCAGTCAGTGCCTGACTCATGGAACGCGGCTCACAGAATACGGCTTACAGCAGTTCATTCTCTCCCGGATCAAGGACGCAGGCATGGTGACGTCCAGCCCACCCATCGCGGCGGTGAACGAACACAGCGCGGATCCCCATTACGGTCCTACAGCGATCCTATCCTCGACCATTCAACGAGACAATTTGGTGCTCATTGACCTGTGGGCAAAACAGGCTGACGCCGGCTCCGTGTATGCCGACATTACCTGGACAGCCTATGCCGGTTCGACGGTTCCCGAGAAGCATCGCGCAGTCTTCGATGTGGTGAAAAGAGGACGGGACACCGCGCTTGAATTCGTCCGGGAGAACCTACGGGCTGGCTACCGACCGTTCGGCCATGAAGTCGATGCTGCGTGCCGCCGCGTGATTCAAGCGGCGGGCTACGGAGATCAATTCATTCATCGTACCGGCCACTCCATCGGCGAAGAAGTGCATGGGAACGGGGCGAACATCGACGGCCTGGAAACCCACGACACGAGACGCCTGATGCCGCGCACCTGTTTTTCGATTGAGCCCGGCGTCTACCTGGCTGGCGAATTTGGAATCAGAAGCGAGTTGGACGTGTATCTGACGGAACACGATGCGCTCGTGTTCGGGCTTCCGCTACAAACCGCGCTTTCCCCATTGCTGTAGGCCCCTCCAGCCGCATCCTTCCTTGACAGTGCTGTCAAACGGCCTATAAAGTGACTGTTGGCTTTTAGGCCGATACTCCCTGAAACAGAAGGAATAAGAGTATGTTCGGGACCATGGGCATTTCAGAATTGATCATTATTCTGGTCATCGTGCTGATCATTTTTGGTGCAGGCAAGCTTCCGCAGATCGGTGAAGGCGTCGGCAAGGCGCTGAAAGGATTTAAGAAAGAAGTTCACGATATCCCTGCTCCGGAAGCGCCCCAGGTCGAGGCCGTGTCCCCGGCAGCTTCAACGACGCCACACGCTCCAGTCACGGCCCAGGCTCCTGTGCAACAAGCAGCCGCGGCGCCCCCGGCAACGGCTACCACCGCTCAAGCCGCTCCTAAGCCGACTTCGCCGTACACCCCTGGTCCCGAATTGACACCCGGCACGACGGCCGCCTCGCTCTATAATATGGGGCCACAGGCGCCCCAACCGGCCCGGCCGACGACCGCTCCAGCTGGGACACAAACCGCTCGAGTCGCTCAGCCGCCGACGATGGAAGAGCGTGCAGCGGCCCCGACGCCCATGATGCGTGGTCAATATCCTCCACTCCCGCCCTCTGCCCAGCAGAAACCGCAGGCTAAACGACCGTCGGCGATTGTGAACAAGGATGCCGTGGCTCGCGTGCAGGCCCAGCAGGCGGCTCTGAAGGCGAAGGCAACACAAACGGGCGGCGTGTCGCCTGCCGACATGCAACATCTTGGTGAAGGGCTGGGCGACGCCTTGCGCACGTTCAAGCAGGCAGTGGCAGACGTGCGGAATTCAGTTGATCCCGAGATGCGGACAATTCAAGCCGAGGTGGACGCGGCTCAGAAGGAAATTCAGCAATCCATCGAGGCCGCTCGAGAAATGCCTGCCGTGGAGAACGAACCTCCAAAATCGGCCTGACGCATGGATGAATGGAGCTCGTCACGACGCTCCCCTCTTTCCCTCTTCCTACTTTTTTGTCTGACGTTTTCGGGGTGTCTTCAAGAAGCACCCTGGCCATCCCCCGACCAAAGCAAGGCACTGCTGACCGTATTGCTCAAGGACCACAATCCCGAAGTGCGTCGGACGGCGGTCGAGTCGCTGGGTAAAATCGGCGATCCAACCGCAGTACCCTCTGTGGTGCCCCTGCTGACCGACCCGATTCCGCTGGTACGTGGCGCGGCCGCGCAAGCCTTGGGTCGCCTGGCGACCCCGGCGGACGAGGCTGCAGTTGCCGCGTTGACCCAAGCGCTCGCAGATCCGGCGGACAATGTTCGGCAAGCCGCCGCGATGGCCATCGGCGACATCGAACCCTCGCCTCGCCAGCTTGCGGTCATCACCACGCTGGCGCAGGGTGCAGACGTACGGGTGAGGCGCACCGTCGTGCACGCCTTGCAGTCCCTGGATACGAGTCATGTGGCGTCAGCCCTGCTGCCACTCGTGGGCGATTCGGACGCAGAGGTGCGGCAGGGAGCCGTTGCGTGCTTCGGCAATTCTGACGATGTTCGGGCCGGCCGAGTATTGAAACAGCGGCTCGCGGAGGATCCATCCGCCGCCGTCCGTGCTCAAGCGGCCTATCACTTGGGAGAAGTGCGCGGGATCGACGCTCGCTCCGTCTTGCAGGCTGCCGCAGCAACAGAACAGGATAGTGGTGTGCGGAGGTGGATTGAAGCGGAACTCAGGTCGTTGCGCGGGAGCGATTGAGCGCGGCCACCAATTCGACCAAATCGTGACGTGATTTTTCCTCGATATCGGTGAACTGAACGCCCATGCCGGGGAACAACAGAAATCGTTCCGGCTTGTTGCGTGTCCAGGCCACTTTCGCTTTCGCTTTGTGCTTTTCCCAGGGACGATCTGGAAGGGCAAATTCGATGGACAGTTCAGTGCCGGGTGCTAAAGGCTGACTGCTTTCAATGAACAGGCCTCCGCCGCCGACGCCGCCGGTCAAGCTGTCGAATTGCTTACCTTCGGGCGTGGTGTATTTTACTTTGACCGCCAGAGGGGCGCGGGCATGCGCGCGCGCATGCGCAAAGCGGATATCTTCATCGCCCGCCGCAATGCGTTCGATGACATCATGCCAGGACACTGCTCCAAGCAAGGCGCCATTTGCCCCATGAAGAGAAATGATTTCGCGGCTTGGGTCAATGTCTAACGACTCTCCCTGATGGCCCGGAGTCACAGTGACCGGAAATTTCATGTTGGTACGCTCTCTTGACTGACAGTGCGATGCAATGCCTGCATGATGCTATCAGGCGGCAGGCCTACCGACTTCCTGCAGGGACTTCACGAGTTCGAGGACACGATTGCGGATGTCGGCGGCGATGTCGGTAAATCGGACGCCCATTCCCGGACTGAACGTGTATTGATCCGCCTTAGGGCAGACCCAGGCGACCACCCCTTTCGCCGCGAGCCATTCGTTCCCACGCTCCGGCAGGGAAAACTCCAGCGATAACTTGGTGCCAACGGGGAGTGGAGACTGGCTCTCAATGAACAGCCCGCCGCCCCCGATGCCGCCGGCCCGGCTCTCGAATTGCTGACCTTCCGGCGTTTTGAACTTCACACGAAATGCGAGCGTTACTCGTGGCTCAGTCCGCGCTTCTCGGGATGCGGGTGGTTTGCGATAGGCGAGGATCTGATCAATGACAAAGTCCCACGAGAGATTCCCCATGGCGTCTCCGTTGATCCCGTAGAGCGTGATGATCTCCCTGGCAGAGTCCAATTCGATCGTCTTGCCCTTATGGCGCAGGCTGGAAACCACCGGATATTTCACGGATCCTCCCCTCGATTGCCCATCCTCGGCAAGTATAGCGCAGCCGTTCATCTTGTCGAGGAAAAGCCGAGAGTTTCGCAGGCATGATTCTGCGTAGGCTGGTGTGATGCCACCGAATTCAGATGATCCGAATGGAAACGCTCGACTCGGTGACCGGCGTCGCAGAAAAACCGGGCCCGGTCAGAGGCCGGGCCGGTGAGAGTGAAGCAATTGAAATATAAGGGATCAGGCGGTCCTGACGTCCTTGTCTTGTTCAAAAATGCGGATGGGCGGGTGTTTGCCGAGGATGGCATCTTCGGTGATGAAGACCTCCTTGATCTGCTTTTGTGACGGCGCATCATACATCACATCCAACATGACTTCTTCCAAAATGGCCCGAAGTCCCCGTGCCCCCGTTTTCTGAGTAAAGGCCTTCCGAGCGACAGCACCCAGCGCCCCTTCAGTAAACTTGAGCTTGACCTTCTCAAACGAGAGCAATTTTTCGTATTGCTTGGTGAGGGCGTTGCGCGGCTCCGTAAGAATCTTAATCAGCGCGCGTTCGTCGAGTTCGTCGAGCGTGGCGACAACGGGCAACCGTCCGATAAATTCAGGAATGAGCCCGTACTTCAGAAAATCTTCGGGTTGCACGCGCTCGAACAATTCTCCCAACCGCACTTCGGCGCGCCCTCGGATTTCTGCGCCAAATCCCATCGCTTTGCGATTCAAGCGCTGCTCGATGATTTGTTCCAATCCAACAAAGGCGCCGCCGCACACGAACAGTATATTGCTCGTATTGACCTGAATGAACTCTTGATGAGGATGTTTGCGTCCGCCTTGCGGCGGCACGTTCGCGACGGTGCCCTCGATCAGTTTCAGCAAGGCCTGTTGGACTCCTTCGCCGGATACGTCGCGCGTAATCGAAGGACTGTCGCTCTTCCGGCTGATCTTGTCGATTTCATCGATGTACACGATCCCCCGCTCGGCACGTTCGACGTCGTAGTCGGAGGCCTGGAGGAGCTTCAGGATGATATTTTCAACGTCCTCCCCGACGTATCCCGCTTCGGTGAGCGTCGTCGCATCGGCAAGCGTGAAGGGCACATCCAAGTACTTCGCCAAGGTTTGAGCGAGCAACGTCTTGCCGGTTCCCGTCGGGCCGACCATCAGGATGTTGCCCTTTTGGAGTTCGACATCGTCGACGTCTTTTTCCTTGGCCGAAATGCGCTTGTAATGATTGTGGACGGCGACCGAGAGGATTTTCTTGGCTCGCTCCTGCCCGACGACGTACTGATCAAGGTGATGCTTGATTTCAGACGGCTTCTTCAGTTTCGACGAAATTTCTTCCTTCGCCTCTTCCCAATCCTCTGCAATGATGTCATTGCACAGGTTGACACATTCGTCGCAGATATAGACGGTAGGTCCGGCAATCAGTTTACGGACTTCGTCGCGGCTTTTGCCGCAGAACGAACAGCGAAGGTGTCGATCCATCTTTTCCTGCTTGGCCATGCGTCCTCCCGTGTTACTTGTCTTTGGCCCCGTCCTTCTCTGACGCCACCGCTTTCAACGCTTTGGGCGCTCGCGTAATCACTTCATCGATCAAGCCGTACCGCTTGGCCTCTTCGCCCGACATGAAATAGTCCCGTTCGGTATCCAGCGCAATTTTTTCGATGGGTTGCCCGGTATGCTTGGCCATAATTTCGTTCAGCCGCTCGCGGATCTTCAGTATCTCGCGTGCATGAATGTCGATCTCCGTCGCTTGGCCCTGAAACCCGCCCAGGGGCTGATGGATCATCACCCGGGCATTGGGAAGGGCGAAGCGTTTGCCTTTGGTGCCCGCCGTCAGCAGCAACGCCCCCATGCTGGCAGCCTGGCCCAAGCAGATCGTGTTGATGGGCGGCTTCACATACTGCATCGTGTCGTAGATGGCCAGACCCGCCGTGACGCTGCCACCCGGCGAGTTGACATACAGATTGATGTCTTTTTCAGGATCTTCCGCTTCGAGAAACAGCAGCTGTGCGATGATGAGGTTGGCGAAGATATCGTCGATCGGAGCGCCCAGAAAAATGATGCGGTCTTTCAGAAGTCGAGAATAGATATCGTAGGCCCGTTCTCCCCGATTGGTTTGCTCAACGACAATGGGAACTAACATGCAGATTCTTCCTTTCCGCAAAAATGACAGTGAGACAGGACAGCTATCCCTGAATCACCGCGTTTCGATACACGAAATCCAAAGACTTTTCTGCCAGGATGCGTGCCCGCAATTCCTCGATAGAATCCTGGCCGCCCGCCTGGATCATCTTGACGAGTTCCGAGTGGGCGATTTTCAATTCCGCCGCTAGACGCTGGACTTCGTTATTGAGGTCTTCCTGCGTCACTGTGAGCTGTTCCTTTTCGGCGATGGCCTCGAGAATCAATCCGACCTTCACACGGCGGGCCGCCTCATCGCGATTCTCCTGTCGCAGCTTCGTCAAATCTTCTGTTTCCAACGCCGACGGGGCATCCGCTCCCGCCCGACGGTGGCGTTGCATGTGTTGACGAATGATCGCTTCCAGTTCCCGCTCTACGAGAGTCTCCGGAAGGTCGAAGTGATGCGTCTCGACGAGGCGCTTCACGATGGTGTCCTTGTAGGTATCTTCGACTTCCCGCTTGAGCGCCTTTTCCATCTGCGTCCGCAAGCGCTCTTGAAGTTCGGCCAGCGAGGCGTAGGCGCCGCAATCTTTGGCAAACTCGTCGTCCAAGTCTGGAAGCGTCTTGATCTTGACGGCGTTAATGTTCACTGTGAAGGTGACAGTCTTGCCCGCCACCCGAGAATCCGGATGGCTTGCAGGATAGGGCTGCGAAATCTCTACCGTATCGCCCTCCGCCTTTCCGAGAACATGCCGGTCGATTTCCAACCCTAACACGGTCGCGTTTGAACCGACCTTGTGAAGATGGCCCGCTTTCTTACTGCCCTCGAGCGGCTCATTGTCCAGGAAACCTTCCAGCGTGAGGATGACGAAATCCCCTTCCACGACCCTGTGTCCCGCGGGTGGTGCTTCCAGCCTCGCATGCTGCTCGCGAAGGACGTTCATGCCTTTGGCCAGCTGTTCGTCGGTCACGGTTCTGGTGTCAGGCTTAAGCGAGATCGGATTCGGCGCTTTGTAGTCCCGCAATTCGATTTTTGGCTTGATTTCGACCGTCGCAGTAAAAGTGAATGGTGCATCTCTTTTGATTTTGACACGCTCGAGCGGAGGAATCTCGACGACAACCGGAGAGATACCGGCCTGTCGAACGGCACGGTCGTAAAAATCCGGCACCAGGCTCCGAACGACGTCCTCCTCCACTGCTTTGGCATAGCGCTGCTCTAGCAACGCTTGCGGCGCTTTGCCCGGTCGAAAACCGGGCACGCGAACCTGTCGGTTCAACTCCTTGTACGCCAACACAAAGCGCTGCGCGACCTCTTCAACCGGCACCTCAATTTTGAGGGCCCGTTTCATGGGACCAAGTTCCGTGACTTCCATTTTCATCTGTCGAGCGATTTCCTTTGCAGTTTATGGCATGCCCGCTGCCGGATGGTGCGAGAGGGGGGACTTGAACCCCCACGGTTGCCCACGAGATCCTAAGTCTCGCGCGTCTGCCAGTTCCGCCACTCTCGCACGGTGGGGACCGCCGGATGGGGTGTCCAGCCTGTAGCAAACTAGCGCAACTACACGGCGATGCTGCTATTTTGTACCGTTGGATGTGTCCAACTGTCAACCCATACTCCAGCGGGATGGAAGAGAATTTGCCGATTTTTGTCTCCTGAGGGGGAACAGGTGGCACGGCCAGTGCACACAGCAAGATTCTGAAAGGTAGCTCAGGGTGTGGTGGACCAGTATAATGGACCATCATGTGTGGTCTCATCTAGTGTCAGTACAAGCAGGGAGGTGCCTCATGCGCATCGGCTTGCTGCTCACCAGTCTCGCTCTTCTCGCGCTGACCATTGATTCTTCTCCCGTCCTGGCATATCGGGATTACCTCACTGCCGAACAAAAGGCGCAACTCGAGAAGATTCACACCGTGCGTGTCGAGGCGATTGCCCTCACAGACAAGGGGACTGTTGATGCCGGTCCGATCACCGAAGTTGCCGCCCGTCGATTGGGGGAAATGGGCTACGCCGTGGTGCGAGATGCGGGCAAACCACACGATGCAACCTTCAAGGTGAAATGCGAGCAGCGCAAAACCTGGGAAGGTACGACCGCTGCGGGCGGCGATGCAGATCTTCCGGATGCCCCCTCGAGGCTGTGGAAAGGGCCTGCCTGCCAGTTGAGTTATCTCCTCGGAGAGACGAAGATCAAGTGGCAAAAGGAAGTGCGGACGGAGTTCGAAGACGCCGCAGCGGCGGCTCAATCCGCGAATGCCGGCGATCCCGGAGCCTTTGCGATGAGTCAATTGCGCGCCAAGCTCGAACAGTACGATTTCCCCGTCCTCTTGGCTGCCGAGTGGGGTCATCCCGATCGACTACTGAAGCTGCTCGACGCCTCCGACACGCCGCAGGTGCGCAAGATCAAAATTATTTCACTGCTGGGCGAAATGCAGGCGGACGAGGCGTTACCCCAACTCAAGGCAGCACTCAAAGACAAGAATCTTTCCAAGGAGGCGGCAGTCGCTCTGGGCAGTATGGGCAAAGAAGGCATTCCCATACTCGTCGACATTCTCAAGCACTCCAAACAGCCGGAACTCCAGGCCGCGGCCGCAAAAGGTCTCGGGGATTTGGGGAACGTCCATAACGACTCGTCGGTCGTGCCTCCGCTTTTGGAAATGCTGGATGCACCCGGTGTTGATATCACTGTTCAAACCGAGGTCGCCTGGGCGTTAGGAAGAGTTCCCGACCGCCGATCCGTGAAGCCGTTGTTTGATCTGGACAAGAAACTGCAAAAAATCCGGAAGGACCCGCCGGACCCCCAGATCAAAAAACTCAAGGAAGCGGTGTTCTGGTCCATCAAACAGGTCTATACGGAAGACCAATACAGCTAGACGCGAAAACCATTTAACTCCGGCCCTTTTTTTCTTTCCGCCTGTGCCTGCTCTTGCTGGTTCGCTGATCCAAAGGAATCCGTGTCGGTTCCAGCGGCGACGCTTGAGACAAGGGTGGAAACTATGAAATCATGGGTCGGGATAGTCTTACGAACATCACCCGAGGGAGGCCGGCATCATGAATGATATGTCACGCAGGCGCTTCTTACAGTGGACGGCGGTAACCGGAGGGACGCTCGCGCTCGGAGGCCTCATGAACCGCGGCGCGCTACAGGAGTTCGGCGTGCGGATCGCGCATGCCGATGAGCCGATCAAGATCGGCATTCTGGATCCCTTGTCGAGTCCTTATAAAACCTCCTCCATCCACGACGTTCATGGGGCCAACGTGGCGGTTGATTTGTTCAACAAGAAAGGCGGTGTGCTGGGACGCCC
>JARDZZ010000143.1 GCA_029240595.1 Nitrospira sp. | reverse complement strand
ATGCCCACCACCATCCGGAAAGTCTCCGGGCGGGGATCGCCATCCTGGATCAGGCGCGGGCGAGGAGCACAAAAACGGCACAGTCGCCGGCCGGGGCGACGGAGGCCGTCGGCTAAGTCATGACGGATGCAGAGAAAATCCTGGCAGGATGCTGGGGTGGATGACGGGTTTCGAACCCGCGACCTCCGGATCCACAATCCGGCGCTCTAACCAACTGAGCTACACCCACCGTGCAGGGACTGAGGGGAAAACTGAGGAAATTGGATCTTAGCAAAGTGAGAAGAACGGCCGCAACTCATCGGCCGTCAGGCTCTGGCATCAAACGCCGCCTGCATTTCACTCAGAACCGCCGCAGCTGCGGCAGCGGGATCGGCAGCGGCGCGAATGGGACGACCGATCACGAGATAATCGGCACCAGCCGCGATGGTTTGAGTTGGAGTCGTCGACCTCGCATGATCGTCGACGTCTTCACCGGCGGGGCGGACGCCCGGAGTCACGATGACAAACCGTGGCCCGACTTTCGGCCTCAGCACCCCCGGCTCCTCGCCTGATGCCACTACACCGTCACAACCCATCTCCGCCGCCAATAACGCGCGGGCCGTCACCAGTTCCTGCACGGTGTGTTGAATACCCATCTCGCGCAAGTCATGACTGTCGAAATTGGTGAGGACCGTCACAGCCAGCAACTTGAGGGCCGAATCGCCCCGACCTTTGACTGCAGCCGCAAGCGCTTTGCGATTCGCATGGACGGTCAGAAACTCGACGCCCATCGCTGCCACTCGTTCCGTGGCGCGCCGAACCGTTTCCTCAATATCCAGAAACTTCAAATCGAGAAAGACGCGCTTGCCCCGCTTGAGGAGACGCTGCACGATGTCCGGGCCAGCCGCTGTATAGAGCTCGAGTCCTACCTTAACGAAGGTGACTTGATCCTGCACCTGATCCATCAACCGTTCAGCATCCACCGCCGAAGGTAAATCCAAGGCGAGAATCAACCGGTCACGTGCGACGACCTTCACCGCAGTATCCTCCCACCACTTTTCTCGGCTCGTCTAAGGTTGACGATCCGCTGAAGCCTATGGTACAAATGCGCTCCTTTGTACAGGAGTTTGCTATGCCAGTCATCCATAAATCGACGATCCGGCGGGCCCGTCAGTCAGAAAAGCGGCAGGCTCGCAACCGCGCCGCTTTAAGTGCCGTGAAGAGCCTGGTGAAAAAGGTGCACGCGGCGGTGACTGACAAGAAGGCCGACGAAGCCAAGGCCTCCTTGCAAATCGCGACATCGGCTCTCAGTAAAGCCGTCAGCAAGGGCGTCCTCAAACCCAACACCGCGTCCCGCCGCATTTCGAGACTGACCAGACACGTCAATTCTTTGGTCGCGTCACGCTAATCGTTCGAACATTCGACACGGTCCTCCCTCGCGACGCCGGAGCAGCAGGCGAGGGCGAGCGTGTCGGCTGTGGGCGGCTACAGAGCTTGAGCATCAGCTGATCGAGCAACATCGCCGGCTTCCCTCCGCTACCACCCTTCAGTTTCTGATCAGTCTCCAAAAACAAGCGGAACGCCTCCCGCAGGTGGGTTTCCGAAAATTGCCCAAGGAAGGGTCGGATTCTATAGGGGTCCATCCTAAGCACTCTGGCCGCCTCGCCTTCACGACCAGCCTGTTTGACCAGTTCCTTGACCTTCCAGAGCCGCCGATACTGCCAGACCAGAGAACCCAGGATCCGCAAGGGCGCTTCCCCTGCCTCTAGATTGCGAGCCAGAATGGCCAGCGTTGCCCCGCGTTGTTGCGCGCCGATCGCGGCGGCCAGATCAAAGACCGAAGCGCCCGGTTGAGTGCCGCGCAATGCCGCGACATCGGCCGCCGTCGCAGCACGATCGGCTGGCACATAGGACGCCAACTTCTCCAATTCCCGCCTCACCGCAGAGAGCGACCCGCCCGAGACTTCCCTGAGCAAATGCAGCGCCTCTTCGTCGATCCGGACGCCTAAGCGATCCGCCTCTTGCTGTAACCAGGGCAGCAATTGCGAATCCTTGAGCGGACCACAATCCACGACGACCGACGCCTGGAGTAACGCCTGGCTGAATTTCAGCCTACCGTCGAGCTTTGCGGCAACGAAGATTACACTCGTGGTGTCGTTGGGTGACTTGAGATATGGCAACAGCATTTCAGATTGTCTGGCGGCAAGTTTGTCCGCCGCCTTCACAATCACGAGTCGACGCGGTGCAAAAGCGGCGATCTCCGACGCACAGGCTGCGATCTCCGCTCCCTCTGCCTCATCACCATAAAACACATCGCAATTGAAGTCGTTCCCGTCCGCCCCAAGCACCGCGTGCCTGATCAGGGCCAAGGCGGTGTCTCTCAGGAGGTCTTCCTCTCCGAGTACGGCATAGAGCGGTGCCACGACCTTGGTGAGGTGCGCAGGCAACTGAGAAACGGGGACTGTTTGAGGCATAGGGGATCCCTTTAGGGTTTTTGCTCCGGCTTCGTATCCACGACCGGCTTTGACAGTTGGCCGGATTCCAGCTGCAACAAAAATCGAGATGCAAGATCCTCGGCAATATATCGTCCCGCCTGCTCGACGGCCCGGTTTTGAAGCACCCGGTTGAACTGCAGATCCGGCGTCACGTAAAACTCCGATGCACCTTTTGCCACTTGCGACCAGACGAGACGCTTGGTCCTCGTCTCCTCGACTCTCACAGCGACGATCACTTCTGCGCGACTTTCTAGCGTCGTGGTTTGCGTGAAACTGAGAGTCGGTAAGATGACGGCGAGGATATCGCCGGATAGGACCAGGTCCGCCGCTTCGCCCTCGGGCACGACCTGCGCACCGCTGCCAGAGGAAAACTCGTGCCGGAGATAATTGGTGAACCGCGCCTCAATATTGGGTTCGAAGGTCGCATTCCTTAATGGGCGGATCACTACGCGAGGCGGAGGCGTCGACGGCGCTGCGGAGGCCGTTCCTCCTATCGTGGGGCCGGGTCCCTCAACGCGAAATTGATAGCCGCAGCTGACCAACAGTGGCAGGCAGAGAGACAGAATTGAGAGTCGAGCACTCAATGCGACAAGCGAGTGCATCTGATTGGCTGCGCATCCGTGCATTCGTTTGCGATCCCTCAGCTCACCGCGGTCATTAGACGACAAAGTTGATGAGCTTTTTCTCGACATAGATGACCTTTTTCAGCTCTTTCCCCATCAGCCATTCTGCGGCCACTTGTCGGGCCAAATCCTGAACCTGCTGGCGATCGGCATCGGCACTCACCTCGAGTTTTCCCCGCAGCTTGCCGTTCACCTGAACCGGGATGGTCAACCGATCACTCACCGTCAGGGCGGAATCAAAGGAAGGCCACGGTTGCTGAGAGATGCTCGGGCGGTTTCCTATAATCGACCATAGTTCTTCCGTCAGATGAGGAGCAAATGGAGACAGGAGCAGGAGAAATGGCTCAATCAAGGTCCGTGGTCGCTGAGGAAGCTTCGTCATCTCATTGGTGAAGACCATCATCTGAGAGATGGCCGTGTTGAATCGGAGATGTTCGATGTCTTCGGTGACCTTTTTAATCGTTTGATGGAGGATCCGCTGTTGCTCGACTGGGGGGACGGAGTCGACGATCGCAGACGAGAGTCGGCCTGCCTCGTCGACCATCAAACGCCAGACCCGTTCGAGAAAGCGGGTGACGCCCTCTACGCCTCGCGTACTCCAGGGCTTCATGGCTTCCAATGGTCCCATGAACATTTCATAAAGTCGAACGGCGTCGGCGCCGAAGCGATCGATCATCTCATCGGGGTTCACGACGTTGCCGCGAGACTTGGACATCTTCTGATTGTCCTCACCCAACACGATGCCTTGGTGAACGAGCTTCCTGAACGGCTCGGGTGTCGAGACGACGCCGATATCGAACAGGACCTTATGCCAAAATCGGGAATACAGAAGATGCAGTACCGCATGCTCGCTGCCACCAATGTAGAGGTCGACCGGCATCCAATACTGTTCTTTTCCGGGGTCGACGACCTGCTCGTTGTTTTTCGGATCGAGAAAACGCAAATAGTACCAGCAGGACCCCGCCCATTGCGGCATGGTATTCGTTTCGCGCCGCGCCGGCTCCCCGCTCTCCGGGTCTGTCGTTTTGAGCCAATGTTCCAGGTTGGCCAGCGGGCTCTCCCCGTTGCCTGACGGGGTGAAATCCTTCGTCTCAGGTAGCGCGAGCGGCAATTGTTCTTCCGGGAGGGGTCTGGCTTCGCCATCCACCCATACGATGGGAAACGGCTCTCCCCAATAGCGCTGGCGGGCGAACAGCCAGTCCCGAAGCTTGTAATTGACGGACTTGCGCCCTGTCCCAACGGATTCAAGCCATGCGGTGATCTTGGGAATGGCATCAACCGGCGCGAGTCCGTCAATCGAGAAGCGTCCGTCGGGCGATGTCGAATTGACGACCACCCCTTTGTCGGTCTCGACGAAGGCCTCCTTCTGCACATCGCCGCCTGCAATGACTTCTCGAATGGGCAAATGATAGGTCTTCGCGAATGCCCAGTCGCGCGCATCGTGCGCCGGGACGGCCATAATGGCACCGGTGCCGTAGCCCATCAGGACGTAATCAGCGATCCAGATGGGAAGCCGCTCCTGATTGACCGGATTGATGGCATAGCCTCCGGTAAACACTCCCGTCTTCTCTTTGTCCAGCTCTTGCCGCTGTAAATCGCTTTTGCGGGCGGCCGCCTGGCGATAGGCATTGACAGCCTCACGCTCGGTGGCGGGCGTCACGACCTCGACAAGCGGATGCTCCGGGGCGAGGACGATATACGTCGCGCCAAACAACGTATCAGGCCTCGTCGTAAATATTCTGATCGTTCCGTTGATACCTTCAATGCCGAATTCCACTTCCGCACCAATGGAACGCCCGATCCAATTCTTTTGCATCTCCAGGGTGCTGGGCGGCCACTGCACCAGCGACAAATCGTCAAGCAACCGGTCCGCATAGGCCGTGATTTTGAGCACCCACTGCCGCATGGGCTTGCGGATGACGTCGAAGCCGCCAACTTCACTTTTCCCGTCGACGATCTCTTCGTTGGCCAACACCGTTCCTAGCGCCGGACACCAGTTGACGGGAACTTCCGCGACGTAGGCCAGGCCTCGCTTGAACAATTGCAGGAAGATCCATTGCGTCCACCGGTAATAGCCGGGGTCCGTCGTACTCAGTTCGCGGTCCCAGTCGTACGACAATCCGACACGCTTCATTTGCCGTTTGAAGGTGGCAATATTCTGCGCCGTCGTGATGGCCGGATGGATTCCCGTCTTCACCGCATACTGCTCAGCAGGCAATCCGAAGGCGTCCCAGCCCATGGGATGCAGCACGTTGAAGCCCTTCATCCGTTTATACCGGGAGACGATATCGGTCGCCGTATAGCCTTCGAGATGGCCGACATGAAGGCCCGACCCGGAGGGATAGGGAAACATGTCAAGGCAGTAAAATTTGGGCTTGGCCGGATCTTCAACCGCCCTGAACGGGCGGTGCGCTTCCCAGTAGGCCTGCCACTTCGCTTCGATGGCGCGATGATCGTAGGTCTTACTCATGCGGTCGGGATCGGTCTGGAAGAGGAAGGACTCTAACACAGACTTCTCGAACGCAACAACATTCGGAGGGCCTCATCAGGGCCGCTTTGCTATACTGCATCCCGATGGGGTTGTACGGCCAGCACGTGTTTCCCCGCCTTATGGACTGGGTCATGAGCGGCCAGGTGTGGCAAGGCCTGCGTGACGATCTGCTAAAGGACGCTCACGGCGATGTCTTGGAAATCGGCTTCGGCACCGGGCTGAACCTGCCCCACTACCCGGCAACGGTTTCGCAACTTTGGATGGTGGACCCTGCCGGCTTCCTGCCGAGCAGGGTGCGAGCGCGAGTGGCGCAAGCGGCCTTTCCTGTTCACATGGAGCAGCTCACTGCGGAATCACTCCCGTTTCCCGAACGACGATTCGATTCTATCGTCAGTACGTGGACGCTTTGCTCCATTCCCGATCCTTTGAAAGCCCTTCGCGAGATCAGAAGGGTGCTCAAACCACAAGGCGTGTTTCTCTTTCTTGAGCATGGACGCAGCCGGGAGGCGCGTATCGCCGCCTGGCAGGATCGACTTAATCCAATCCAAAACCTCATTGCATGCGGCTGTCATCTGAACCGCCCGATCGATCTGCTCATCGCGCGAAGTGGATTCCACCTCACGGACCTCAGCCGCTTTCAGGTTCCGCATGTGCCACGCATCATCGGGGAGATGTTTCAAGGTCACGCGCGCACGACCCGCTGCTGACCACGCTTACAACGTGCGGGTCAGTAGCGTCGAGAGACGATCCACGGATGCGAAATTGGTGGAATAGACGGCGGGTAATTGCGAACTGGATTTAGCACTGTGGATGATCGACCCGATGCCGTATTGCCTGGCTGCATGGAGGCAGCTCTCGTCATCATCGATATAGAGAGACCGCACTGGATCAAATTTCAGCAACCGTCGGCAGGCCGGCCAGTATTCCGATCGCATCTTGAGATAACCCACTTCGAAGGCGTCCACGATCCGATCGACATATCGGCTGAGACCGGTTTTGGCCGATTTCACTGCCACACCGGCCTGATGCGCATTCGTCACCACAATAATCCGTTTGCCTCTTGTCCGGAGCTCCTGTAAAAAGGCCTCGGCTCCCGGCAAAAAACCGATCATGTGGTCCAGTTCCTTGTGCATCGCCACAACATCGATGCCGACCCGGTCGCTCCAGTAATGCAAGTCGGTCCAGGCAAGCTGGCCTTCAACGGACCGATACATCGCCATCAAGCACG
>JARDZZ010000142.1 GCA_029240595.1 Nitrospira sp. | reverse complement strand
TCCTCTTGCGCCATCACCACCAGCGCTGCTGCCCCATCATTACAGGAAGGGGAGTTGCCCACGGTGAGCAGGCCGTTTTCCTGAAATACCGGCTTGAACACGCGCAGCTTCTTGAGATCGATCCGCTTGGGCTCTTCATCATCGGTGATGGTCACGGACGCGCCCTTCCGTTGCGGCACGTCGACCGGCGCGATCTCAGGCTTGAAAGCACCGGCGTCAATCGCGTGTTGCGCGCGTTGGTAGCTTTCCAAGGCATAATCATCCAGTTCTTTTCTGGTCAGGCGGTACTTCGCCGCGCACAGCTCGCCGGCATTGCCCATATGAAAATTATTGTAGACATCCCACAGCCCGTCTTTGATCACGCTGTCCACCATCTCCGCATGACCCAACCGGTATCCCTGCCGTGCCTTCTCTAAGAGATACGGTGCTCGGGTCATGTTTTCCATCCCGCCTGCCACGACGATGTTTGCCTCGCCAAGCGCGATGGTCTGGGAGGCCATCATGACCGTCTGAATGCTGGATCCACACACCTTGTTGACGGTCGTGGCGCCAATCGAATGGGGAATCCCAGCCCCGATTGAGGCTTGTCTGGCGGGCGCCTGACCCAGGCCTGCACTGAGGACACAACCCATCAGCACATCATCGACGTGTTCAGGCAGCACGTGAACGCGCTTGAGGGCCTCCACAATGGCGATACTGCCCAGCTTGGTTGCAGGAACGGAACTGAACACACCGTTGAAGCTGCCCATCGGCGTTCGCACGGCGCTGACGATGACCGCCTGTCTCTTCTCAGTGTCCAGGCGTTCTGACTTGAGTGTGATCGACATTCGACTGTCCTGCCGAAAGATCGGAAGCAAGATCGGTAGGGTTGGATGGATTCATGTTACGAGCCGCTGTGTCATTTCTCAATACAGGAATGATTCCTTCTTCAAGCCAGTCATATTGACCGCTCATGAGCATCTTCGCTAGGCGGTACACGACGCTATCTTTCTTGTGCCGCCGGATTCTTCCGGCCAGAGAGGAAGGTGGACACAGACGATCCGCCATATCCTGACAAAAATAATCGACGAGGTCTTGAATGCCGGGCTTCGTCCGCATCTCCGGCTGATTGGCATACCAGAGGGTGGCGGCCATGGGAAAGAGCAAGAGGCTGTCATTCACCAGATGTTGCAACAGAAGCTGCTTATTATGGAGACGTTGCTGATGACGCAGCGTCGCCTTGAGTGTCGACCGGGTAATACGGCGTGCAGCGGCTTCGATAAAACGAACCCACCGGCTATTCTCGTTTCCGAATGGAGCCGGTGCACGACGGAGGAAGGGAAGGCACGAGCGCAGAGACATGTGCGCATAATAGAGCGGAGCGGCGAGCTTGTCGGTCCATGTTCCTTGGAGAAAGGCGAGGCCACGGTCGATATAAGGCGAGAGCGCTTCGCGCGCCATCCAGACGCGCAGAATCTCGCTCGTTCCTTCCCAGACGAGATTGATGCGAGCGTCGCGCAGCATGCGCATGACCGGGAGAGAAGGTTCGCCGCTCTTCCGCTGGGCCTCAGCGGTCATGAATCCTCGTCCGCCGCGAACTTGAAACAATTCATTGACCGCTTCCCAATACCACTCGCTCCCGATGATTTTGGCGGCTGCCGACTCCAGTCGAAGATCGCCTTTCTTGTTCGCCCAGGCTCCGCAGAAGGCCATCACGGCTTCCAGCGCCAGGGTATACGCCGCGGTTCGGCAGAGTTTCTCTCCTATCAAATTGTGTTCGCCGATCGGCCTGTTCCATTGAACACGGCTCTGTCCCCACCAGCGCATGAGGGACAGGCATTGTTTGAGGCCGCCCAGGCAGGCCGCGGGCAACGTCAACCGTCCCACCGTGAGTGTGGCAAGGGCGATTCTCAGACCGTCTTCTTCCCCTCCGAGCCGGTTTTCAACGGGGACGTAGACGTCACGAAACGTCGGGATACCATTGTAAATCGCTCTGACTCCTTCGAACCGGAGGCGGGTGACAGAACATCCCGGCCACTGTGTTTCCACGATAAACGCGCCATAGCGCTTCTGGGATCGTGGATCGTTCATCTCCTCGGGGCGATCCACAATCCGTGCAATGACGACCAGCATGGATGACAAAAACTCGCCATCCCGTTTGGCGGAGTTTGTAATAAAAAATTTTTCTCCAGTGAGCCGATAGCCGACGGTCTTTCCCTGCTCCACAACACGGACCGCATAGGTTTCTACCTTCGAAATGTCGCAGCCCACGTTGCGTTCGGTCAGCGCAAAACCGGAAATCTCTCCCTGCGCCAATCGTGGAAGATACTTAGCTTTCTGCTTGTCCGTTCCGAAGAGGCGCAAGGGCTCGGGAACCCCGATTGATTGGGCGGCCGAGAGGAGCACCGTCAACGACGCGTCGACGCTTCCACAAAGGGTGGCGACTTTTTGATATTCGGCCTGGGTACATTCCAGCCCCCCATATTGGCGGGGAATCTTGATGCCAAAGGCGCCGAGTTGGGCGAACTCCTTCAAGATCGGTTCGGGCAATTCGCCTTCGCTGTCAACGCGTTCGGGGTCCAGGGGAAGCAGGGTGGTCCTGAATCGGTGAAGAAAATCAAGGGCCAGCGAACTCATAGGAGGAATTTCGATGGAGGTAAAGAGCTTCCATCGAACGTCGGATTCGAAGAGTCCAGCGAGAAAACCGGTATAGGAGGCCCGGTCGCGAGCGGTCTCGGCGATCGCCACAGAACCCTGAAATATATCCGGTTTACTCATGTGCAGCGGGTCCTTTTGAGGACTTCGAGACAAGAGCTGCCCGTATCCTTCTTACTTTACCACTGTTTCCTGCCGACTGTGTGTAGGCAAGAGGGGTATTCAGTCCCTCTAATGTAGGACCCTTAAGAAAACCATGGAAAACGCCAATCCCGTGGTACGATATGGGTAGTCGGGCTTCATGGCATCGGCAGTGATTTCTTCTTCCGATTTTGTGGATGGAGATTCCACGATGCGCAACGTGGTCGTCGTCGACGGGTTCCGAACCCCGCTGTGTAAGGAAGGCACAGACTTTCGCGAGACGGATGCGGAAGTACTGGGTGCCTGGGTCGTACGCGAAATCATCACCCGTCTCCACCGCTGGAATCTCCCGCTCACTACCATCGATTGCGTGCTCGGCAGCAATGTCGCAACGCCCATGCATGCGGTGAATCCAACCCGCGTAGCAGCGGTGACCGGAGGTCTTCCCGCTACGATTCCTGCCGATACGGTCGCCGGAAAAAATTGCGGATCCGGTGTGACGGCACTTTACTACTCGAGCCTGCGTATCAGAAGCGGGGATGCCGACACGGTGCTCGCGATTGGTATGGAGGCGATGAGTCGTATTCCACTCGTGTATGACCGGACTGTCGCCGACCTGCTTCTCCAATATGGGAAAGCCAGAACGTTTCGGGAACGAACCGCCGGTGTCCTGGCTTTGATCCCAAAGTTGCTCAATCTGAAGCGCTATCCGCCACGAGTCGGATTGATCTCCGGTCTCACGGATCCGATGTGTGACCTCATTATGGGTCTCACGGCGGAAAACATTTCAAAAGATCCCGCCCTTGGCATTACTCGGGAAGACCAGGATGCATTTGCGGTCCGTTCGCATAGGAATGCCGCACGCGCATGGAAGAATGGGCTGCTCGCCGACGAGGTCGTCCCCATGTATGTCCCGGAGCGAAGCGCCTATGTCGCGCGGGACAATGGCATCCGTGAGGATGCGAGTGCGCAAACGTTTCGTGATGCGGCCGCCGCCATGCTGCTGATGGAGGAGAGTAAGGCCAAATCGCTCGGCTTGCCGATTCTTGGATACCTGAAAGAGTATGCCGATTTTGGCTATGAACCTTCCTGTATGGGACTGGCGCCCGTGGGGGCCATCGCCACCGTATTGTCCCGCGCTCGGTTAACCCTCAAGGATTTTGCAGTGTGTGAGATCAACGAAGCCTTTGCATCCGTGGTGTTGGGGATCATGCGCATTCTTGACTCGTCTGCTCTTATGGAACGCAAGTTCGGCCGATATGGATGGACCGAGCGGTTGGGCGAAATCCCGTATGACGATCTGAATCCCCACGGCGGTGCGATCGCGCTCGGCCATCCGGTGGGAGTGTCGGGTTTGCGCCTGGCGATGACCGCTCTGTATGAACTCAAACGGCGAAATGCTGAGCGCGCCTTGATCAGCATGTGCGTCGGAGGCGGACAGGGTGTGGCCATGATCTTGGAGAGGAAGTAGGTATGTCGCACGATGGCTCCCCTTCATTCTCTCTGCCGGCCACTCTCACACACTTCAAGACGGCAATCCTTGACGATGGAATGTTGCTGGTCGGATTTGACTACCGGGGCAAAAGCGTCAATGTGCTGAACGTCGACAGCATGTCTGAGTGGCAGCACATTGTGCAGGCAGCCGAGCGATCGACCGCGATCACCGGCGTGCTGTTGATGAGTCTGAAAGAAGGGAACTTCTGTGCCGGAGCCGATCTGGAACAGATGCACGAAGCTCAGCGGCAGGGATCCTTCCGCTCCATGGAACAACTCGTCGAGATCGCCCATCAACTCTTCGATGCCATGGACAGGTCGGCCAAACCATTTGTCGCTGCGGTAGAGGGCTCCTGTCTGGGCGGTGGACTCGAATTGGCATTGGCGTGTCATAGACGCATCGCCAGCACTCATCCCAAAACTTGCTTCGCCCTGCCGGAAGTCAAACTGGGCATACTTCCGGGGTTCGGCGGAACTCAACGTCTTCCGCGTGTGATCGGTTTGCCGGCAGCGTTGGACTTGATTACGGCGGGGCGAATGGTGTTCCCCCGACAGGCGCTACGGATGGGTCTTATTGATGGAATGGTCAGCTCCGTTCCCTCTCGCATGAGAACACTGGAGGCCATCCAGACAGAAACCCTGATTCAGGCGGCCATTTCGCAGGCCCGTTCACTCCGCTCCGCTCCGGCCCGCCAGCGGCCTTTGAGGCTAAGCCAGAGACTCCTGGGCGGTCCTCTCGTTCGTGTGTTGCTCTGCGGGTATGCGAGACATCAAGTGAAGAAGCGCGTTCGGCACTTCTATCCGGCTCCGCTTCGAGCCATCGACGCCATGCAACGCGGGATGGGAATGAGTGTTCTGAAAGGATCGCTGATGGCCGAGAAGCCACTCCTCATGGAACTCATGGCCAGCCCGGTTTCCCGGCATCTGGTCAGCCTGTTTCTTGCCGGTGAAGATGTGAAACGGAAGGCGGCCTCGGTTCCTGATGCGGTGACTCGCGTGGGGGTACTCGGGGCAGGGTTGATGGGTTCGCAAATCGCGGGGCAACTCGCCGAAAAGGGATATGCGGTCGTGTTACGCGACGTCACTCCGAGCATCCTTGCCGCGGCGATGGGACGAATTCTGAAAACTCAAACGAGCCAGGTGCGCAAGAAAAGTATTCTGCCGTCCGAGCTGCGCTATCGCTTGCTGCGAATCGCTCCGACGACAACCATCAAGGACGTGAGTCCAGCGCCTCTGGTGATCGAGGCAGTATCGGAGAAGCTTGACGTGAAGCGATCCGTGCTCGCTGAGTTTGAATCGGAGGCAGGGCCCGATGCGATATTTGCCACGAACACGTCCTCGTACACATTGACAGACATTGCCTTGAAGGCGGTCCATCCTCAACGGTGTGTGGGGCTTCACTTTTTCAACCCGGTCGCCAAGATGCAGTTGGTCGAAGTTGTGCGGGCTCCCTTTACATCAGACCAAGCCCTCGCCCAGGCCTGTGGTATCGCCAAGCGCCTGGGCAAGTTCCCGCTCGTCGTACGCGATGGACCTGGATTTCTCGTCAACAGGATCCTGTCACGATATCTGGCGGAGGCTGTCATCTTAGTCGGGGAGGGCGTCCCGATCCGGCGCATCGACACCATAGCCAAGGACTTTGGCATGGCAGTAGACAGCGGACACCCCATGGGGCCTCTGGAGCTCATTGATTTGATCGGTCTACCAGTCGCGATGCATGTGCTGGCGTCGCTGGCGGTATTGGGATCACGAATCGAATCACGCGACGCCCTGCTGCGGAACTTGCTTGCAGACACCAGGACACCCGTGCCGTTTTGGAAGTCCGGAGTGGAAAATAGACAAGCGCTGGACGTGATCGCCGACTATCGGCGTGCCTATCCTTCAGAAGCCCGGCCGGTTTCCGACGAAATCCTTCACCAGCGTCTCTTCCTTCCCATGGTCGACGAAGCGGTGCGCTGTCTGCATGACGGTATCGTGGAACAGGCCTGGGAGGTGGATTTTGCTCTGACCTATGGGATCGGATTCCCTGCGTTTCGCGGAGGCCTGCTCACGTGGGCGCGGCAAACCATGACGCCTGAGCAGATTGCCGGAAAATTGGACGAACTGAGTCACAGGTACGGGAAGCGCTTTGAGCCCTTTCCGGGACTTTCGCACGGAGGGTGGTAGCGACAAGTATTTCCACTGAACGAACGGAGCGCGTCATGCATGAACAACCGTGCGTCCACTATCCCGAAGGGGTTCCCCGGGAGCTCCCTCTCTGTTCAGAGACTCTTGTGGACATGCTCGCACGCAGCGCTCGACGATTTTCACGGCGACCGGCGCTCTATTTTTTCGGTAAGACCGTCTCGTACCGCGAATGCCACGAACTGGTGGAGCGATTCGCAAGCGGTCTGGCCACCCTGGGAATTCGGAAGGGAGACCGCGTCGCGCTGTGTCTTCCAAACTCACCCCAAGCCGTCATCGCCTACTTCGGTATCTTGAGGGCGGGGGGCATCGTCGTCGCCTGTAATCCGACATACACGGAGCACGAGCTTTCCCATCAGCTCAGAGATGCCGGCGCGCGGGCCATTGTGGTCTTTGACCAGATGTACCAGAAGATTGAGCATCTTAATCTCGAGCTGATCATCGTCACGCGGATTACTGATTTCATGACGACGATTGCCCGGTACATGTACCACCATCGAAACGGCCATCGGTCTCCAGAGATTCCGATTGGAGGCACAACCCTCTGGTTCCATGACGTTCTTCACCAGGCGATTCCCGTCGAGCCAGAAAACCTACCGGTCGTTGTGCCTGACGATATCGCCGTCCTGCAATACACGGGCGGGATTACCGGCGTATCGAAGGGAGCGGAGCTCCGTCATCGCAATCTGACGGCCAACATCCAGCAGCTGATCAGCTGGTTTTCTCCAGCCGAGCGCGTGGAGAGCTTTCTTGCTGCGCTGCCGCTCTTTCATGTGTTTGGGATGACCGTCACACAGAACATCTGCCTGGCGGTTGGTGGATGTATGGTGCTGGTCCCTGATCCTCGGAATATGCCCGTGCTCCTCACGCTGCTTCGAAAAACACAGCCGACCGTGATCACCTTGGTGCCGGCCTTTGTACGGAAGTTGCTCGAACACTGCGATGCAAAGGATTTCACCGCCACCCGCTTTGTGATTTGCGGAGGCGCCTCGCTTTCCTATGAGCTGTTAAAAAAGTTCAAGGAGCGGACCGGTCATATGATTGTTGAGGGGTACGGGCTCAGCGAAGCCTCTCCTGTCACGCACTGCAACCTTCCACGCGGTCTCTCGGTCAAGCGATCCATCGGGCTCCCCATCGCCAATACAGAATCGAAAATTGTGGACGCGGCCGGTCAGGAGGTGCCGGATGGGGAGGTGGGTGAATTGTGGGTGCGAGGTCCACAAGTGATGGAACGATATTGGAACAATCCTGTCGAAACGGCGAACGTGGTGAAACCGGGCGGCTGGCTCGCGACCGGCGACATGGCGCGAATCGATCAAGACGGGTTCTACTATATCGTGGACAGAAAAAAGGACATGATTCTCTCAACCTCGGGTTTCAATGTGTATCCCTCAGAGATTGAACACGTCCTCCTCCTTCATCCGCTCGTACGCGAAGCCGCCGTGATCGGCGTGCAGGTCACAGACGGCTGTGAAGCGATCAAAGCGTTTATCGTTTTGAAGGTTGAAACGGTCAGTGTGGAAGATCTGCTCGGACACTGCCGGCACTATCTGGCGTCGTACAAAATGCCAAAGCACATAGAGTTCCGCACGGAACTGCCTCAATCGATTCTCGGGAAGATGCTGCGTCGCGTGTTGCGGGTGGAAGAACGGGGACGACTGCAGATTAACGGTGAGACACCCCATCGGATAAATAGCCAGATCCTTGCGGGCCAAAACATCTCTGGATGCAAGGCAGGTCAGTAACATGTCGAGCCAGAGCCAAGGCGGCCGAGAGTCCAGGCGATTCAATCCCGATCAGATTGATAAGTGGTGGATTCTCTCTATCTGCGGAGACGATGAAATCGCTCTTGCGACCCTGTCCAGTCATGACACAAGGCCTGATTCCGGAATAGGCCCAGCGAAGATCGCGTTCGTTCAAGGCTGGAAGAAAGTTCTGCAGGGTTTCAAGGAACATGTCCGGCGGCGTCTTCCGCGACGTATAGTCCGTTTTATCCAGGACGGCGAATTCGTTCGGTCCCAGGAACAGCTGCCCGTTGGGGCGGGGACTGAAGTGGATGCCCTTTCCGGTCGCTTGACGAGGCAAAGCGGGATAGATCAGACGCCCAATCAGGCCTCTTGTTTCCGGGGAGATCACTTCGTAGTACTCTCCCCGAAGGGGACGGATCGCGTACTTGGTTGCGCGTAAGGCGAGGGACGCGATGTCGTCGGCGTACAGTCCGGCGGCATTAATGAGGCAGGTCGCTCGGATTTTCGTACGGTCGGTCGTGACGAGGTACGACGTGGAATCTGCATCAATCTCAACGACCCGGTTGTTGAAAGCGAACGCAGAGCCGGTGTCTTCCGCATCGGCCCTCAGGGCTTGCACGAATGCCAGAGCATCTATGACGCAGACGCTCGGAATGAGGAGGCCGGTGCAACCGCATAAATTGGGCTCCAATGCCTTGAGCCTATGTGGCGTGAGGAATGAGACTCGGATGTTGGATTTCCAGGCGTTGGCCCACAGCCGTCGCAGCGAAGACACGTCACGCCATAGGCCACGACGTACATCCTGCCATGAAAACGCAATGACCATTCCCGATTTCAGCAAGGGAATGCCGCGTTGGACCGCGTACGAGACCGCCAATGCGCTTCCCTCTCGAGCCAGCCGAGCTTTCAGCGAATTGGGATTTTCGTGGATTCCGCTATGGAGGACGCCACTGTTGCGGCTGCTGGTCTCTTGGCCTGCTTGCGTCCCTTGTTCGAATATCACGACACGGAGCCGAGGGAACTTGTGCCCAAGCTCCCTTGCGATGGCGCATCCGACAACTCCAGCACCCACGATACAGACGTCGTATGTTTCCATCTGGCGGGGTCCTTTAAGGCAAAGTGCAGGCCCAGTCAACAAACCGGAGCATGTGCATGTCGGAACTCACTAGCAAGTATGGGAAGGTTTTGTTTGTGTTTTGCGGAGGCGGCTGTAAGGCCATCATCCAAGCCGTGGCAGCCTCAGAAGTGGTGAAAGCCGGTCTCACTCCTTCCCACATCATCAGTTCCTCCGCCGGCAGTTGTAATGCCTTGGGATTTGTTGAAAATCCCGGGCCTGTCGGGGCAGAAAACACGATCCGCATCTGGGAAGACTATATCACTTCACCGGAAGCGATCTATGAAGTTCACCCATTCTTTCGAGAGAAGTTAACGCGTCTGTTGGGAGTCGTGCCGCGAGCCACCCAAGATTGGGGACCGTCCGGATCCATTCTTCACGATCTCAGGCGGGCGATGAAGTTCGTACCCCTTATTCTCTCTTTCTGCACGCGCATGCCGCTTCGAGTGGCGGGGCGCACCGTGAGTTTCATTTTTCGCCTGATGGACACATTCGAATCGCAGCATAAATCGTTCCGACGACTCGTCCAATGTCCGGAAATTCAGGAAGCGTTTGACGAGGTAGATAAGTTTTTTGAATTCAAGAGGATGAAGGCCTTTCTCGACCCGTTCCCGCTTCTGGCCAGGCTCGGCGAGCAAATTGATCTCAAGAAAGTGCTGACCAGTTCCACGGTGTGGCACATCCTCACCGAACGGTATGAAGATGGAGCAACGGTCATTTTTTCGAATAAGGATGCCGATGTCGCGATGGACGGCAATGATGACGCGCGAAGCCTCAAAAGCAAGTACGATCTCTTTTATAAACGCATCCGTGCGTCCATGGCTCTCTATCCGCTGTTCGAGATGGTGGACATGGAGGGGTATCGATACCTTGACGCCGACCTCGCCAACCCTCTCCCGGTCGAAGAGGCGTTCAGTTTTGGGTGTGATACGGTGTTTTTCTTTCTTAACGTTCCGAAGAAGAGCGTTCGAGTCGACCCACATCCATTGCGAGACCTTCTTGAGTTGAACGATCTCCTGCGATTGAACGAGCGCTTTATTCACCACCGTGTCATGGAGGCGCAGGTGAAAGCGAAGACATTAGGGGTGAATCTGTTTGTCGTCCGTCCGGATGAGATCCCTTCCGGCCTGGGGTTGCTGGAGATTGACAACAAGGTCATTCAATCCGTGAAGATAAACGAACGAAACCGCATGAAGGAGTATCTCTGCAACCTGGATACGCACAACCTTCGATTTGTTCCACTCTCTGATGTGTAGTCCTCGC
>JARDZZ010000141.1 GCA_029240595.1 Nitrospira sp. | reverse complement strand
GAATTAAAAGAGCGGCTGAAAGCCCTCGTGAAGGAGTGGCCGTGAGCAGCATCCCCAAAAAGAACATGTTCGAGATCTTCTCGCAAGGTCTCTTTGAAGGAGTCAAACCCATGATGATCGTTCGCGACCACCTGGTCCGCCACCCCGACCGCTGCACCCATCACGCGGTCTGCGTGCCCGTGTGTCCGACCGGGGCCTGGCTCTCCACCCCCCCGTATAAGTTCGACGCCGCACGCTGCTTGGAAAGTTGCCGCCTGTGCCTCGATGCCTGCCCGTCTCACGCGATCTTCGCTGTCTTCAGGAAAGGCGATAAGCTGCTCGAGCCGCAGCCAAAACAGTAACCTCACGTCACGAAAGTTCGGCCCGGCGGCTCGATGCCGCCGGGCCGAAGTGTTTTTACGGGGTGAGCGTAAAATTTTGTGTTGCGTTCGCGGCGGAGAGATCCACATCGGCGGATTGCGCCGTATACCCGTCTGCCGAGGCACGAACGGCGTACTGGCCTCCCACCGCCGGCGGTTGCGGAGTCAGCGTGATCGGTAGGGCTGGCGTGTAGACGCCAAGCGTCGGCGGGTCGATGGGCAGCGTCAATGAATAGGCATACTCGCCCGGCGGTGGGCCGGCCGCCACACCGGCTGTGCCGAACTTGATCGCGACGGTGGGGCCGCTCGTCAGCGTTTGTCGTGCCGTGAGGAGCACCAGTTCGTCGTCAACCGCCGGATCCAGCGTCACTGTCCCGCTGACGGTACGCTGCGTGGGCGACGCTGCGAGCCCGATCGGCGCAGCCTGCGTGCTGATGCTCGTAAAGCTCGTCTCCGTCTGTACCGGCACTGTCGAGATCACGGCAGCAGCCCGACCGTCGGCCGTGATGACAACGTCATAGTTTGGCGCTGGTGCCAACCGGGCCAGGAGGAATTTCCCCCGATTCGGGTGTGGAGCCGCATTCGCATTCGGCACCGTTGCTCTCACGATCTCTCCGCCGATCTGGGCCGTCACCACGACATTGCTGCCGAGTAGCGCTTCGTCGACAAATCCCTCGATACCGTTAAGCGTGTACGGAATGACCTTGATCACGGGTTTGAGCTTGTAGGTATTCGCGCCGGTCTGCACAATGGACTTGCAGGCATCGAAGTCCAGCAGCAGATCGACTCGTTGCCCCGGCGGTACATCGAACTGATGGACGAGCTTGATGCCGCTTTGAATGCCGCTGGGCGTCTCTAATGCAATTTCGGTGGTCGTGCCCGAGAGCACCACGGAATTGGCAAACGGCGGATTCGGATTGTTGCTATTAGGAATCAACACCAGGCGGAGCTGCGTATAATGGCCTGCCAGCAACGAGGCTTCGCCGAGATGATCGAGCGCAAAATTCGGCTGCGTGGGGTCATTGAGGTCAAGAAGGTTGATTTTGCGCGGCGGATTCAGCGTGATCTCCGTCCAGCCGCCCGCGCCTTCCGATGCCGAATCGCTTTGGTGAATCCGCACTTTGCTCACAGTGACATTGACGGCATCGAAGCCGCAGGCCGGCCCATCGGTCAATGACACACTGACGATTCCGGGTGCTCCAGCTCCCTCATCGCCGCTATTTGTGCAGGCCGTCACAAATCCGAGCATCAGCAGTGCGAGGCATGACACCCATCGCCGTGTTGCAAGGTCATGATTCTTCATCGCAAACCATCGAGACATTCTGGTTCTCCTTTGGGTTCAGTTAATGTGCAGGACTCCGAAAGGTGAATCGATAGAGCAAGTCTTGTGCTCTTGCCGGGCCGTTCCATCCTGTCTCTGTCATACGGCTCAAAACGTCAAAGGGAACAACCGATTAGCCCCCTGCATCGGCTAGATCTAGTCATCCGTCACGGGAGGCTTCGAATGCAATTGTACGTTCGTAGGTGTCAGGCTGCAGGGGCGGTCATACACCGGAAGGACATAGGCTCACGACCCTTGTCTGGAGCCGGTTTGGGCTAGGTCAGATATTTTCTGAGACGCCCCCAATAGGCCGTCCCGGTATAGGCGCAGGCGCCGGTGAGAATGGTCAAGGCCATCATGCCGTACACTTTGGCACGGGAGATCTTGATTCGTACCGAGGGGTTGAGCACATCTGGAGACCCCCGCACCAATCGCAGCGATTCGCCGGCCGACAAGATCGGCCACATGCAGGACAGCCGCAGCCTGGTCTCATAACGCGGAATCGCCATCGTGTAGAGCCACCCCTGATCGAGATGATCGACGGCCTTCCGGATGAGTTTGTTGAGCACCGGACGGAATCGTGCAAGGTTTTGCTGATCGAGCAGGTCTCGCGGCGTCAGGCCTTCCTCGACCAGCATCGGTTCCGGCACGTAGCAGCGCCCGCGTTGGAGATCGTGCGCGAGGTCTTTAATCACGTTGGTGAGTTGCAACCCTTTCCCGAAACGCACGCCGACCTCCGACATGCTCCTGACGTTCCAGGATCGGAGGCCGCGGCGGTACGCGCACATGAGATCGGTCCAGAATTCGCCGACACAGCCGGCCACGTAGTAGGTGTACTGGTCCAGATCGTCGACGGTCTTGAGGGCCGTCAGCTCAGCGGTGGAAGTTCCAGGAAAGAGTGTCAGATCCATTTCCATTCCCTGGACGAGCGTCGTCATGAGCCGCTGGACACGTCGGCGGTCTTCCGGCGAAAAATCCTCGAAGACCGCGAAGCACTCTTCCAATCGCTCGAGCAATTGCCGTTCAGCCGAATCGTGTTGCGCCGCTCCGATGGCCGCTTGAATGTCACGGATCTGTGCTCGTGAGATCTGGTCACTGATGAACTGCATTTTGAACTGGCCGAGGTAGTCGAGCCGTCGTGGACGGTCGATAAGCTCCGTATCGGCGATGGTATCGGCCGCGCGGGCAAACAGATAGGCCAGGCTCACCTGGTCCCGCACATTGGCCGGTACCACCGCCAATGTGGTGTAAAACAGCCGGGACACACGTTTGAGGAGATCGCGCAAGAGGGCACGTTTCGAACCATGGATATTCGTGACGTCACCTCTCGTTGCCAGGAACTCCCCTGCACCCATCGCCTGCCGTTAACGGACCTCCAGCTTTCCTTCCATGCCTTTGTCTCGATGACTGGGCAAGGGCCACAGACGTTTATCACAGTAGATGGGAAAGGTGCCGGCTTGCGTGGGGGTGAATTTGAGCAGGGCCGTCTTGCCGGCGCTCACGTCTTGCTCGACCGCCAGACTTCCCGCCGGGTCTTTGATGATAAAATTGTGCGGGGTGAGCGTCGTGACGCTCTTGAGCGTCAGCTCGACCGGCTTGCCTTTCTCGACGATCAAATGCCCCGGTTGATAGGAATAGCTGTCGAGGATGACGGTGGTGCGCTGTACGCCGTCGGAATCGACGGGCACGGTAAACGGTGGGCCCATCGAAGCGGGATCCGCCGCCAAGGTCGTTGCAGCCAGCAGAAGAGACAGACCGAGACTGCCTAGCCCACACACTGCTCGCATGGGATCCTCCTTCGATGAGAGGTTTCTAACAGGAAGCGCTGGAATCGGTCAATGTTCGCTTGGGGTTACGCGGCGAGCCGGCTCTTGACCTTGTAGCCGAACGACTTATTCTAGAATCCTGTATATTCGGGTTTGTATTATAATGTCCGCAAGGTATCACGCGCCAAGCGGTCGGATGATCCCACCGCTCTAAGGAGGAATCGATGAAGTGGATAAAGGGTATCGCCCTGTTTCTCGTTGCCAACTTTCTCATCTATCTCACTCTGACGTTCACGGCCAATCTCTTGATCAACGTCGTCCTGCCGGCCTTCGGCATCGACGTTCGCGGCGCGTTCAATGAACAGCTGCTGGTCTGGTCGCTGGTCATCGGGTTCGGAGGCGCGTTCATCAGTTTGTTGTTCTCCAAACAGATGGCGCGCGCCATGCTGTCGAACGCACAGCAAATTACCTCGCCGCGGTCCCATGCGGAACAGATGATCTACGGGTCGGTTCAGGACATTGCCCGCCGGCTGAACATCACTATGCCCGAAGTCTGGGTGTATGAGGCAGAGGATCCCAACGCCTTCGCGACCGGTCCCAGCAAGAACAACTCGATGGTCGCGGTGTCCACCGGGCTCCTTCAGAATCTCAAAGAGGATGAGGTACGGGCAGTGCTGGCCCATGAGATGGGCCACGTGTACAACGGCGACATGTTCACGACGACGGTGCTGGCCGGATTGATGAACACGTTCGTGTACTACATCAGTAACTTCCTGTCCTCGCTGGTCGGCCAATCGGGAGACCGAGAGGAAGGCACAGCGGGAAATCCCTTTCTCGGCTTCATCGTCTATATCGTGCTGCAAGTCGTGCTGTCCTTCATGGCGATGCTGGTCGTGAGTTGGCATTCGCGACGGCGCGAGTTCGGCGCCGATGCGTTTTCAGCGAAGGTGTACGGCAAGGGCGCCATGATCTCGGCCCTGCAGGCCATCAACCGCTGGGTGAACCGCGCCCAGGTGGAATACGGCACGCAAGATCCGCTGGCGACGTTCAAGATTTCCGGAAAAACCTCCGGAGTCATGCATCTGTTCGCCACGCATCCGCCGATGGAAGAGCGGATCGCGGCCTTGGAACGGCTCTGATACGAACGGCTGGGAGGCTGTCATGATGAAACTCGTCGTTGCGCTGTCAATGGTCGCACTGTGCGGTGGATTCATGAGCGGCCTTCCAGCCGAAGCCAAAGAGGAAGGACAGCGTCTTATGGCATCCAAGACGACCAGTCTCTACGACTTTACGATGGACGATATCGACGGGAAGCCGGTCAATCTGGGCGACTACAAAGGCAAGGTGTTGCTGGTGGTCAATACCGCCAGCCTCTGCGGAAACACGCCGCAATACACGGATCTGGAACGCATCTACGAGCAGTACCATGATAAAGGGTTCGAAGTGCTCGCCTTCCCCGCGAATAATTTTGGTCAGCAGGAGCCGGGAACCAATGCCGAGATCAAAGGCTTCTGCCTCACGAAGTACAGCGTCAGCTTTCCCCTCTTCAGCAAGATTAGCGTGAAGGGTCCGGACAAACACCCGCTCTATCACTATCTGACCGAGCAGAGTCCGTTTCCCGGCGAGGTCGAATGGAACTTCCAGAAATACCTGGTAGACCGTTCAGGCAACGTGGTGGGACGCTTTCATCATCGAACAAAGCCCGTCTCGCCTGAGGTGGTGAAAGAAATCGAGCGGGTGCTTCAGCCGTAGATCCCGCACACAACCTGCTACGTTTTGCGGTAAAACGCAATATGCTCCCGATACTCCTGGATCGCCGCGGCCAGCGCTGACGAACCTCGCGGGATGTTCGCCTCCAACGTGTCCTCAATCGCCTGATCATCGATTTCGACCTCGTAGCGGTCCTGGACGTTCGTCCGCACCGGACCCGCCATGACGTCGCGGGGCATGAAAATCTCCTTCCAGACTTCCTTTTCGACCAGACACACGTCGCGAAAGCGTTCGTAAAACAGCGCCAGCTTGTCCGGATCAGTCACTCTGATTCGTTCACCCATGACGGTCCTTAGACAAGGGAAGCATTACTTCTGAGCGGAGGAGGGTGCGGGAAGTTTCTCGACGATGGAAAACCGCATGGTTCCCACTTGATTGGCGGCGTGGAAGGGCTGTTGCCCCAGTGGCGTAATGAACAGCTTGACCTGATACTTTCCGATCGGCCACTTGTCGTCTTTCCGCTTCAGTTCGAGGAAACCATACCGTTCATGACCGGGGACTTCAAGACTGTCTTTTCCGACGGGCGCGTCGGGGATTTTACCTCCGTCGGTTTCGAGGAACCATTGGGCACTGAACTGGGCGGGATCTTCAAGCGGGGCCACCTCGAACACGATATAAATGGCGGGGGTCTCAGGGGTGAACACGGAAGTCGGCTCGATTGGCTTCAGCCTCGGATCCTGTGTGTACCATCCTTTGCGTCCGAAGCTGTCCCACTCGACGTCATAGCCCTTCGCCATTTTAATCCAGGTGAAGAGCGACTGGGGAATGCCTTTTCGTTGTTCGTCGAAGGATGGACTCTGGGTAGGATCGATTTCAGTCGTGGACTGCTCTTTGGGAGCGACCAAGTCTCTGGCGTCGGCACACCACCAACTGCCCATCACCGGACTGGTGACTCCCAAGAGGCAGGCGAGCAGCCAACGAGATTGCAACCGTGTGGGCGTCCCGAATATGCTCATGCGAGTCTCGCCACCCACCTCCATTCAACACCTATTTCGTACCGGACGCAAGCCGTGTGTGATAGGGTGAGTCCGGACATTTTTTCATGAGTCACCGTGTGAGTGTTTCCAAGTCTGATCAACAGGAGAGTAGCGAGCCAAGCCGGCGGTACGGCCTTCGGGATGGTGCCTGCCAAGCGATTACCCAGGGCAGCGGGGAACAATACCTCTCCGCATTCGCCCTTCTGCTGCATGCGAGCCCGTTTCAACTGAGCCTGCTCTCTGCGCTGCCTCAATTGATCGGCACCGTTGCCCAGGTGGCATCGGTCAAGCTGCTCAGGTGGTTTCCGGACCGTAAGGCGCTGATCCTGGCCGGCACGGTTGGCCAGGCCTTCGCCTGGGTTCCCATCTTATTGTTGCCACTCCTGTTTCCGGACACCGGACCCTGGCTCGTGATCGCCGGCACCGCATCATGGCGAGCCTGAGCTTCGCCGCGCTGTGCGTCGCGGGATGGCTCTTGAGTCTCTGGCAGCATCATGCACTCGCCTGGATCGGCTTCGCCCTCATCTTCACCCTGGCCGGCGTGGCGCGCATGTGTTCGGCCATGGCCTTATCGAAAGTCCAAGACGTCCATCACACGTCTCATGTCGACACTACTCCCGGTTTCCGGACGTTCCTGACCGGCACCAGCCTGAGTTTTCGCCGCTTTCTCCTCTTCTCGGGGCTCATGCACGCCGCCGTCTTGATCGCCGCTCCGTTTTTTGTCCTGTACATGCTGCGGGATCTCCACCTCGCCTATTGGAGCTATGGAACCTGGTTGGCCGCAGGCATCTTGGGACAACTCCTCACATTAGGGGCGTGGGGACGGTTCGCCGATCGATTCGGCAACAAAGCGCTGCTGTCCGTGACCGGGTTCATGGTGCCGTTTCTGCCGATGTGCTACTTGGCCGGCACGAATCTCCCCTTTCTGTTCTGTGTGAACTTTCTCGGCGGCGTAACCTGGGGAGGGTTGGCTCTGGCACTTCAAAACTATGTATTCGACGCGGTGCGACCAGCGGATCGCGCCAAAGCAGTTGCCACGTACAGTACGATCAATGCGCTCGGGTGGTGTGTCGGCGCCTTGGTGGGAAGTTGGCTGGTCAATCTGCTGCCCTCGCAGATTGCTATCGGGCACTTTTCCCTGTCGCTGGCCTCAAATCTGCCGTTGGTCTTTTTCGTGTCGGGCGCGCTGCGGTTGGCGGTGTCGGGCAGTCTCCTGGGGGCCTTCCACGAAGCGCGAGCCGTAGAGCACGCGCCATTCACTCAGCTGGTATGGGAGCTCCCGTTGCTCAAGCCGCTGGTCCACTTCCTGGCGAGTCCGGGGAAGTAACCATGGTTGTCCTGCCCTAGCGCGGCTCCTGCGATGCCCGCTCCCGCTCTTCTTGCTTGAGCTTATCGAACGTATGGTCCGCGTGGCCTCGCACTTGATCGGGTGTCGGCTGTGCCATGGGCTTTGGCTCATGGCTCGAGCAGCCGGCCACCGTCAGGAACACCCCTCCTATCGCCAACGCACAGAGCGTGTTTGGTAGGTTTCCCCTACACTGCACACGAAGCGCCATACACAATCCTCCCTCAGAGAAAAAACCGCCCTACGCACCTCGGCCGAAGGCATCATACTCTCCCCTGCCTGCCAAAACCACCAGATTGACGGTCGCATCAATTGACGGCGCTCCGACGGACGCGGTATCCTCAATCGGAAGAGCA
>JARDZZ010000140.1 GCA_029240595.1 Nitrospira sp. | reverse complement strand
CCCATGGACCAGGTATTTGGCCATATGCATTTCGTAATCTTCAAGAAACGCCACATGTCCCCCTAGCTTATGGTCGTGGCAAAAGTTCATGACCTCGTGGATGAAATATCGGCCTGGCTCATCGGCGGGGTGGGCTTTACCTGCGAACACCAGCTGAACCGGGCGCCATTTGTCTTGCAAGAGCCGTTTCAAACGGTCGAGATCCTGAAAGAGGAGCGTTGCCCGCTTGTACGTGGCGAATCGCCTCGCAAAGCCGATCGTCAGGGCTTCGGGATCGAGGAGCGTGCCTCGGCTCAACACCTGCGAGGGTTGAAGATTTCCTTGCATCCATCCGGTGCGCGCGCGCTCACGAATAAATCCCATGAGCTTCCGCTTCATCGTTTGGCGAACGGCCCACAGTTCATGGTCCGGGATATCGAGGACGCGCTGCCACATTGCCGGGTCGTCGCAATGATCCGACCAGGCCGGGTGAAGAGACTTGCTGTACAGGCGGTGAAGGTCCTGCGCGATCCACGTGGGTGCATGGATGCCGTTCGTCACACTACGGATGGGTACCTCTTCGACCGGCAGTCCCGGCCAAAAATGCTGCCACATCTCGCGAGAGACGCGGCCATGCTCACGGCTGACCCCGTTGACATGGGCTGAGAGGCGCATCACCAGGGCCGTCATGTTGAAACCATGTCCTCGTGATTCCGGCGTTTCCCCCAGGCCCAGGAATTCATCCCGTGAAAGGTTCAGTTGCTCCCAATATCCGGCAAAATACCGATCCATCAAGTAATGGGGAAACACGTCATGTCCGGCGGGAACAGGTGTATGAGTGGTAAATACGGTGCTCTGTCGCACCATGTCGCTGGCTTCGGCATGGGAGAGGCCTTTTTGAACGAGTTCCCTCAGACGCTCTAACGTGAGGAATGCGGAATGGCCTTCGTTCGCATGCCACACGGAAGGCGCAATATCAAGCGCACGCAGAAGACGGACGCCGCCGATACCCAGCAGGATCTCTTGGCACAGCCGCATCTCCTGATCGCCTCCGTATAGACGAGCGGAGAGCGCCCGGTTCTCCGCGCTGTTCTCGGGCACATCGGTATCGATCAAATAGAGGGGGATACGACCCACCAACACTTTCCACACGACCGCCGTCACATTACGGCCACCCATATCGACGGTGAAGCGGCAAGCCTCGCCGGAAGGTGTCAACGCCGGATGAATTGGAGAGTCTTCACGGTTAAACGGAGCATAGGCGGCTTCCTGCCAACCCTCGGCTGTGATCCGTTGGCGGAAATAGCCTTGGGGATACATAAAGCCGATGCCCACGAGGGGAACGCCCAAATCGCTGGCTTCTTTGCAATGATCTCCCGCCAGTATGCCCAAGCCCCCGCTGTAAATCGGGATGGACGTATGCAGGCCAAATTCCGCCGAAAAATAGGCAATGACTTTCTTGGTTTCGCTGGCATGCTGCATGGTGAACCAGCTGCGGCCATTTGACCTGTATTCATCGAACAATTTCAGCACGGCGGAGTATTGTCTGAGATACGAAGGATCTTCGGCCAGCTTGGCCAAGCGCTCCGGTTGGATGTCGGCGAGCAACTTGACGGGGTTGTGGTGGGTATAAAACCAGAGTGTGGGATCAATCGTCTCGAAGAGTTGGCGTGCTTCCACGGTCCAACTCCACCATAAATTCTGTGACAGTTCAGGCAATCGTGCCAGACTGGTCGGGATATGTGTGCGCACAGGATCGATGCTTGTGGTATTCACGCAGTCTCCTTGTCGGGTGAAATCGAATAGACGAGAAGACGGTTTCTGTCGAAACGATTAGGCGTGGCCGGCCTTATGCCAGGAAGTCCACTCCTCGGAGAATGCCACGGCGGCATACCGTTCGCCAAGCACTTTCGCAACTCGATTCATAAGTTTTGTGAGTTGTTGAATCTCGCCTGCGGTAAGATCCTGGCGAAACCTCGGATGCAATCCCCATCGGGTTTCGATTTCGTCTCCGGACACATCGGACATGACACTGATGAGCTTGATCTCATTGCCCGTCTGACCTCTCTGCGCTGGGGCGACGGTCGAGGCCGCACTCTCGCTTAGCTGGGATGACGTGCCGGCTAAGGGCGGTGGTTCCCCTTTAAGGATCGCCGTGATCGCGGGAATCATCGCGGTTGCACACAGCAAAGCGGCCGATGTGATTTGCGGATTATCTGCCACTCCCAGCGCGTCCGCGATACGCCCGCCAAAGCTGTCGAACATCTCAGTCTTGGTCTTGCTGTCTTCAGTGATGGAGAAGCGGTAGCTCTCATAGAGCTTGCGACTTTCCGCGACAACGCCGCTGATCGTCATCATGATCTCGTTCTGATCGACGCCCGACCCGAAAGCCGGCTCCAGAACAGCGCGCAACCGCGCCGTCACAGTCTCTTCCAGTCCGCTCATGAAATCCGGCTGGTCTTTGACCGGAATGTGAAACGCCGACAGCCGGTCGGCCAGGTTGAACGTCACCTTGAGGAACTCGAGATACAATTTCCATTCATCTTGCCGTTTGAGTTTGAGCGCCTGTTCGGGAGCATGTTTTTTCAATACTGTTACTGATTCGCCGGCAACCGCGAGCATCAGGTCGGCGAGCGAGCGTTGCTGTTCGCTATAGGACATGTTAGCCGTGGACATGATGACGTGTGCTCCTGAGCGTTGACAATGGGGCATTATAACTGAGTGGGAATCTTCCCTCCAAGGGGTTCAAGCTGACCAAAGAGCTCGGTGAGCGGAGACCGTTGCGGACGCGTCATCGTGTGGTTGCTGATCCCTCTTGGCAAATACTTGCGAGTCGTCCACAATGCGGCGCAAAAAGGTGAAAGGGGCCGGCCTCCGACATCGCGATGGAAAGTCTTCCACTCCTCTTTGTTAAGACAGTCGTACTGCGCCCGTATGTATTCGTGTTTCTCGCCGCGTTCCTTCTCGTGGGCGAGCGGCTGCTCGGGTGGCGGAGAACCGCAGTCTTTTTCCTAACCAGCTGGATCACCGCCTTTGTGTGCGAATATTCGTCCACACGCGTTGGCGTTCCGTTTGGGTTTTATTATTACACCGGCTCGACCGTCGGCCAGGAGCTCTACATTGCGGACGTGCCGTTCATGGATTCGCTCTCGTTCACCTTTCTGCTCTTTTCAAGCTATTGTCTCGCCCTGGTATTTCTTTTGCCTTCGGTAGCCAGGGCGGGCCAGCGGCGGCTACAGTTCGTCCTCGATCCAAAGATTAGAACGTCATGGTCATCGTTGCTACTGACGGCGACGTTTCTCACCGTCATCGACGTGATCATTGATCCCGTCGCGCTTCGTGGCGACCGCTGGTTTCTTGGACGCATCTATGGCTATCCTGACCCAGGTGTGTATTTCGGAATCCCGCTCATGAATTTCGTGGGATGGGCTGTCGTCGGGGTTGTCGGACTTGGAATGTACTTTTTCGTTGATCGGAGGCTCCTTCCGCTGACCTTGCACCGCGACCAATCTTCTGCGACCACGCCCTTATTGCTTGGGTGCGCACTGTATTACGGAGTTCTGCTCTTTAATCTCGTCATCACATTCTGGATCGGTGAACCGTTGCTCGGTCTCGTTGGAATGATGATCTATCTGCCCATTACCATCGTCCTTGTTCTTCGACTCCTCAACCGGATCCCCACCCCGCGCCCGGCGGTTGGAACCACATCCGCATTGGCGCCAGAGGCGTAACCGACCGCGCTCTCGATGTCTTCATGTGCCGCGTTGAAACGATCTCTTTATAATGTTATACAGCGAGTCACTTGTACTTCCTCATGAGTCGGGACATCACGCCATACATCTTGAAACGCCAGTTCGAGGATGCCGCTCCTCGCACGCTATCCATCGATTACGCGGCAGCCTTGAATCCCCAGCAACTGGCGGCCGTCACGGCAGGCGATGGGCCGTCGCTTGTGATTGCCGGCGCCGGAAGCGGGAAGACTCGTACACTCGTCTATCGCGTGGCCTATCTGATTGATTCGGGCGTTGATCCTTCCAACATTCTTCTGCTCACGTTTACGCGCAAGTCGGCGCAGGAAATGTTGCAACGAGCCGGCGAGCTGATTGGAACGCGAAGCGAGCGGGTGTGCGGAGGAACATTTCACTCTGTCGCCAATATGCTGCTGCGGCGCTATGGCAGGGGCGTCGGCTTGGAGCCGGGATTCACCATTTTAGATCGAAGTGATGCCGAAGATCTGATTGCGCTCGTGCGGTCGCAACTTGGGCTCAATGAAAAAGACAAGCGTTTTCCGCGGAAGAGTACCATCGCGGAAATCTTCAGCAAATCAGAGAACACGCTGCGCAGCTTGGATGACATTCTTATGGAGGAGTTTAGCCACTTTGCGGATCATCTTGATGCGCTCGGCCAACTCCAGACAGGTTACCGAGCAGCGAAACGTCAACGGCAATTAGTGGACTATGATGATCTCCTTGTACTGCTTCGCCAGCTGCTCATGCAGGATGCGACGGCGCGGCAATCGATTGCGCGGTTGTATCGCTACATTCTGGTGGACGAATATCAAGACACCAATAGGCTGCAGGCGGACGTCATCAGGAATCTGGCGGTATCTCATCAGAATGTGATGGTGGTCGGAGACGATAGTCAGTCGATTTATGCGTTCAGAGGGGCGACGTTTAAGAACATCATGGAGTTTCCGACCCTGTTTCCCGGCGCGACGATCTATAAATTGGAGGAAAACTACCGAAGTACGCAGCCAATATTGAACCTGGCAAATTCAATCATCGAGCAAGCAGCTGAAAAGTACACCAAACATCTTTTTACGCGGAAATTGGATGGACCGTTGCCAACGCTGGCAGAAGCCGCCGGGGAGAATGCGCAGTCTCGATTTATCGCTCAGAAAATCCTCGAATTGCGAGAGGAAGGCGTACCTTTAAACGAGGTGGCCGTGCTGTTCCGATCGAGTTTTCATTCGTTCGATCTCGAAATCGAATTGTCGCGGCGGGGGTTGCCGTTTATCAAACGCGGAGGCGTCAAGTTCATTGAAACCGCGCACGTCAAAGATTTATTGGCGCACTTGCGCGTCGTAGCGAACCCTTTCGACACCGTGAGTTGGCATCGGGTTTTGATGCTGGTTGAAGGGGTCGGTCCTAAGAAGGCTCAAGATTTGTTGACAACCTTGGTGAAGTCCGACAAGCCGTACGACACGTTGCGCGCCGTCACCGGACGTTCGGCGCAAGGTCTGAAGAATTTGGCCCATAGTCTCGAAACTCTTTCCGGAGCGGAGGACAAACGGACTGCTGAGCAGGTCAGTCATATCTATGAGTATTATCTGCCGATTCTCAAAGAGCAGTACGATGACTATCCGAAGCGGATTCGGGACCTCGATCATCTGCATACGATTGCGGAAGGATACCCTCAAGTCGATACCTTCTTATCCGATCTTGCGCTGGAACCTCCAGACAGCGCGGTGGACGTAGACGCACCGGATCGCGATGAGGAACGGATGGTCTTGTCGACTATTCATTCGGCCAAAGGATTGGAATGGCAATGTGTCTTTGTCATTTGGGTGGTCGATGGAAAATTTCCCTCGCTCTATTCGTTCGTCACCGACGAAGAGCTTGAGGAAGAACGGCGCCTGTTTTATGTGGCCGTCACCCGCGCGAAGCGGCATTTGTACCTCACGTATCCCATCAATGTCTTCGATAAGGGCAGCGGCATGTTGCTCTCGAAGCCGACCCGGTTCCTCGATCCGGTTTCTCCAGACCTCTTTGATCAGCTTGCCTTGGTTGAAGAGGGGTATCAGAGCGACTGGGGATACGGGCGGGGCGATTTTTAGCCTGGTTTGACCTAGTGGGAGCTGCCCCTGGTTGCACTTCTTCAGTCGATGAAACGTTCCATCTCGCTGGCTCTCGCCGCGCTGAGTCTTTGTCTGTCGGCAACAGCCGTCGCCGCAGAAGGTGGCGACCAGTCGGCTTCTTCGGCACATCTCTGGAAGCAAATTACAGCAGAAGCTGAGGGGTTGGGACTGCCCACGCAGTTTCTAAAAGCGGTGCCCACTGACTTCGTTCACTTTGAGTTCGACGATCTGCAGGCCTTCGCGGCCGAATACCATTTAGGCGATCATCGCATGGTGTTGAATCGAACCCTCACGTTTAATGTGGCAGGTCGAACGCTGAAACCTCTCGCTCGACTGACACATGCAGAGATGGAAACGCTCTACCATGAACTGTTTCACGCCTATATGGATTATTTGATGACGTTGGAGGCGCAAGGGCAAACTAACCCGCTGCTCATTTTTGCCCGCGAGCAGCAGCGCTGTCGATACGGCGCCGTCTTGATCACGCCGGTCGTCCAGCGAAGGTCGGAAACCGAGGAGCGATTTCTCAGCGAGCATGAATCGTGGGAGGCCTTGAATGAAGCATGGGCCGTTTTTGTCGGCTGGACCGTCTGGAGTCAGCTGGAGCTTCGACAAGGACCGGACCGCTCACTTCAAAAGCGTGGCAAAAACCGTGACGCATGGCTTCGGCGTCTGGAGGAGGCCGACAGAGAGGGAAAGTTACGCGGATATTATGAACCTGAGGAGCCTGCCGAACGGAGTGTGACGAGAAAGCGTTTTTTGGCTCCTCAGTCCCGGCTCTCGAAAGAAGAAATTGAACGCCTCATGGCCGGACCGTTGGAGTTTTCAGCAGAGTTTGTCAAGCAGGCGGTCCGTGTTTTGACTCGGACCCAAACGAACGTGCGTCCATCCATGTCTTGCTAAGTAACCCTGCAACTGATTGAATAAACTGTCTATTATCACTTTGGGGCCAGCACTCATTTCCCTAGATACCGAAGCCATGAGCAGGGAAGCACTCGACTCCTTT
>JARDZZ010000029.1 GCA_029240595.1 Nitrospira sp. | reverse complement strand
GCTCAGATTTGTTCGGGTTGCACCACGCAAGGCCCGTCCGGTGGTGGATATGATTCGCGGGCAACAAGTTCCCATGGCGCTGGCCATGTTGAAGCATCTTCCCCGCCACGCGGCACGTGTGATCGAGAAAGTGCTGCGGTCGGCGGTGGCCAATGCAGAACAGAAGGAATTGGGTGACAGTGATTCGATGACGGTGTCGAAAGCATTCGTGAACTGCGGCCCCATCTACAAGCGCTTTCGTGCCAGATCGATGGGACGGGCGAATGCCATTCAGAAGCGAACGAGCCACATCACTGTGGTGGTTGAAGCGCGGGGCATGCAGGAGAAGTTAAGGTCCTGAACATTGAGCGGATCGGCAGACGTGCCGCCGCAGAACTGAGGTGCGGATCGCATGGGTCAGAAAACACATCCAATCGGTTATCGGCTCGGCTACAACTACACATGGAGTTCACGCTGGTACGCGAGTAAGGACTACGCAAAGCTGCTCCATCAGGACATCAAGATCCGCAAAGTAGTGAAGCAGAAGCTGTTTCATGCGGGTGTGGCGAAGGTGGAGATCGAGCGGTCCGGCGATCAAACCCGCGTCATCATCCACACGGCAAGACCGGGAATCATCATCGGACGCAAAGGCGCCGAGGTGGACAAGCTGAAAGCGGAATTGGAAAAGCAGTACGGCGGACAGGTCTACATCACGGTGAAAGAAATCAAGAAGCCGGAGCTGGACGCGCAGCTGGTCAGCGAAAACGTGGCAACGCAGTTGGAAAAACGGGTGGCCTTCCGTCGAGCCATGAAACGCAGCGTCCAATCCGCACTGCGCCTTGGTGCACAAGGCATCAAGATCATGATTGCCGGCCGTCTCGGTGGCGCTGAAATTGCGCGCACAGAATGGTATCGCGAGGGCCGGGTGCCGTTGCACACGCTCCGAGCGGAAGTCGACTATGGCTTCGCCGAAGCGCACACGACGATGGGACAGATCGGAGTCAAGACCTGGATTTACAAGGGTGAAATCCTTCCGGCTCAACCGCTCAAGCCGGAATCCGCATTTGAACGGCGGCTTGGGTAGGAAACGAGGGCATTGTGCTAGCACCGAAGAAAGTGAAATTCAGAAAAATGATGAAAGGGCGGATGCGGGGCAAGGCCTACCGTGGCGGCCACATCACGCTCGGCGAGTTCGGGTTGAAAGCATTGGAGCCGGGATGGGTCACCAGCCGCCAGATCGAGGCCGCGCGGATTGCCATCACGCGTTACGTGAAACGCGGCGGCCAGGTGTGGACGAGAATTTTCCCCGATAAGCCGATCACGAAAAAACCGGCCGAAACACGCATGGGAAAAGGCAAGGGCAATCCCGAATATTGGGTCGCCGTGGTCAAGCCTGGCCGGATCCTTTATGAAATGGGTGGTGTCACTCCAGATATCGCGTATGAGGCGTTCCGCCTGGCTTCACACAAGCTTCCGATCGCCACGAAATGCGTGACCCGGGGTGAGTTTTAAGACTGGGACATGAAACCATGAGCACGATGGATGTGAAAGAGTTGCGGCAGTTGAGCAGCGACGAGCTTGCCGAGAAGGCCAAGCAACTGGCCCAGGAACTATTCAATCTCCGGTTCCAAATGGGCACCGGTCGGCTCGAGAATCCCATGCAGATTCGTAAGACCAAGCGGTCGATCGCACAAGTAAAAACGGTGCTGCGCGAAGTTCAAACGGCCGATCACAAGAAGGCGTCCTAGCGGCGAAAGGGTTGCAGAGCATGGCGGAAACTGGAGTCAAGCGGCGAGAATGGGTGGGGCGCGTCATTAGCAACAAGATGAACAAGACCGTCGTTGTGGCAGTCGAGCGTCAAGTCGTGCATCCCATTTATCACAAGGTGCTCCGGCGTTTGACGAAATTCAAGGCCCATGACGAGCAGAACTCTTGCAACATCGGAGACCGCGTCCGGATGATCGAGACCAGACCCATCAGCAAAGACAAGCACTGGCGGGTCGTCGAAATTTTGGAAAAGGGGCGTGTCGACTAGTAACGGGGACGTGCCCGACGAGGCGAGAAACGCATCATGATTCAGAATTACACATACATGGACGTGGCCGATAATTCCGGTGCGAAGCAGGCCATGTGCTTTCACGTACTGGGCGGGTCGAAGCGACGCTACGCTTCACTGGGAGATGTCATTGTTGTGGCCGTCAAGGAAGCCATTCCACAGGCGACGGTGAAAAAAGGCGACGTCAGCCGGGCAGTGATCGTGCGGACGACGAAAGAAGTCCGGCGCGAAGACGGCTCCTATATTAAATTCGATCGGAATGCCTGTGTGCTCATTAACAAAGAGGGTGAGCCCATCGGGACCCGCATTTTCGGACCGGTCGCACGGGAGCTTCGCTGGAAAAAATTTATGAAAATCATCTCGCTGGCTCCGGAAGTGCTTTAACCAACTGTAGGGGTAATCGTGCACGCGCTGCAGAAGGCTCATATTCGTAAAGGGGATACGGTGGTGGTCATCGCCGGCCGCGATCGTGGAAAGTCCGGCAAGGTTCTCTCCGTCGATCGTTCCGCAGGGAAGGTCATCGTAGAAAAGCTGAACATCATCAAGCGGCATACCAAGCCGAATCAAAAGGTGAAGCAGGGCGGCATTCTGGAAAAAGAAGCCCCGCTCGCCATTTCCAACGTGATGTATCTCTGCCCGGTGACGAAAAAGCCTACGCGCTTGGGCATTCGTGTGCAGCCGGACGGACGCCGGGTGCGGTTCAGCAAAAAGTCTAACGAATTAGTCGAGTAGTCAGAGAGGGAGCAGCAGGCACAAAGGCCTTTCAGCGAAGCGCCGAGAGTAAGGGCGAGGACAAGCTGGAGGAACTTTTCACCAGGCTGCCAGAAAAGAAGGTTGTATGGCCGAGGCAAAGGATCCGAAAAAAAGCAAGGGCGCAAAGCCGTCAGGCCGGCCGGCGAAAAAGGACAGCGGCAAGGCTCCCCAAGTGTTGGACGACGGCAGCCAGGAATCGAAGTTCCAGCCGCGGTTGCGCGACACGTATCGCGACCGGGTGGTGCCGGCATTGATGAAGGAGTTTAACTATAAGAACGTCATGCAGGTGCCCAAGCTCGAACGCATCGTGATCAACGTGGGCATGAGCGAAGCCATCCAAAACGTGAAGCTGCTGGAAAGCGCTGCGACGGAGTTGGGTACGATCACGGGACAAAAGGCCGTGGTGACCCGCGCGAAGAAAGCGATTGCCGGATTCAAGCTGCGGCAGGGAATGCCGATCGGGACCAAGGTGACGTTGCGGAGCCGGCGCATGTACGAGTTTTTCGACCGGCTCGTGTCGCTGGCGCTGCCGCGCATCCGCGATTTCCGGGGCGTGTCTCCAAAAGCGTTCGATGGCCGGGGCAATTACACGTTGGGTCTGAAGGAACAGCTTATTTTTCCGGAGATCCAATACGACGAGGTCGGTTCGATTCACGGCATGGACATTACGATCGTGACCACGGCTCGGACGAACGATGAAGGCAAAGCACTGCTCACCCAGTTGGGCATGCCGTTCCGAACGTAACCAAGAGGGAGGGAGTCAGCGTGTCGAGACTAGCGCTCAGAAATAAGACCGCCACCAAACCGAAATTCGCGACACGTGGCTACCACCGATGCGGTTTGTGCGGGCGCGTCCACGGGTATTTGCGGCGATTCAAAATGTGCCGGATTTGCTTTCGCCTCCTGAGTCTGAAAGGCGAGATTCCGGGAGTTCGGAAGTCCAGTTGGTGACAATCAGATTGGACTCAGGCGGGAAGCGTAGTTCAATGAAGGTGAATGAAGAGGGAGTAAAGGGATTCGCATGGTGACCGATCCTATCAGCGATTTATTGGTGAGACTGCGCAATGGCTTCCGGCGCCATCATGACGTCGTGACGGTTCCCGCTTCAAAATTGAAGCGGGAAGTGCTCCGCGTGCTGCAAGCCGAGGGCTACATTCAGGGCATCGACTCCGGGACCGAAGACGGGCATCCTGTTCTGAAAGTCCAATTGCGCTATGTCGGGGAAGGGCAGCCCATGATCACCGGCATGCAGCGCGTCAGCAAACCGGGACGTCGTGTGTATGTGGGAACGAAGGACATCCCCCGTGTGCGAAACGGAATCGGCATGGCGATTCTTTCCACATCGAAGGGCATCATGACCGATCAAGCCTCGCGCAAAGCCGGCCTCGGCGGCGAAGTGCTGTGTTCGATTTGGTAGGGATTTTGATAAGGGGTTTTTGAGCAGGAAAGATGAGGAAGGCATGTCACGCATTGGAAAAAAACCGATCCCTCTTCCGACCGGCGTCGATGTGAAGGTGGCGGGATCCGTCGTCTCCGTGAAGGGGCCGCTTGGGAAGCTCGACTGGACGTTAAAGCCCGGAATCGGTGTCACCGTCGACAAGGGACAGGTCGTCGTCACGCGATCCAGCGACGAGCGAAAAGTACGCGCCATGCACGGCCTGGTTCGCGCTGAGTTGAATAATATGGTCGAGGGTGTGACCAAAGGCTATGAGCGCAACATGGAAATAACCGGCGTCGGTTATAAGGCGGCCATTCAGGGACGGACCATGAGCTTCAATGTGGGATACATCAATCCGGTGTTGTATCCGGTGCCGACCGGCATCGACGTCAAGGTCGACAAGCAAACGCTGATCAATATCAAAGGTTCGGACAAGCGGCTGGTGGGGCAAGTCGCGGCCAATCTGCGAGCGATCAAGCCACCTGACGTCTACAAGCAAAAGGGAGTCCGTTACGTAGGCGAAGTGTTGAGAAAGAAAGAAGGCAAGACGGGAAAATAGGTTGAACCATGAACAGCGCAGCTAAATTACGTCATCTTGCACGTCGCCAGCAGCGGGTTCGTCAGCGGGTCTTCGGAACCGACGAGCGTCCCCGGCTCAATGTGTTTCGCAGCAGCGGGCACATCTATGCACAAATCATCAATGACCTGAAGGGGACGACGCTGGCTGCCGCCTCCTCGCTGGATAAATCCCTGCGAACGAGTTTGAAGTCAACCAGCTCCATTGCCGCGGCCAAAGCCGTGGGTACATTGTTGGCAGAACGCGCGAAAAGTGCCAAGGTTCAAAAAGTGGTCTTTGATCGGGGGGGGAGGTTGTATCACGGGCGAATCAAGGCCCTCGCCGATGCCTCCCGTGAAGGCGGGTTGCAATTCTAGGCTACGAAGGGAGCAACGAGCGTGCGAGTGAATCCAGACGAACTAAGCCTCAAAGACAAAGTCGTTTTCATCAACCGTGTTGCGAAGGTCGTCAAGGGCGGCAAGCGGTTCAATTTTTGCGCCCTCGTGGTGGTCGGTGACGGACAGGGATGGGTCGGCATCGGCAAAGGTAAAGCCGCGGAGGTGCCCGTCGCCATTGCAAAGGCTGTGCAGCAGGCGAAGAAAAATCTCGTCCATGTCCCGCTGAAATCGGGGACTATTCCTCACGAAGTGCACGGGTTGTTCGGCGGTGAACACGTTTTGTTGAAGCCTGCGGTCGAGGGAACCGGGATTATTGCCGGCGGAGCGGTCCGAGCGGTCGTTGAGTTGGTGGGAGCGCACAACATCATTTCCAAAACGTTGGGCCGAGGGAACCCGTTCAACACGGTACGCGCGACCCTCGACGGTTTGACACAGCTCAGGCACCCCGATGAGGTCTTGCGATTGCGTCGGGGCGAGGAACTTCAGACGGGAGCTCTGGCGTAATGGCAACGGCAAAACCACCCAAGACGGCGGCTCACGTGCGCATCACGTTGAAGAAAAGTCCCATCGGCACACCTGAGCGGCACCGCCTCGTCCTGCGCGGGCTGGGCTTACGCAAGATCCGCCAGTCGGTTGTCCGCCCGGATACGCCGCAGGTACGGGGATTGATTCACAAAGTGGGCTATCTTCTGGAAGTGCAGCCATCATGAAACTACACGATCTCGCGCCGGCTAAAGGCGCCAAGAAAAAACGGAAGCGCATTGGACGTGGCCCCGGCTCGGGTCATGGGAAGACGGCAACGAAAGGGCATAAGGGATTGCTGGCTCGCTCCGGAGGCGGCAAGCAGCCGGGGTTCGAAGGCGGCCAGATGCCTCTCATTCGTCGCGTCCCGAAGTACGGCTTCACCAATCCCTTCCGGAAAGAATACGCAATCGTCAATATTGAGCGTCTGGCAGATCTCCCAGCTGCGGGCACCATTACGCCGCAGGCGATGGTCGATGCTGGCCTGGTTAAGCGGGTCACATTGCCGATCAAGATTCTGGGCAATGGCGAGTTGAAGAAAGCCATTTCCGTGCAGGCGCACAAGTTCAGCAAGTCGGCTGAGGCGAAGATTCAAGCAGCGGGAGGGTCAGTCGAGGTTATCCCCGGTGTTTGAGCGGCTCCTGACCAGCTTTCAGAATATTCTAAAAATTCCCGAGCTGCGGACACGCATCCTGTTTACGCTGGGGATGCTGGTGGTGTATCGGGTCGGCGCACATATCCCGACACCTGGTATCAACGGCGAAGCGCTCTCTGAGTTCCTGCAGAAACAGGGAGGGGCGCTTCTTGGGTTCCTCGATATTTTCTCAGGGGGGTCGCTGTCGAGGCTGACGATCTTTGCGCTGGGCATCATGCCCTATATCAGTGCATCGATCATCTTGCAGCTGTTGACGGTGGTGGTTCCCCATCTTTCGAAGCTGGCCAAGGAGGGAGAACGGGGTCGCAAGAAGATCATTCAGTACACGCGATTTGGCACCATCGGAATCGCGTTGGTTCAGGGATTCGGGATCGCCATCGGCCTCGAACAGATGAACGGCGGCGCGTTTGTCTTAGACAAGGGCTGGGCGTTCCGGCTGATGACCGTGATTACACTGACGGCCGGTACCGGGTTCCTGATGTGGCTGGGCGAGCAGATTACGGAACGCGGCATCGGCAACGGGATCTCCCTGATCATCTTTGCCGGCATCGTGGCACGTCTGCCTTCGGCCGTGGCGCAGACCTATAATCTGTATGAGATCGGCCAACTCAACGCATTCCTGCTGGTCGGCCTTGCGGCGCTGATGGTGGCCGTCGTCGCCGCAATTGTGTTTTTGGAAAGTGGACGGCGCAAAGTTCCGGTGCAATACGCGAAGCGGGTGGTGGGTCGCCGAGTCTATGGCGGCCAGAGCACTCACATTCCGTTGAAAATCAATACGGCGGGCGTGATCCCGCCGATTTTTGCTTCGTCGATCATTGCGTTTCCGGCGACCATCGCGGGATTTTTTGAAACGCCGTGGATCAAGGCGATCGGTGCTCAACTGTCGCCGGGATCTTTGCTTTATACACTGATGTATGTCGGTCTGATTCTGTTTTTCTGTTTTTTTTACACGGCAGTGGTCCTGAACCCGGTCGACATGGCTGACAACATGAAGAAATACGGAGGGTTCATTCCCGGCATCCGGCCGGGCCAGAGGACATCCGATTATATCTATAAGGTACTGACGCACATCACATTTGCCGGGGCATTGTATCTGGCCATCGTCTGTGTGATCCCCGAATTTCTGATTTACAAGCTGAACGTCCCGTTTTACTTCGGCGGGACGTCGTTGTTGATCGTCATTGGCGTCGGCTTGGATACGGCTCAGCAGATCGAATCGCACATGTTGATGCGCAACTACGAAGGATTCTTGGGTAAGGGAATGGGTCCACTCCGCGGCCGGAGCGGGTGAGGACCGCATGCGCGTCGTGTTTCTCGGTGCGCCGGGAGTTGGCAAAGGGACGCAGGCGGATCGGGTCGCGGCTCAATTCAAGATTGCCAAGATCTCGACGGGCGACTTGTTGCGTGAGGCAGTTCGCGTACAGACCCCGTTAGGGCGTGAGGCAAAGCAGTACATGGACCAGGGTAGGCTGGTCCCTGATTCGGTCGTCATAGGCCTCGTTCGAGACAAGCTTGCCGAGGCTCCTTGCGCAAACGGATTTGTGCTGGACGGCTTTCCGCGTACCGTTCCACAGGCTGAAGAATTGGAACAGGTCCTGCGGGCGACCCAACGGCCTCTCAATCGGGTCGTGACCTTCAAGGTCCCGCGTGAGGTGGTCATCAAGCGGTTGAGCGGGCGCCGCAGTTGCCCGAAGTGTCAGGCGACCTTCCATGTGGAGTTCGCCCCGTCTCAGAAGGGTGCTGTGTGTGATCGGTGCGGCGAGACGTTGGTTCAGCGGAGCGACGACAAGCCGGAAGCGATCGAAACACGGTTGAAGGTTTACGAGGAACAAACGGCGCCGTTAATCCAGTATTACGCCAACAAGCGGCTCCTCTCGGAACTGGATGCCTCCGGTTCCGTTGATGCGGTGTTTGAAGCCCTGTTCGGCGTCCTGGCGCCCTACAGCGCGCTATGATCATCCTCAAGACGCCAGACGAGATTGCCCTGATGGCAAAGGCGTCAAGAGTGGTGGCAGAGGCGCTGGAAGTGCTGAAAAGCGCCACCAAGCCTGGCGTGACGACGGATGAATTGGACCGGTTGGCGGAAGCCGAAATTCGCAGCAGAGGCGCGCTTCCGGCGTTCAAAGGGTACCGGAACTATCCGAAGACGCTTTGCGTGTCCGTCAATGAGCAGGTCGTACACGGCATTCCCTCCAAGCGGGTGCTGAAGGACGGCGATATTGTCGGGTTGGATTTGGGCGCGATTGTCGGAGGATTCTACGGCGATTCGGCGGTGACCATAGCTGTCGGGCGAATTGATGAGAAGGCAGCCACGCTGGTTCGAGTGACGGAAGAATCGCTGTCACTGGCGATTCAGCAGGCGCGGGTTGGGAACCGGCTGTCCGATATTTCTCATGCGGTTCAGCAGCATGTCGAAGCGGCCGGCTATTCGGTCGTCACCGAGTTTGTCGGACACGGGATCGGGCGCCAGCTACACGAGGAGCCGCAGGTGCCGAACTACGGGAAGCCGGGGCAGGGTCCTCGGCTCCAGCCGGGCATGGTGTTGGCGATTGAACCGATGGTGAACATGGGGGGATCGGCTGTACGGGTGTTGGACGATCGCTGGACGGCGGTAACCGTCGACGGCAGCCTCTCGGCTCACTTTGAACATACGATTGCGATTCAGCCGAGTGGTCCCGCGCTCGTCCTGAGTCGGTTATAGCCCAGCAGGCGTGCCTCACCGGGAGAAAGGGTAACGGTTCGTGCCGAAGGAAGATATCATCGAGATCCAAGGCTCGGTACTGGAGACGCTGCCCAACGCCATGTTTCGCGTGCAACTCGACAACGGCCATAAGATTCTCGCGCACATTTCCGGGAAAATGCGCATGCACTTCATCCGCATTCTTCCCGGGGACAAGGTCACGGTGGAAATGTCGCCGTATGATCTGAGCCGTGGGCGTATTACGTATCGCTTCAAGTAGGAGTCTGTCGTCCATGAAAGTGAAATCATCGGTCAAGCCGATTTGTGCCAAGTGCAAAGTCGTGAGACGCCGTGGGGTGGTCCGAATACTCTGTATCAATCCTCGGCACAAACAACGGCAGGGATAGGGACGTCTGATGACGACCTCATCAGACTCCTGCTCGCGCAACGCGCGGCCCATGGGAAGATGAGGCGTCTTGGCGCCGAGGGGTGGGCGGGTGAGAAGAGGCTCATCCAGCCTCGGCTGCGGAAGACCTTGAAGGGAAGGTAGGAGGAGATATGGCACGTATCGCGGGAGTGGATTTGCCGAGAGAAAAACGGTCGGACATCGGCCTGACCTATGTATTCGGCATCGGCCGGGCGGCCGCCAGAAACATTTTGGACAAGGCCGGGATCGATGGCGCCATCCGGGTCAAAGATCTCAGTGAGGACCAGATCGTCAAGATCCGCGAGATTATCGATCAGGAATACCAGGTCGAGGGCGATCTCCGAAAAACATTCTCGATGAACATCAAGCGTCTGATCGATACGGGAACGTATCGGGGCCTGCGTCATCGTAAAGGGTTGCCCGTCCGTGGCCAGCGTTCAAAAACCAATGCGCGCACGCGAAAGGGGCGTCGTGCCGGAGTTGGCAGCAAGCCAAAACCGGCCGCCCGTCCAGCGCCGACCGCATAGTCATTGTAGGAGACTGTCATGAGCGTAAAAAAAGGCAAGAAGAAAGAACGACGGATCGTCCAAAGCGGCATCGCTCATGTCCAAGCCTCGTTCAATAACACCATCGTGACCATCACAGACATGAGCGGCAATACGGTGGTGTGGGCGAGCGCCGGCAACCAAGGCTTCAAAGGATCGCGTAAAAGCACGCCGTTTGCCGCACAGAGGGCCGGGGAGGCTGCCGCAAGAAAGGCGATGGAAAGCGGCATGCGTCAGGTGGACGTGTACGTCAATGGTCCCGGATCGGGACGCGAGTCGGCGATTCGTTCGTTACAGGGGGCGGGACTACGGATTAATCTAATCCGTGACGTGACGCCAATCCCGCATAACGGCTGCAGGCCTCCGAAGCGACGGCGAGTCTAAAAGAAAACGCGCAGAGGTGAATCGGAACCAAGCGGGCAGACCATGAAGGGCGTGCCCGGAAACCGGAGGTAGAGCAAGTGGCAAAGTATCGCGGTCCAGTCTGTCGGCTGTGTCGTCGTGAAGGCGAGAAGTTGTTCTTAAAAGGCTCGCGTTGCATGACCGAAAAATGTGCCATTGAGCGCCGGAGCTATCCACCCGGCCAGCATGGCCAGGCCCGGCCGAGGATCTCAGATTACAGCACTCAGTTGCGGGAGAAACAGAAACTGCGACGGATATATGGACTTCAAGAAAGGCAGTTCCGGGGTGTGTTTGAACGGGCGGAACGACAATCGGGTGTGACGGGCGACGCCTTGCTGAGGCTGCTCGAATGTCGTCTCGATAATGTGGCCTACCGCCTGGGGTTCGGGGCCTCACGCAAGGAAGCCCGCCAACTGGTCGGTCATGGGCACGTGACGGTCAATGGCAGGAAGAACAACATCCCCGGGGCGCAAGTCCGTGTCGGCGACGTGGTGGCGGTGCGGGAACGAAGCCGGACCCTGGTATCGATCCAGACGGCGTTAGAGTCGGTCGAAGGACGAGGCATTCCGGAATGGTTGGATCTCGATAAGGCCGGCTTCAAGGGAACCGTGCGGGCGTTACCAACCAAGGACCAGATCACGCTCCCGGTTAACGAACAGATGGTCGTCGAATTGTATTCGCGGTAACGGCAACTTCATACAACGCCGGCTTTGTGCAGAGTGCATCGCAGAAAGTGCGGCGGCTGACAGGATGAAGGGGGACTCATGATTAAAGCGATGAAAGATTTTCAAATCCCGATGCGGGTTGAAGTGGACAAGGAAACCGCTTCCGCCACCTTTGGGAGATTCACTACGGAAGCCTACGAGCGTGGCTTCGGCACGACCGTCGGCAATGCCCTGCGCCGTGTCCTGCTCTCATCCCTCACCGGAGCGGCGGTGACGACCGTGAAGATCGAAGGCGTGCTGCACGAGTTTTCGACGATTCCTGGTGTGACGGAAGACGTCACGTCGATCATTCTGAACATCAAGGGATTACGGTTGGCCTCCCACACGGACAAGCCGAAAACGATCCGGTTGAAAAAGAAAGGCCCTGGCGAAGCCAAGGGGTCCGATATCATTCACGATGCCGACATCGCCATCCTGACACCCAATCTTCACATCGCGACCCTCGACAAGGATGCCACGCTCGACATGGAAATGACCGTCAAGCATGGGCGCGGCTATGTACCAGCGGAACGCAACAAGGAAGAAGGCTTGCCGATCGGCGTCATCGCCATCGATTCCATTTTTTCTCCGATCAAGCGCGTGAACTTTCACGTTGAAAATGCCCGTGTCGGCCGGATGACCGACTATGACAAACTGACCCTCGAGATCTGGACCGACGGGACCATCTCGCCCAGCGATGCCTTGTCGACCGCCGCGGGGATCTTACGTGACCATGTGGATATTTTCATCAATCCGGAAGCCAGGGTGGAAGGCCGCGCTGAGTTGAGCGGCGACGACGCCCAGCGGGAGATCAATAAAAATCTCTTTCGAAGCGTCAATGAACTGGAGTTGTCCGTGCGCGCAGCGAACTGCTTAAAGAACGCCAACATCAAGACCATTGCGGATCTCGTGCAGAAGTCAGAAGCCGAGATGCTGAAGACCAAGAATTTTGGCAAGAAGTCGCTGAATGAAATCAAAGAAATTTTGACGGATATGGGATTGAGCCTCGGGGTCAAGCTCGATGCAATGGCCTCAGGCAGCGGTTCTAAAAACGAATAGAAAGAGGGCACCGTGCGTCACCGAAAAAAAGGCAGACAGCTGGGGCGCCAGACAAAACACCGCTGGGCCTTATTCAGAAGCCTCGTCACCTCGCTACTCGAACATGAGCGGATTGAGACGACTGAAGCCAAGGCCAAGGAGATTCGTGGTTTTACAGACCGCATGATCACGCTTGGAAAGGACGGCTCCCTGCCGGCCCGCCGGCGTGCGTTGAGCTTCCTGCGCAGCAAGGACGTGGTCTCCAAGCTTTTTAGCGATGTCGCCGGACGGTTCAAGGATCGTCCCGGCGGATACACCAGAATGGTAAAGACCAGGCGGCGGATCGGCGATGCGGCTGAACTAGTCGCGATTGAACTCGTGGCACGCGCCGAAGTCTCGACCTCAAAAAAGCCCGGGTCGACTCCAGCCAAGACAGACAAAACGGAGTAGGTCTCGCCTCGAGACCTACTCGCGACGCGCGGCTTGACCGCCGTCGTGTGATCAATCAGCACCTCGCCTCAGCGCTGCATGTTTTTTCGTTGCTAACGGCGCGCAGAGTTTACTTGCCATCAGTCGGATGCTATTATCGTGCCAGGATTTTTCTCCTTGAGGCACCGGACGGAAACATTGTGTGGCAGCGTTGGGCACAACGGATTTTACTGGGGCTTAGCCTCGCTCTGGTGTGCTTCCTGGTCTACCTCCTCATGACCAACTCCACCGCGTCTCCTCCTCCCACGGCCACGGCGCCGGGTACCATTAATCAGGCCGATGCCATCATTTCCAAGTTCACTTTTACGCAGACCAAAGGAGACAAAGTGCAGTGGCAGGTCGACGCGCAACAGGCGCGTCTCTACGAACAGGACAAGAGGGCGATTCTGGACAACGTCGCCGTGACGCTCTTCGGTGTACAGGGGAAGGAAATGACGGTGCATGGGGATGAAGGAACCTTGAATACCGACACCAAAAACTTTCTTCTCACGAACCGGTCTGAGCCATTGGTGATCTACACACAGAGCGGCTATACGATTTATACCAACCATCTGGCTTGGACGGATCAAACACGGGAAATCCGCACACAGGACCCCGTCCATATCATTGGGCACGGACTGGATGTGAAAGGACGAGGCTTGCTTGGTCACCTCGACACGGAAGAATTCGAAGTACTTGAGGACGTTCATGTGGATGTGGCTCCTGCTTCTTAGCTGGTGCGCGATGAGTATGCCGACGGTCGGTCAGGCTGCCATGGGGGCCGGCTCGAACGGGGCATCAGACGAAGCGCTAGGAACCACCGTCATCTCCCAAAGGATGACATTTAAGAACCAACAAAGCCAGGCCGTGTTCGATGGCGCCGTCGTGCTCACGCGCGGCACCCTTGTCGTGTATTCGGACCGCATGGTGGTGTCCTTTCGAAACCAAGAGGCTTCGGATTCCAAAAAAGCGAGCGAACCGCCGAAGGGGGGAACCGCACCAGCTAAAGGCCCGGACACGGTGTCGAATCGGGCAGTCAGCCAAATCGAAGCCACGGGCCGCGTCAAAATCGAGCGGGACGCAGGCAACGCCACCTGCCAAAAGGCTGTCTATTACCGCGACGAAGACAAGATCGTCCTGACCGGTGATCCCGTCGCATGGGACAAGGGCACCCGAGTCAGCGGCAAGCGCATCACCATGTTCCTGGCTGAAGATCGAACGGTCGTGGAAGGCGGCTCACACGTAAGAATCGAGCCGGAGGGTGGTACCAAGTGACGGAAGCGGTGCGTCTGGCGCCGGAAACCGATGGTGTCGCCCGTTCCAGCGAGCCGCGTGCGGTGTTGCGCGCCGATGGCCTCGTGAAAAGTTTTCGGGCGAGAAAAGTCGTGAAAGGTGTTTCGGTGGAGGTCTCGGCCGGAGAAGTCGTAGGTTTGTTGGGCCCAAACGGTGCCGGGAAAACAACCATCTTCGATATGATCGTCGGGTTGACCCAGCCGGACGAAGGCTCAATCCGCCTGAACGCTGAAGAGATCACCGCCCTACCCATGTACAAGCGTGCGAGAAACGGCATCGGCTATCTGCCTCAGGAATCGTCGGTATTTCGCCGACTGTCTGTGCAAGACAATATTCTGGCAATTCTGGAAATGCTGGATTACTCTCGAGCTGAGCGGGCGGAACGCGTCGATGTCTTGCTCGGTGAGCTCGATCTCGGACACATCAGGACGAGCATGGCCTACGCGCTGTCCGGTGGAGAACGCCGCCGGTTGGAAATTACGCGTGCCTTGGCGACCAACCCCACATTCATGCTACTCGATGAGCCGTTCGCCGGCATCGATCCGATTGCCGTCGCGGACATTCAACAGATCATCACGAGGTTGAAGGGCAAAGGCATTGGCATTCTGATTACGGATCACAATGTGCAGGAGACGTTATCGATTACCGACCGTGCATACATCATCAACGAGGGCCTTGTTCTAGAATCCGGTCCTCCTGATGTGATCGTGAAGAGCGAGACGGCGCGGGCGGTCTATTTGGGAGAACGGTTCACTCTATAACGGGCGTGCTTATCAATGAAACTTCGTCTTGATCTCCGCCTCAGCCAGAAATTAATCATGACGCCGCAGTTGCAGCAGGCCATCAAGCTGTTGCAGCTGTCCCGCCTTGAGTTGCAGCAAAGTCTGGCTCAGCATTTGATGGAAAACCCCTTGCTGGACGAGCTGCCCGAGGAAGTGGAAGAGAACGAATCGACGACCGCCGAGGAAAAAGCGGAAGAAGCTGCGGCCTCTGCCTCGCCGGCTAACGAGACTTCCGAAACGGATGAATCCTCGACCCCAGAGGAACGGGACACTCCCGACGAAGTGTCGGCGGCCGGGTGGGAGGAGTACTTCGGCAGTGACCGCCGGACAGGCGGCAGCGAAGGTCAATCGTCTTCATCGGATGATTTTCCCTCCTATGAGCAGACCGTCGCCAAAGCGGCGTCGCTGGAAGACCACTTGCTCTGGCAGCTGTCCTTATCCGGCTTGTCGGAGCGCAATAAGGCGATCGGTCGTTTGCTGATCGGGAATTTGGACGACGACGGGTATCTGCGCACGCCCCTGTCCGAAATCGTCACCGGAACGGACTTCACGGAGGCAGAAGCCGAGTCCGTTCTCCGCGACATCCAGACGTTTGATCCGACGGGGGTGGGCGCGAGGGACCTTCCCGAATGTCTGATGCTGCAGCTCGGCCATTTGGGCAAGAGCCCGATGGGATCCCTCGGCGCCCGTCCGGGCGCGCTCAAAGGATCCATCGTGGAGGCGGTCGTCCTCCATCACCTGAAGGACCTCGAAAAGAAGCAATATGCCAAAGTCGCGAAAGCGCTCGACGTCACCGTCGAGGAAATATTCCAGGCCACAAAGGTTATCGAAGCGCTCGAACCCAAGCCAGGGCGCCCCTTTTCCAATACTCAAAACTACGTCATCGTGCCAGACGTGTTCGTCGTCAAAAATGAAGGGGAGTGGGTTGTCCTATTGAACGACGACGGATTACCCCGGATGCGCATCAGCCCCTACTACAAACAGATGATGGCCTCCGGTGAGGGCGGATCGACAGAAACCAAGGCCTATCTCGACGAAAAGTTGCGGGCCGCCCAATGGGTGATCCGGAGTATCGAGCAACGCAACAAGACCATCGTCAAGGTCGTATCCAGCATCGTGAAGTTTCAGGAGCAATTCTTTGAAAAGGGCATTCAGTACCTCAAGCCGCTTGTGCTCAAACAGGTCGCCGAGGACATTGGAATGCACGAATCCACGATCAGCCGTGTGACGGCCAATAAGTACATGTACTGCCCGCAAGGCATGCTGGAACTCAAGTTTTTTTTCAATGCCGGTCTGCAGCGCGCAGATCAACCCAGCGACATGCTTTCGTCAGTGACAGTTCGGGAGATGATCAAGAAAATGGTGGCCGAGGAGGATGCCAACCGTCCGCTCAAGGACGAGGAAATAGCCGCGCGCTTGCGTGAGCGTCAAGTCTTGATCGCCAGACGGACGGTCGCAAAGTACCGGGCGGAAGAGAATATCCCGCCAGCCACCCAACGCAAACGCTTTTTTTAAGCTGGTGCCAGACCTGCGGACTTCTCTCCATTCGAAGGAGTGCAGTGCATGAAAATTACCGGACGACACATGGATGTCACCTCTGCCCTGAAACGCTATATTAAGTCCCGATTCGAGCGCCTCGAACGATACGATGTCTCACCGGACCGCTTGGAGATCGTCCTGAGCGTGACGAAACACCAACATACCGCGGAGGTGGTGTGCTCGATCAGAGGAAAGCGATTCCAGGCGAAGACGTCAACGACAGAGATGTATGCGACGGTCGATCAACTGGTCGACCGCCTCGACAAACAGATCCGGAAGCACAAGGAGCGCCGGATTGCGCACAAGGGAAGGAAGAAGACGCAGCTCCCCGCTACGGTCGGAGCGTCCCCTGATTTAAACGACCTGAAAATCGTGCGTCCCAAGATCGCTGTCCTGTCGCGCAAAGAGGCGCGTGATCGCTTGGACGCTGATCCGGGCGCCATGCTGTTGTTTACGTGCGTGGATTCTGGAAAGCTGCAAATTCTTCGGCGATCTGAGACCGGTCACGTCGTCCTCATTGATCCTTAAAGGGTCGAGATGCCAGGACTCAAGCTCGTGGTTATCACCGGCCTCTCTGGAGCGGGGAAGTCGCACGCGCTGAAATGCTTCGAAGACGTCGGGTATTTCTGCGTTGATAACCTTCCTCCAGCGTTGCTTCCCACCTTCGTTGAACTCTGTCACCAGCAGGGCGGCGAGATCAAAAATGTCGCGCTTGGCATCGACATTCGGGAGCGGGTGTTCTTTGCCGACTTGACCGGCATCCTGCAGCGGATCAAGGACCTCGGGCATTCCGTCGAGTTATTGTTTCTGGAAGCCCGTGATCCCGTGCTCGTCCGTCGCTTCTCGGAGTCCCGCAGACCGCATCCGTTGTTGCCCGAGTTGCCTGTCCTGGAAGGCGTGCGGTTCGAAAAAGAGCGGTTGGCGGAAATTCGGGCGCACGCCGATCGCATCATCGACACCTCGAATCTCAGCGTCCATGATTTGCGCGATTTACTGAGCCGGCATTTCAGCCAGGAACTATCCGCCCGCCGCCTGACCATCTCGTTGATCACATTCGGTTACAAGTTTGGCGTGCCGTACGACATCGATCTGTTGTTCGACGTTCGGTTCTTGCGCAACCCCTATTTCGTCCCCGATCTGAAGCCGCTCACGGGCGAGGATCCCCGGGTTCGGAGTTATGTGCTCGATGATCCGGATGCCAAGGGCTTCCTGGATCGGTTGGAGCAGTTCTTCACCTATATGATCCCCCTCTTTGAACGCGAGCGGCGGAGCTACTTGAACGTCGGGATAGGCTGCACGGGCGGTCGCCACCGTTCAGTCGTCATTGCCAAGCGGCTGCACGAAAGTTTTTCTTCGGCCGGGCATCACGTCACTCTCTCTCACCGCGATCTCACCAAGCCCTAGGTCGCTCTCCTCTGTTCTTTGGCCTCCGAGCATCCTCGTCGACGCCCCTTTGCCCGCTTTTCTTGACAGTGAGGACACATGGACTATACTTAGGGGGCGGCGCAAGAATCACCAATATTGAAGCCACTTTGGTGCGTGTTGCCTCTTTGCCATCGTCTGAAATGTGACGCCTCTATCGGATGCGTGTTGGAAAAATGCAAAAAGATTTGCGCTGAGAAAGAAGTCATGTACAGTTTGAGGCACATATGCTGAATTCACTGAAAAGCCTCGTCGATAAGGACATTTTTTCGCTGCTGACTCCCAAGCGGCAGTTGGTCGGCTTGGACATCGGTTCCAGCGGCATCAAGCTCGTTCAGCTCAAGGAGAACCGTGGGCGCTATGTGTTGCAGAAGTTCGGCTTTAAGCCCTTGGAACCCGAGGTCATCGTGGACGGCACGGTGATGGATGAAGGCCAGGTCGTCTCGGCCATCAAGGCACTATTTGATGAACTCAATGTCAAGGTCAAGCAGGTGGCGGTTTCGATTTCTGGCCATGCGGTCATCATCAAGAAAATCAGTTTGCCTCCGATGCCGGACGACGAGCTGGAAGGCCAGGTTAAACTCGCCGCAGAGCAATACATTCCTTTTGACATTAATGAAGTCAATATCGATTTTCATGTGCTTCCGCCGTCGGAAGGTGACGGATCTGGTGAAGCGGAAATGTCGGTCATTCTTGTGGCCGCCAAGAAAGACAAGATCAACGAGTTGACGGAGCTCGTCAAGGGTGCCGGACTCCTGCCGTTGGTGATGGATGTGGACGCATTTGCGATCGAAAACATGCATGCGATCAACTATCCGATGTCCCAGGAAGAGACGACCGCTCTCGTGAATGTCGGTGCCAGCGTCATGAATATCAACATCGTCTCGAAAGGAACGTCGCTCTTCACGCGCGACATTCCGATCGGCGGTAACCGCTATACGGAATCCATCCAGCGGGAGCTGGGGCTCTCTTATGAAGAAGCGGAACAACTGAAAAAAGGTGGAAAAGCCTCCGGGAATAACCAGGCGGCCGCTGCCCAAAGCGTGATCGAGAGCGTGAATGCCGAAGTGGCCTCTGAAATCGCGCGCACGATCGACTATTACAAGTCGACAGCGGCTGAAGGTGAAGTACAACAAGTGCTCCTCTGCGGAGGAGGAGCGCAAGTCTCTGGGCTGGTAAAACAGTTGCGAGATCGGATGCACGCCGTTGTCGAGGTGGCCAATCCGTTCGCGGAAGTTGACACGTCCGGCAGCGACTTCGACCAGACGACGCTTGCCGAGATGGCTTCGATGGCCTCCGTTGGAGTGGGATTGGCCCTCAGATCGGTAGGCGATCGATGATTCGCATCAATCTACTGTCGGCAGGACCAAAGGGACGTCAGGCAAAACCGCAATACGACGTGCGGGCTCAAGTGCTTCTGGGCGTCGGGTTGTTGGTCATCACCTTGAGTGCATGCTGGTGGTATTCGGCATCCCTCGATGATGAGATTGCGACGCGCCAGACGGAAAAATCGGAAAAAGAGAAGCAGGTGGCGCAGCTAAAGGAACAGGTCAAGCAAGTGTCGGACTTCGAGCTGCGAAAAAAGCAACTTGAAGACAAGAACCGCATTATCGATCAACTCGAGAAGTCACGTGTGGGTCCTGTCAAAGTCATGGATCATGTCAGTCACAGCTTGGAACCACTGAAACTCTGGCTCGTGAAGGTCGGCGTGACGGGACAAAGCATCGAACTGGAAGGGCGCGCCCTGACCAACGACGACGTGGTCGAGTTCGTCAACAATCTGCGCCGTACCGACTATTTTTCCGACATCAATCTTCAGGAAAGCCGGGCTGCCGTTGAGAGCCAAATCAGCCTGTTCCAGTTCAAGTTGGGCTTCCGCTTGAAAGGATAGCGAGCATGAACTTGCCGGCGATGAATCTCGAGGCCATACGAACCATCCCGTTGATGCAAAAGGTCGCGTTTATGGTTCTCGTGCTGGCCGGAATCGTCGTGATGTTCTATTACTACGTCTTCGAGCCGAAGTCGATGGAGATCGCTGCTCTGGAAGGCGAAGTGGGCAAGCTGGATACCGAGATCCAAACATTGACCATCAAAGTCAAGCATCTGGATGAACTCATCGCCGCCAGCAAACAGCTGGAGATCGAATTGGCAAAGAAAAAGGAGCGCCTCCCGCCGGAAGAAGAAGCCGTCATGTTGTTGAAGCAAGTGTCGGATCTCGGCATCAAGCTGGGTCTGGACATCAAGCTCTGGAAGCCCGGCGCCAAGAGCGAGGATCCTTCCAAGTTATTCGTGCGGTTGCCCGTAAACGTCGAGGTGACGGGGGGCTACCACACGGCGGCGCTGTTTTTCGACCGGATTAACGGGCTGCCGAGAATTGTCACGGTGTCCAATTTGAAGATGGGCATGCCAAAAACGGAAAAGGGCCGCGTGGTCACACAGACGGTGTTCGATCTGGTGGCCTATGCGGCGCCTCAGGATGTGAAAGTGGCTGCGGCACCTGCGCCTGCGCCGAAGTAAGGAATGCTGAAGGATGCGTGTGGATCACATGGTTAAAATCGGCGGTCTCGGGACATTGTTCGGCTGTATGCTCTTGCTCGCGATGATGGGACGGTCATTGGCTGAGCCGGGCCTCGCATCCCATCTCGGACAAGTTGCTCCGCTCAGACAAGATTCCTTGAAAGTGCCCTCGCCTAATGATCTGACAAAGGAGCCGCCGCAGTCAGCCTTGACGCTGTCACCTGATCTCGCTGCCGCTCCGACGGATGCATTGCCGGGCGCGCCGCCCTTTCCGATCGGGGGCTACGATCCGGCCGGACGTCGGGATCCGTTCTCGCCCGTCCTCAGCCAGCTTGCTCCAGGTCAGACCGATCCCACATTGCCGCCCTTACAGCGCATTGGGCTGACGGATTTGAATCTCATTGCGATTATCTGGGGCGCATACGGATACACCGCGATGGTGCAGACACCCGATGGAAACGGGTACACGGTTCGAAAGGGCACCAGGGTCGGACCCAATAGCGGCGTGGTCAGCGCGGTTACCGAAAAAGGGATTATCGTGCAAGAGCGGTTTACCGACGTGTATGGCAGAAAACAGGAGCGCGAGTACGTCAAGCTTCTTCATCCCAAAGAGGGCCTAGAATGACACACATACAGAGACACGCGTCGACGACGGTTCGAATCCTATCTGCCTTGGCCGCGGTCAGTTTGCCTATGGCCATCCCCTCGACGGGGGCCTCCGCGGATGTGAACGCCGGCGTGTCCATGAACCGCCCCGGCATCGACCAGGGAGCCTCCGACAGACGGCTGGCCAGCGTCGTGACAGGGATTGATGTCAAAAAAGAGGCCGATGCCGTCAGCGTGACTATCTCCGGTGATGGTTCACTACTGCACGAAGCGCTCCGAGTAGACGAGCGTCGACTGGTCGTGGATATCCCACGAGTCTCCTCCGAGATCCACAGACCCACTCTGAATGTCGGGCACCGCCTGGTGAAACAAATTCGTATCGGAGATCACAGCGACAAGGTCCGCATTGTGTTTGAT